>NZ_JACJKP010000111.1 GCF_016901605.1 Gemmiger formicilis
TGCCGCCGCTCTGTTTGTGGCGTTCCTGCTGCACACCGATAACCTGATCGTCTGGATCGTGCTCTACCTCATCGCTTACATGGGCATCGCCTTCTTCAACGTGGTCTGCTGGGCCATGATCACCGACGTCATCGATGACGCCGAAGTCCGCACCGGCCAGCGCACCGACGGCACCATCTACTCGGTGTATTCTTTCGCCCGTAAGCTGGGCCAGGCTGCCTCCTCCAGCCTGAGCGGCACCATGCTGACCATGATCGGCTATACCAGCGCCACCGCCTTTGATGCCACTGTTCTGGACGGCATTTACAACATCACCTGCCCGGTGCCCGCCGCGGGCTTTGTACTGCTGGCGCTGGCGCTGGCCCTGGCCCTGATTTACCCCCTGGGCAAAAAGCAGGTGGAGAAAAACATTGCTTACCTGAAAGAAAAGAACCAGCAAAAAGACCAATAATCTGCTTCCGATAAATTGTCGGCAGCAGCACCTCTCTCTCTTTTTTCAGAACCGCAGGCCTCCCTTTTGGGAGGCCTGCGGCTTTTGTATTGCCTTACCCAAAACGGGCAGCACTAAAAAACAGCCTCACGCTGCGGTGAGGCTGTTTTTTTATTTCTGCTCCCGGTTCCAGGCCGAACGGATGGTCTGCAGGGCCGGGGCCCGGCTGAACGCATAGGGATTGTCATGCGCTGCATCCAAAGGCCAGTCCCACAGGGCGGCACCCCGCAGCCAGGGTCGGGTTTCCATAACCGCAAACAGCGCCTGATACCAGCGGTTCTGTTCCTCGTCATCGGGTTCGCCCTGCAGGGTCCAGTCGTTGGGGACCTGCGCGGACCCACGCACCCGCATACAGCCTGCCTCGGCAAAGAAGAAAGGTTTGGCCGCCTTTTCCACCAGCGGCCGGATGCGGTCCAGATTTTCCCCGATGGCATCCACCGGGTAATAGCCGCTGGACGCCATCACATCCACCGCGTCCCACCAGGGCACGAACGCTTCGCCGTATTTATCGCAGTTATAAGCCACGGCGCCGTCGTAGACACTGCGCACCGAGGAGATGCAGGCGCGCCATTCCTCTTCCCGGTGTTCGGTCTTGGTCATCTCGCAGCCCAGGATCAGCAGCTCGATCCCGGCCTGCTGTGCCAGCGCCGCAAAGTGGGTCTGAAATGCCGTATACCCGGCAAACCAGGGCCCCCACTTGGGTTCACAGGGAACGTCGTGGTCAAAAAAGCTGATGTGGGCACGCCAGGTGCCGTCCAGACAGTTGACGGTGGGTTTCCAGAATACCCGCAGCCCCAGGTCTTTGGCAGCCCGGGTGATGGCCAGCAGTTCCTCATCGGCGGTGGTATGGGCACCGGTAAAATCAATGGTTTCGGTAAACGGAGTTGCCTGCACGGCACCGGGACAGAAAATCACGGTATCGGCCCCGGTCAGCCGGTGCATACGGCGCAGCTCATCGCGGACGGCTTCCCCCGCCAACGCGCCGCGGGGAGAAAAGGGAGCAAAGTTGATGCCATGTACAGTTTGCATGGTTCAGTCCTCCTGTTGTAAATAGCAAAGATACCCCGGCAAGTCTGCCCGAAGGTCCGGCAGCGGCAGGCCATGGACCGCCAGTTCCTCGCCGTCCCAGCGGTGGTTTTGCAGTTCCTGGCCGGTAGCCCGTATATGGGCGCGATACATTTTGCCGGGCACGGCAAAGGGCAGCACCAGGCAGCGCCCATCCAACGCACGGTCCGACGCAAAGACCACCGCTTCGCTGCCATCCGGTGCCGCAATGGCCCAGGCGGCGCCGCTGCCGTCCGGCGGGCAAAGCCGGTACAGGCTGCCGGTGCGCAGCAAGGCGCCATGCGCCCGGTAGAAGTCCACAAAGGGACGCAATTCAGCCAACTGCGCCGGCGTATAGCGGGTCAGGTCCAGTTCAAACCCGAACGTGCCCGAAAGCGCCGCTGCCATGCGGGCTTCCACACTGGCGGTGCGTCCGGTGGTATGGTTGGGCACGGTGGAATAGTGGGCCCCCATTACACAGGGCGGGTAGAAAAAGCTGGTGCCGTACTGGATCATCAGGCGGTCCAGGGCGTCGGTATTGTCGCTGCACCAGATCTGCGAGCTGTAATACAGCATGCCCAGGTCAAACCGGGCACCGCCGCCGGCACAGTTTTCCAACAGCAGGTCGGGGTAACGGTCCACCAGGCGCTGCTGCAGCTCATACAGGCCCAGCACATAGCGGTGGTACACTTCGCCCTGGCGGTCAGCAGGCAGGGCTGCGCTCCACACATTGGCCAGGCTGCGGTTCATATCCCATTTAAGGTAGCTTATGGGGCAGCTGTCCAGCAGTTCGGTAAGCTGCTGCCAGATGCCTTCCCGCACATCGGCGCGGGAAAAATCCAGGGTGTACTGGTGGCGGATTTCCAGCGTATCGCGGCCGGGAATCTGCAGCGCCCAGTCGGGATGGGCACGGAAAAGGTCACTGTCGGGGCTGACGGCTTCCGGTTCCACCCAGATGCCGAATTCCAGCCCCAAGGCCCGAATCTTACTGCAAAGCCCTGCCACGCCGTCGGGCAGTTTGGCTGTATCGGCAGCCCAGTCACCCAGACTGGTGGTATCGCTGTTGCGGCCACGGAACCAGCCATCGTCCAGCACAAACAGATCGGCACCGGCGGTTTTGGCGGCCCGGGCCAGCGTGAGCAGCTTTTCTTCGTTGAAGTCAAAATAACAGGCTTCCCAGCTGTTCAGCAGCACCGGCCGGGCTGCGGTCAGATCCTGCCAGCGTGCGCGCAGCAGGTGGCCGCGCACAGCGTTATGGAAACAGCGGCTCATCCCGCCCAGGCCCCGGCTGCTGTATACCAGCGCCAGTTCCGGGGTAACAAAACATTCCCCGGGTGCCAGCGTCCAGGCAAACCCGTAGGGTTCTATGCCCGCCGAAAGCCGGATGCCTGCGGTGGTACGCTCGGTCTGAATCCGGAAATTGCCGCTGTACACCAGCGCGGCACCCCAGCATTCGCCGGAGGTTTCGGTAGCATCGGGGGCGCACAGCACCACAGCGGGATTGTGTGCATGGGTGGGAATACCGCCCACGCTGCCCACGCTCTGCACACCGGGACGTACCGGAGCACGGAACGGGGTGCGCTCCCCTGCCCAGGCACCGTCAAAGGTGATCAGGTCCAGATCTTTGCGGCCGAAATCCACCACGCCGGAAGGCACTCCCTGCAGGGTGAGGGGCGTCGTGCCGGTATTTTGCACCACCGCGGCACGGGTGATCAGGTCACAATCTTCAAACACGGCGTAAAGCAATGTTACCGTCAATCCCCGCGGGTCCTGCAGCGTCACGCGCAGCGTCTCGCCGCCGGTATGAAAGGACGGCAGCCCGGGCAGCGGTTCTGTACCGGAACAGACTTCCGCCCCGGCAAAACGCAGATCCGCGGCACGGGAGCCATCGGCCCAGTCCAGGGCAAAAAAGGGCGTGTGGTTATCGCCCAGGCCGGGTGCAGGCCATTCCTGGGGCAGCAGGTCCGGCCAGCATCCGGGGTCATTATGGGGCGGCGGCACCGTGCGGAAGGCACCGGCACGCGGACCGTAATAGAGATGCAGCAACCGGCCGTCGGCATCTGCCGCCAGCTGATAGGTGGTGTGAGCAGTATGCAGCGCACAGGTATGATTTGTTGGATCGTAAGCAATCATAATGGGTCGCTCCTTGTGGTAGCGTAAAAATCAGCCGGGATTCCCACTGCACACCGGCAGTGGGTCGCCCGGCTGTATCTTGTTTTTTCTTGGCGCCCGCCCCCGTCGCGGGGTTAGCGCGGCAGCCCGGCTTTTAGTGCTGCCCTTCCTCGATTTTCACAAAGGCAGGCCGCAGAAGCCGCGCAGTGAGCACGATTGCGGTGCCGCCCCCGATGAGAAGCCACAGGGGGAACAGGTACCAGAACAGCTGGGGGGTACTGCCGTACAGTACCGGCAGCGTACCCATGAACACCAGCCAGACCAGCGCCGCCTGGGGGCGCGCCAGGCACAGGCGCAGGCCGTCCTTCATGGCATCCCGGCCGCGGCGGTAGGCAAAGCGCCCCAGCAGGGCAAAACCACCGCCCAACGCAGCCATCCAGATCACCCCGAATGCCGAGGCGGATGCGATCAGGATGCCGCCCAGGGAACCGGATTTGGCCAGCCCCAGCTGATAGTCAAACCAGAGCAGCAGGCCCAGCACCACCATCACCAGCCAGGTGCGGGTGGAAAGGGCAAAATCACGCCGGAAAGCTGTGCCGTAATCATGAAAAACGCGGTATTCCTGCCCGGCTGCCATTTTACCGGCCACCGAGAAAGCCGCCGTTGTGGAAGCTCCCGCCGTGACCACCGGCAGGCAGCCTGCCAGCCAGCAGAGATTCAGCAAAAAGACATCCCCGACCACATCCATAAAACGGAAGAAGGGAGAATCGGGCAGGTGGTTGTTTTTCATGGGTCATTCCTCCCGGAATCAGACAGAGATAAGCGGTGTAGCCCCAAAGGGGACGGCGGGCAGCCCGGTCCCGCCGTACAACCGGGCCGGACCGAAGTTATACCAGGCATACCGCACAAAGGCGGGGTGCGGCACTTTTGGGCTGTGCAGGGTAACGGTATCCCCCACGGCATAAGCCTGCGCCGGCACAAAGTTGCCGTCTGTACCGGCCAGTTCCAAACCGGAAGGTTCCCCGGCCAGCTTCAGCCCGCCGGCAACGTGGGCAAAACGCAGGATCGCCTTTTCGCCCTGCCGGGTCGCTCCGGCCAGTTGGGGCGCGTGCCCCGCAACGGGGCGGCCATAGGCCGTCTCCAGCGTCAGCAGTGCCAGCCGACGGCCCACCGGGGCTTTATCCACGGGGTGGATGTTATCCGCCTCCCCCAGGTCCGCCAGTACCACCAGCCCCGCATTGGGTTCCCGCCGGGCCACAGCGGCCTGGGCGTCCCGCAGGATGGGCCAGCTGTTCTCCCCTGCGCCGGTAGCATACATGGGCAGCTGCACCAGCAAAAAGGGCAGCCGGGCATCGGCATCCTGCCAGTCGGCGCGCCAGCGGCGCACCAGGCAGGTCAGTTCCGTTTCGTAGTCCCGGGGCCATTCCTCGTCCTGTTCCCCCTGATAGTACCAGAAACCCCGCAGGGCATAGGGGCAGACGCGGCGCAGCATACTTTCGTACAGATTGCCCGGCCGCTGGAAGCCGGTGCGACCGGCGGGCGGCGGCCACGGATACAGACCGCACTCCTCGTTCAGCACCGTCCAGCTCACGTCCGGTTCCACAGCACGGCGGGCGGCAATGCGGGCATTCCAGCTGTCCACCTCCGCCTGGTAGGCTGCGCATTCGGCTTCGAACGCTTCGTCGGTCTTGTCCCCTACCCGGGCATCGTACCAGGCCAGGCGGCGACGGCCTTCGGGGAAGGTGGCCAGCTGCTCCCGCGGCAGCCAGCAATGGGCGTAGGTACCGCCCCAGAAACATTCCAGAATGCCCACATGGACATGCAGGGCATGGGCCAGTTCCCGGGCGGCGTAGTAGGCCACCGCCGAAAGATTGGCGGCGGTTTCCGGCCCTACGATCTGCCACCGGCTGGGGGCAGCTTCGGCCGCTGCCGTCGTGGTGACCTTGGGGGTCTCGTAAAAATGCAGCAGTTCATCATGGCAAGCGGCCAGCACGGTTTCCCCGTCCCGCGAACCGGACAAAGGCAATTCCATATTGCTTTGCCCGCCGGCCAGCCAGACTTCGCCAAAATACACGCCGGTAAAGGTCTGGGTATCCGCCCCGCTTTGCAGCACCATGGTGAAGGGGCCGCCCGCAGGCTGCGGGGACAACGTGAGCATCCAGTGCCCATCTGCATCTGCCACGGTCCGGGCAGAAAGCCCGCCGGGCGTCAGGCGGACGGTGACCGCAGCACCGGGCACGGCGGCCCCCCATACGGGAACCGCCGTTTCCCGCTGCAGCACCATGTCACTGCTGAACACAGCAGCCGCTTGCAGCTTCATTTTACTTCCCTTCTTTCAGGTAAGCAAGATTTTTTTCAATGAGTTCGCACCGCTGGGCCACACAGTCACGGCTGCGCAGCGGGTCCGCCGGGGTGTTGAACGCAAAGTCCAGCAGTTTGTCCACCGTGGTGGTGGCCACATGCAGCCGGGTATCGCTGGCGGCGTAGTAGATGTAGACGCTGCCGTCCTCCCGGGCAATGGCGCCGTTGGTGAACACCACGTTGGATACATCGCCTACACGCTCCCAGTCACGGGGCGCGATGAGGAAGCCGGAGGGTTCGGCAATGACCTTCCAGGGTTCTTTCAGGTCGGTGACGAAGAGATACACCACATACCGCAGTCCGGCGGCGGTGTTGCGCACGCCGTGGGCAATGTGCAGCCAGCCCTTTTCGGTCTTGATGGGGGTGGCACCTTCGCCGTTCTTGGCCTCGGTGATGGTGTGGTAACGGCGGGGGCTGGTGATGATTTCCTCGTCGATGACGGCGTGGGTGATATCCTCACACAGGCCAAAGCCGATGCCTCCGCCCGAACCGGTATCGATGAAATCGTCCATGGGGCGGGTATAGAAGGCGTACTTGCCGTTCACAAACTCCGGCAGCAGGTCCACGTTGCGCTGCTGGGGGCTGCGCTTGGTCACCAGGTTGGGCAGCCGCTCCCAGGTTTTCAGGTCCTTGGTGCGCACAATGCCCGCCGCGGCCACCGCCGCGCTCAGGTCGGGATTTTTGGTGTCCTTGCTTTCGGAGCAGAACACACCATAGATCCAGCCGTCCTCGTGCTTGGTCAGGCGCATATCATAGACGTTGGTTTCGTCAGGTTCGGTATCGGGCAGTTCCACGGGCTTTTCCCAGAAGCGGAAGCCATCCACGGGAGAATCGCTTTCCGCCACCGCAAAAAAGCTCTTGCGGTCGTTGCCCTCTACCCGGGCCACCAGATAGTATTTGCCGTTCAGTTCAATAGCTCCGGCATTGAAAGCGGCGTTGACGCCCAACCGCTCCATAAAATAGGGGTTGGTGGCGGGGTTCAGATCAAAACGCCATTCCAGCGGGATCATCTCCCGGGTCAGCACAGGGTACTGCCACCGGTCATAGATGCCGTTGTAAAAGCTGTCGTCCACCACGTTGCGGCGGGCCAGCAGCGCTTCCAGTTTCGCCTTCTGGCGGTAATATTCAGGGTGCAGATCACACTTGGACATCGGGGTCCCTCCTCATAAGTTCCAGGCACATGCGGCCGTTGTGGTAGGGGCATTTCCACGGCTCCACAATGGGGCGGCGGTCACTGGGCCGGGCATTGTCGTCCAGGCACCAGAACCACTCGCCGCCGGGGCGGTGGTCCACCACATGTTCGGTGATGTAATGCCAGACATCGGCAGCCGCCGCGGCATATTCCGCCCGGCCGGATTTTTGGTATTCATTCACAAACCCCAGCACAGCCTCGGCCTGTACCCACCATACGCGGGTCAGATCGTCCTTGCCCCGCTCGCACTCGTTGATGACCGAGTGATTGCGGTAAGCCTTGTGCAGAATCGCCTGGGCCAGGTCGCTGTTGATGGCGGCAATGCGGGCCGTCAGGTCCTTGTCACCCAGCAGCGCGCAGCCCCAGTCGATGAGCCAGCTGGATTCGATGTCGTGGCCGTAGCTGTACAGATCAATGATGGAATGGTAGTGTTCGTCAAAAAATACCAGCTGCCGGTGCAGGTCGGGGGCATAGATCTTATCGGCATAGATGCCCAGGATGCGGCGCATGGCCCGGCCCACGATTTCTTCGGGGGCTGCTTCATACAGGCCCGCGTACCCCTCAAACACATGGAGCAGCGTGTTCATGGTCTTGGCGGCCAGCACACCGTTTTCGCTGAGTTTTTCGTTGCTTTCGGGCTGCCAGTCCCGGGTAAAGGCTTCCAGGTAGCCTTCCGCGTCGGTGCAGTGGTTCTCGATGATTCTGAACAGCTGCCGGGCGGATTCCAATGCTTCGGCCTCACCGGTCAGGCGGTAGTAGGACGCCAGCGCATAGATGGCAAAGGCCTGGTTATAGGTGTGCTTGGTGGTATCCAGCGGCTGCCCGTCATAGGTCAGGCTCCAGTACACACCGCCGTACTCCTTGTCCAGGCAATGGTCCCGCAGGAACCGGTAGGCGTGGGCGGCGTGGTCTTTCAGGTCCTGCCGCCCGGTGGCCAGGGCCGCCTGGGCAAAGAACCACAGGATGCGGCTGTTCAGGATGCAGCCTTTCTCGGCGGTTTTGTCCACCTGCAGATCAAAATCCATCAGGCCGTAGTAGCCGCCGTGCTCGTCGTCGCGCAGATTCATCCAGAACGGCAGGATGGTGCCGGTCAGCATTTGTTGTGCTGCCTGTGCAATGCGCATACCACTCGCCTCCTTCTCAGCGCAGGCCCAGCGAACGATCGTCGTCGTTGGCGTTGTCATGCGCTTTGATGTAGCTCACCACTTCGTCCACCGTGGTGAAAGCCAGACCCACATAGCTGTCGGCGCAGCCGTAGTAGATGGCAATGCGGCCGGTTTTGGCATCCTGCAGGGTGGCACAGGGGAAGCAGACATTGGGTACAAAGCCACGTTCCTCGTACTCGGTTTCGGGGGTCAGCAGGTAGGTGCCGCAGCGGTAGAGCACCTTGCTGGGCTCGTCGCGGTCCAGGATGGCGCCGCCGATGGAGTACACAAAACCGTTGCAGGTGCCGGTAACGCCGTGGTAGAACAGCAGCCAGCCTTCACTGGTCTCGATGGGTGCGGCGCCGCCGCCGATCTTCACATTCTCCCACCAGTTGCTGCCCTTGCCCATCACATGGCGGTGGCAGCCCCAGTACTTCATGTCGGGGCTTTCGCTGATGTAGATATCACCGAAAGGCGTATGGCCGGAGTCGGAAGGACGGGACAGCAGCTTGAAGTTGCCGTTGATCTTGCGGGGGAAGAGCACCGCGTTGCGGTTGAAGGGCAGGAAGGGATTTTCCACCCGGGTAAAGGTCTTGAAATCGGTGGTTTTGGCCATGCCGATGGCAGCGCCGTAGGCGTCCTGGCACCAGATGATATAGTAGGTGTCCTCAACCTTGACCAGGCGCGGGTCGTAGGCGTAGGGCGGCATGAAGGGCTCCCCTGCCTCGTTGACGAACTGGATCTTTTCCGGTTCAATATCCCAGTGGATGGCATCCTTGCTGCGTCCCAGGTAGATAAAGGGAATGCCGTTGGTCTGTTCGCCGCGGAACACGCCGATGTAGGCACCCTCGTAGGGCATGACGGCGGAGTTGAAGATGCGGGCCACACCGGGCAGCGGGTTGCGGCGGATAACGGGGTTTTCGGTATAGCGCCAGAGCGGACCGGCGCAGTCAGCGGGTTTATCCTGCCAGGGAATGTTGGGCAGGGCGTCGCAGTACAGTTTGACAGTGTTCATAGAAGGGACCCTCCTGATGAGTGATAGGCGGCCGGGCAGCCCCGATAAGCCCGGGGCCGCGGCACGCCGGAAGAGGCGTTAGCCTTTGACCGCACCGGCGGCCATGCCGCTGTAGATCTGATCCTGGCAGAGCAGGAAGATGATCAGTGCGGGGATGATGGTGATGAGCACGCCGGCACAGATGTAGTTGTACTGGCTGCCCATGGGGCCGGAGAATACGTACAGAGAGGTGGAGACCACCTGGTATTTGGTCTTATCCTGCAGGTAGAGGTTGGCCATGTAGTATTCGTTGTAGGTGCCCACGCCCTTGAGGATGGCGCTGGTAACCACGGCCGGCTTGAGCAGCGGCAGCAGGATCTTGAAGAAAACCCCGAAGTAGCTGCAGCCGTCCAGAATGGCGCTTTCGTCCAGGCTGACGGGCAGATTCTCGAAGAACTGCAGGAAGATGTAGATGGTGATAACGTCGGTGCCCATCATCAGGATGATGTAACCGGGCAGAGAGTTGATCAGGTGCAGCGAGGTCATGATCTGGTAGACGGTAACCTGGGTGGCAATACCGGGGATCAGGGTGGCGATGGTGAACAGGTTGCGGATCAGGGTATTGCCATGGAACTTGAACCGGTTGAGCACGTATGCCAGCATGGAAGAGATCAGCACACTGCCGGCCAGCACGCAGACCAGCACGATGAAGCTGTTCAGGAAGGCATGGCCCATATCGGCCTTCTGCCAGGCGATCACAAAGTTATCGAAGTTGAGCCAGCTTTCGGGCAGCGTCATCACGTTGGTGGTGGCGTACTCTTCATCGGTTTTGAAGGCGGTGATCACGCAGGAGACGATGGGCACCAGCGCCACAAAGGCGGAAAAGATCAGCAGGGCGTATTTGGCGATGTTGAGGATCAGCCGTTTGATTTTGATAATAGCAATCTCGTTAGTCATGCTGAGTCCCCCTTCAGTTC
>NZ_JACJKP010001094.1 GCF_016901605.1 Gemmiger formicilis
AAACCTTATGCAAGACCCTCGAGGGTATACGAGCGGCGCGCAAGCGACGCGAGTATAACTTCTTTCTCGATGGTCGAGTCCCGGAAACGGGGCGATGTCCTTGGTTCACCGCAAGGTGAAGCAAGACAGATGACGCCGAAGGCGTCAGATGTACCTTGAAAACTGAATATAGAACTGCGAAATGAGATTTTAAGCTAAGTAAAATT
>NZ_JACJKP010001095.1 GCF_016901605.1 Gemmiger formicilis
CTACAACTCGGCGGACGTTATTGAGTATATGGGCGTCATTACCGCCCACGTGGATATGAGCCACCCGGTGCTGATGGATAAGTATATCTACGGTACCGAATGTGAGGTAGACGCCATCTGCGACGGAACGGATTTCCTGGTGCCCGGCATCATGGAACAGATCGAGCGTACCGGTGTGCATTCCGGCGACTCCATCTGCGTCTACC
>NZ_JACJKP010001096.1 GCF_016901605.1 Gemmiger formicilis
GGGCGGCCACGCCGTCGCCCAATTGGACAATGGCGGGAATCCCCAGGCTGCGGGCCATAATGGCGGCGTGACTGACCGTGCTGTCCTGATTGCTGGCCAACCCCAGAATCATCCGCCGGTCCAGGCTGAACAGATCGCTGGGGAAAAACCGGTCGGCTACCAGAATGCTGGGGCGTTTCAGGTGCAGGCGACGGCGTGGCCGCCC
>NZ_JACJKP010001097.1 GCF_016901605.1 Gemmiger formicilis
AACACGATGCGGTCACAGAACCGGGTGGAGGCCAGCCGGTGGCTGATGAAGAGCGCCGTGCGGCCCGCCGTCATCCGGTTGTATTTCTGGTAGATATCGTCCTCGGCCAGGGGGTCCAGGGCCGCGGTGGGTTCGTCCAGGGCGAGAATGGGCCCGTTTTTATAAAGGGCCCGGGCCAGCATCAGCCGCTGGGTCTGCCCGCC
>NZ_JACJKP010001098.1 GCF_016901605.1 Gemmiger formicilis
CAGGCGACGCAGCGGTTCTATTTCACCGCTGGTACCGTCCTTCAAAAACTGTACAATAACTACCTTACGCCTATGCCCTAAAGCGCGCAGCGCCAGGCCCATGGCGGCGGTTGTTTTTCCTTTGCCATCGCCCCAGTAAAGATGTAGCATACAAGACTCCTTATTCGATAAGCGGTCAAACAAAAAAGCGTCACTTTTCAGTG
>NZ_JACJKP010001099.1 GCF_016901605.1 Gemmiger formicilis
GCTTGCTTTTTCCAGCCCCCTATGCTACCATAGATACGTTATTTTTTATGCATCAAGCAAAAAATACCCTGCCGGCTGTTGCAAAGGCAGCTTTTTGCAACAAAACCGTACTTTCGTAATACATTACAGCAGCAGGTGCATCCGTTCAAGCAAACGTTGATGTTCTGCGCCGGATTCCATAATATAAATGCGCGTTGTTTCG
>NZ_JACJKP010001100.1 GCF_016901605.1 Gemmiger formicilis
CGAAACAACGCGCATTTATATTATGGAATCCGGCGCAGAACATCAACGTTTGCTTGAACGGATGCACCTGCTGCTGTAATGTATTACGAAAGTACGGTTTTGTTGCAAAAAGCTCCGTCGGGAAGATTGGTACATAATATTGCGTCCGTTTGAACGGGGCTTTTTGGAGCAAAATTAAAAAAGCGCACGGAGGCAGTTGAAC
>NZ_JACJKP010001101.1 GCF_016901605.1 Gemmiger formicilis
CAGCGGCGCCGTTCTTACCGGATATCTGCGGGATGAAACAGCCGAAATGTCTGACTATAACATCCGTCCTGCGGTGTTGCTTCTGCCCGGCGGTGGATACGAGCGTTGCAGCGCCCGGGAAACCGACCCGGTAGCCATGCAATTCCTGCAGGCCGGATACCAGGTCTTTTCGCTGCTGTATACCGTATCCCCCGCGCCGCTG
>NZ_JACJKP010001102.1 GCF_016901605.1 Gemmiger formicilis
GCTTGCTTTTTCCAGCCCCCTATGCTACCATAGATACGTTATTTTTTATGCATCAAGCAAAAAATACCCTGCCGGCTGTTGCAAAGGCAGCTTTTTGCAACAAAACCGTACTTTTGTTGAACACCGTGTTCAACAATGTGGAAAGGAGAGGCGTTGTGGAAGAAAAACGGGGGATCGTGCCCGGTTATCCGCTGGAAGATTA
>NZ_JACJKP010001103.1 GCF_016901605.1 Gemmiger formicilis
GTTCAACTGCCTCCGTGCGCTTTTTTAATTTTGCTCCAAAAAGCCCCGTTCAAACGGACGCAATATTATGTACCAATCTTCCCGACGGAGCTTTTTGCAACAAAACCGTACTTTTGTTGAACACCGTGTTCAACAATGTGGAAAGGAGAGGCGTTGTGGAAGAAAAACGGGGGATCGTGCCCGGTTATCCGCTGGAAGATTA
>NZ_JACJKP010000112.1 GCF_016901605.1 Gemmiger formicilis
GGTGAACCAGTCGTTCCAGTAGGCGACCATGCTGAACACCACCATAACGGCCATGATGGGCTTGGAAAGGGGAATGATAATGTCCCAGAAAACCCGCAGCTTGGAGGCACCGTCGATTTCGGCGGCTTCCTTCAGCTCTTTGGGGATGCTGGTTTCGAAGAAGTTGCGGGCAATGATCATGTTGGATACCGCCACGCCGCCGGGCAGGAACATGGCCCAGATGGTGTTGATCAGGCCGGTATCCTTGACGATCAGGTAGGTGGGGATCAAACCGCCGCCAAAGTACATGGTAATGACAAAGAAGATGTTGAAAAACTTGCGTCCCGGCAAATCGGGGTTGGACAGGGGGTAGGCGGTGATGTAGATCATCACCACCGAGAAGATCGTGCCTACCACGGTGTACTTGATGCTGTTCCAGTAGCCCAGCAGGATGCTGTCGTCAGAGAAGACGGCGGCATAGCCTTTCAGGCTGAACTGGCTGGGCAGCAGGAAGGTCTTGCCGGCATAAACATCGTACGGGTCGGAGAAGGACGCCACCAGAATGTAGTACAGCGGGTAGGCGACCAGCAGCAGGATGACGACGCTCAGGGCGACCAGCACTACATCGCTGGCGCGGTCGGAAAGGCCGCCAGGCCTTTTACCCAGAGTTTTGGCGTTTGCAGACATGGGGACCCCTCCTTTATACAAACTGTACGTCGCTTGCCTTCTTGGCAATGCGGCTGACGATGATCAACAATATGATGTTGACGGCCGTGTTGAACAATCCGATGGCTGTGGAGTAACTGTACTCGGCGTGCTGGATACCTTGTTCGTACACATAGACGGCAATGATATCGCTGGTGGCTTTGTTCAGGTCGGTCTGCAGCAGGAAGACCTTTTCAAAGCCGATGTTCATCAGGTTGGAAGCACTCAGGATCAATTGCAGCACTGCCATGGGGACCAGGGCGGGCAGGTCGATGTGCAGAATGCGCTGGAATACCGACGCGCCGTCCACCTTGGCGGCTTCGTAAAGGGCGGTGTCCACGCTGGAAAGGGTGGCCAGGTAGATGATGGTGCCCCAGCCGGCTTCCTGCCAGATGCCGCTGGCTACATAGATGGTGCGGAAGAGGGTGCTCTGGTTGAGGAAGTCAATGCTGGTACCGAAGATCAGGTTGATCAGGCCGCCGGACGGGCTGAGGAAGATGCGCAGCATGCCGCAGATGATCATGGTGGAGATGAAGTGGGGCGCGTAGAGCACCGTCTGCACCACCCGCTTCAGTTTGCGGAACCGCAGCTGGTTCAGTGCCAGTGCCAGAATGATGGGCACCGGGAAACTCCACAGCAGGCTGTACAGGCTCAGCAGCACGGTGTTTTTGATCATGCGCCCGCAGTTGGGGGAGGAGAAGAACTCCTCGAACCATTCCAGACCCACCCATTCGCTGCCGGTGATGCCCCGGCTGGCCTTAAAATCACGGAAGGCGATCTGGATGCCGTACATGGGGCCGTACTTATAAACGATGGTGATGATCACCGGAATCAGCAGCAGCAGGTAAAGCTGCCAGTTCTCGGCAATGCGCTGCTTCAGCGGTTTGCGGTGTACCACGGCGGCACCAGCGGCCGGTTGGGCTTGCGGCGCAGCGCGCAACTTGTTCATAATGATTCCTCCTTCTTGTGAACGGGTTCGTGAATCGTTTCATGCATCCTGTGAAACCAAAATGCCACCGATGGGCACAAAAGTCAATGGGAAACAAACAAAAATGCAACAGATTCAGGCGGTTTTGTCGCTCTGCACAACCAAAATGCTTGTTTGTTGTGCATTTTGCATGGGACGAGCGGCATGAAAGCTGGTGAAATAATAAATGATATTTCATGAAAATGCTTTACAATGCCCGTGAAACGGTGTATAATGATTGCAATAAAAGAACACCAACAGTGAGGTGAATTGCTTTGAAAGGAGAAAAACAGACCGCTACCATGAGCGATGTGGCCCGGGAGGCTGGTGTCGCCCTGGGGACGGTGTCCAAGGTGGTCAACGGGCTGCCGGTGGGGGAAGCCTACCGCTTAAAAGTAGAAGCTGCCATCAAAAAACTGAACTATCAGGTGAATCCCACTGCCAAGGCCCTGAAAAGCAACCGCACCAGTACCATTGCGCTGATCATTCCCAACACCATCACCCCGTTTTTTGCGGTGTTGACCCATTACATCAATATGGCACTGGAAAAACGCGGTTACAAAATGATGCTCTGTTTTACCGAGTATGACCGTGACCGGGAACAGGAGTTTGTCAGCATGGTGGTGCACAACCGGGTGGACGGCATCATTGCCCTGACCTACAATCCCAAGTTGGAAATCCCGGCGGGCATCCCCTTTGTGACCATTGACCGCTTTTTCAGTGTGGCGGTGCCCTGTGTGGCGTCGGATAACTTTGGCGGCGGCCAGCTGGCGGCACAAAAACTGGCGGAACTGGGCTGCCGCCATGTGGCCTGCATGCGAATCGGGTCATCCCTGACCAACGAACCCAGCAAGCGCAAGGATGGTTTTATCAGCGGCTGTATGGAGGCCGGGCTGCGGTTTGAAATGTGCAACCTGCCCGACGGTTCGCCGCTGTCGGCCTTTGAAGTGTTTTTGCGTCACAACCTGCTGGAAACCGATGACCCGTTGGATGGGTTGTTCTGCGGCACCGATCTGATGGCCTGGCAGGCGGAACGGATGGTGCGCGACCTGGGGTTGCGCGTGCCGGAGGATGTGCAGATCATCGGGTTTGACGGTATCCGGATGTTTGGGGACAAGGATTATATCTGTTCCACCATTGTGCAGCCGGTGCCCGATCTGGCCGAAACGGCGGTCAATATGGTCCTGTCCAAGGACTTTACCGGTCTGCCGCCGCTGGTCTGCCTGCCGGTGCGGTATCAACCCGGCGGCACAACCAAGGATTCGCAGCAATAAGGAAGGAGCCTTGTCATGAATCTTTTTCGCCCTTATTCGGCGGGGGAGCCCCAGCGGGACGCCCGCGGACGGCTGGTAGGCATTGACCGGTATCAGGATGTTCTGGGCCGCAACTGGAAACGGTTTGTGGGCACCGGTCTTTTGACGATTCTGGGCTTTGCCCCGCTGGGACTGGGCACGGCCTATGCGGTGCTCAGCAGCAGCGTGCTGGTGCAGCTGGCGGCCTGTGTGCTGGGCGGCGCCGTGGCGGGGCCGTTCCTGGCCTGCCTGTACGACGGGCTGCTGCGCGCACTGCGGGACGCACCGGGCAGCTGGCGGGAGAATACCCGCCGTGCTCTGCGGCAAAATGTCCGGGGGGCAATATGGCCCGGGATTCTGACGGGGCTGTTTTTGGGGGCGGCCAGTTTTGCGGGTGTCATGCTGTTTTTCTGGCGCAGTGTGTTCCCGGGGCTGGGCACGATTCTGGTGTATCTGGTCAGCTGGCTGCTGTTCTTTGTGCTGGCTACCCTCTATTGGCCGCAGCTGGTTTTGTTCGAGATGCCCAACCGGCAGCGTTTGCGCAATATGCTGCTGTTTATGTTGCGGTATCCGCTGCCGGTATTGGGGGCGGCAGCGCTGCAGCTGGTGTTCTGGCTGCTGATGGTGCTGTTCGCACCCTGGACTTTGCTGCTTTTACCCCTGGTGGGGGCCTGGTTCCCCTTGTTTGCAGCCCTGTTTGTGTTGTATAATAAACTGAATGAGGCGTTCGGGCTGGAAGCGCGCATTGCGCAGGCTTTCCCCGAGCAAACCCCGCAGTATGACGATTGATTCCGGGAGGTTATGAGAATGAAAGACGTTGTTGCACTCGGCGAGTTGCTGATCGACTTTGCCCCCGTTTCCACCGACGAAGCCGGCTACCCCACGCTGAAGGCGCAGCCGGGCGGCGCGCCGGGCAATTTCCTGGCAGCGCTGCAGGAGTACGGCTGCTCCACTGCGCTGGTGGGCAAGGTGGGTGACGATACCTTTGGTCACCTGCTGGTAAGTACTTTGCAGGACCGCGGCATCGAGACCCGCGGCATTGTGGTGGACCCGGCGGTATTTACCACGCTGGCTTTTGTAACGCTGGATGCTACCGGCAACCGTTCCTTCAGCTTTGCGCGCAAGCCCGGTGCCGATACCTGCCTGCGCACCGAAGAGATGGACCTCTCGCTGCTGGATGAGTGCAAGGTGTTCCATTTTGGCACCCTGAGCCTGACCAATGAACCGGCCCGTGCCGCCACCCAGGCGGCGGTGGCGTACGCCAAGGCCCACGGCAAACTCATCAGTCTGGACCCCAACCTGCGCAAACCCCTGTGGCCCAACGATGAAGCGGCCAAGGAACAGATCGAATGGAGCCTGCACCAGGCCGACATCGTCAAGATCAGCGATGAAGAGATCGAGTTCCTGTGGGGCCTCTCCCCGGAGGAGGGCGCCCAGAAGCTGCTGCGCGAATACGGCGTACGGCTGGTTTACGCCACCCTGGGCCCCAAGGGCTGCCACTTTGCCAATGCCCAGGGCTGCGGCGAGGTGTCCTCGCCCACGGGCATCCATGTAGTGGACACCACCGGCGCCGGGGATATCTTCGGCGGCAGCGCCATGAGCCAGTTCCTGCGCCTGAACAAAGCGCCCGAAGAACTGACGGTGGAAGAGATGCGTGCGGTGACCCGGTTTGCCTGCTGCGCTGCCAGCCTGTCTACCCAGACCCACGGCGGTATTGTCAGCGTGGTGCCGGAAGCGGACGTGTGCAAGATCGTCTGAGAAAGAAAATAAGAAAGAGACGCTTTCCGCGGAAAGCGTCTCTTTTTTTGGTCAATCTTCTTTTTGCATACCGCAGAATTCCATGGGGCGCAGCGGCTGCACCGTAAGGGGCAGACCTTCCGCAACCAGCGGTACCTGCGGTTCATCGGGGTAGAACCGGGTGGAGAACACGGTTTCACCGTCGTTGAGGTAGATCTCCAGAGAGGAACGATCCACCAGAATGTCCAGCCGCAGGGGAGCGTTGCCCACTCTGGCGCGGCGGATCGTGCGGCCACCGCCCAGGGAATCCCGGGTGAAGCGCAGGCTGACCAGCCCGCTGCCGGTGTCCCGCTCCAGGTGCAGCCCACCGGCCAGCGTCAGGGAGAAATCTCCCTCGGCTACGCCCTGTAAACGGCAGGGCAGGGGCAGAGCGGCGGTGCCGTTCCGGATGATAGAAGGGGAACCGTCGGCCAGGGCGTCCAGTTCCCGGGCGGGCCGCTGGCGAAGGCCGTGAGTGCCTGCCGTGACCTCCCGGGGGACGGTCAGGCAGTGCTGCCAGCCCAGTGCCTCGGTGGGGTTATGGTAGTCGGCGTCGGGCATGCCCATCCAGCCGATGAGCAGACGTCGGCCGTCGGGGGCCTCAAAAGTCTGGGGCGCGTAAAAATCAAAGCCCATATCCCATTCGGTAAAGGGACCGGGGGTGCCGCTCTCGATGCCGCCGGGCAGTTCAAAGTAGCCGCTCTGGTAGATGTTCTGGTTCTCGGTCTCGCCGTGGGGCAGCCCCTGGGGCGAGATGCTCAGCCAGGTGCGGCCTTCCAGGGGGAAGCAGTCCGGGCATTCCCACATGTAGCCAAAGGCGGGTTGAGGTTCCAGCACACGGGCCAGCCGCCAGGCAAGGCCGTCGTCGCTGTGGTAGAGCAGTACCCGTCCCGCATCGGCCAGGCTGCGGGCACCCAGCACCATCTTCCAGATGCCGTCCTCCCGCCAGACCTTGGGGTCCCGAACGTGCAGGGAACAGTCGGCAGGGTAATCGGCGCTGGTGAGCAGCACCTGCTTGGGGGAAATGTGAATCCCGTCGGGGGTTTCCACCAGAATGGTGTTGGCTTCCCGCCCGGTGCGGATGTAGTCGTAAGGGCCGGTATGTTTTACGTTCCCGGTGTAGTACAGCCGGACCGTATCACCACAGGGCACTGCACAGCCGGAGTAGGCACCGCTTTTGTCCTGCGGGGTATCGGGGTGCAAAGGCGCGCCGGTAAAGGTCCAGTGCAGCAGGTCGGGGCTTTGGTAATGGCCCCAGTGTTTGGGCCCGGAACCGTTGGCGTGGGTGGGGCAGTACTGGAAGAACACGTGATACAGACCGCCGAAATAGCACAGCCCGTTGGGATCGTTCAGCCAGCCGCGGGGCGGTTCCAGATGCAATGTTTGGCGCCAATCAGGCATGAGCTTCCTCCTTCTGGTCGCGGTAGATCACAACCGTTACCAGGAAAGCCACCACAAAGGCGACTGCAATGCTGATCAGGTACTGGGGCAGGTTGTGGGTGGTGATAAGGATGCCGAACACACCCGTGATGCCGTACGCCGTGGAGGAAACATGCAGCCAGCCGGCAACCAGGGAACCGATGCAGCTGCCCGCAATACCGGCCACAAAGGGCTTGAAGAAGCGCAGGTTCACGCCGAAGATGGCAGGTTCGGTAATGCCCAGGAACGCGCTGAGCGAGGCGGGCAGCGCCATGTTCTTGAGCTTGGCGTCCCGGGTGCGCAGGGCAAAGGCCAGTGCTGCGGCGCCCTGGGCCACGTTGGCGCAGCTGGCAATGGGCATCCAGGTATCAAAACCGGTGGAGCTGAGCATACCGGCTTCCAGAGCATTATACATGTGGTGCACACCGGCTACCACGGTGGGGGCGTAGATGGCACCGCACAGGGCGGAACCAAGGCCGAAGGGGAGAGAGATCAGGGTCTGCACGGCGGCCAGAACGTAGTTTTCCACGGTGCCGAAGACAGGGCCGATGACGGTCAGGGTCAGGTAGCCGGTGACCAGTACGCTGACCAACGGAGTGACAAACAGATCGATCATCTCGGGGACGATCTTGTGCAGCCGCTTTTCCAGGGCACACATGAGCCAGACCGCGATGATGACGGGGATGACGTGGCCCTGGTATCCTACCAGTTTGACGTCATACAGGCCGAACCAGACCGAGGCCGTGGGGATGCTTTCTGCCGAAGCCACGTTCCAGGCGTTGACCAGATCGGTGTGGATCATGATCATGCCGATGACCGCACCCAGGTAGATGTTGCCGCCAAATACCTTGGCAGCGCTGGTGCCGATGAGGATGGGCAAAAATACAAATGCCGCATTGCTGAACAGGTGGATGATGGTGTAGGTGCCGTTTTCCGTCAGACCGGGGAAAACATTGGCGAAACCTTCCAGCAGACCCATGAGCAGGCCGCTGGCCACAATGGCGGGGATGATGGGCACAAACACATCGCCCAGCGTCTTGATGGCCCGCTTGTACCAGGGCGCCTTGGCGGCGGCTGCCTGTTTGACTTCCTCCTTGCTGGCGGCGGCAATGCCCGCAGCGGCCACAAACTCGTCGTAGACTTTGTTCACCGCACCGGTGCCGATGATGATCTGCAGCTGACCGGATGCCTCAAAGGCACCCTTGACGCCGTCGATGTTTTCTACCGTCTTTTTGTCGCAGCGGGCGTTGTCCGCAATGACCAGCCGCAACCGGGTAGCGCAGTGTGCCGCGCTGACGATGTTTTCCTTTCCGCCCACGGCATCCAGGATGGCAAGTGCAGTCTTTTTGTAATCCATAGTCCGATACTCCTTTCCGAACTGTATCGGTTCGAGTGGAACCGATTTCATATCCTGCAATGCTATTGTAGCACGATTACAGCAGAATCGTCCATTGGCAGAGAATCCGAACTTGCCCGTTTCATCTCGTTGGTTTCATATGGTTTCACATGGCGGGAGCGGTTTCTCCTCCCGTGGAGGCCCGTTCCATTACTTCATAACCCAGCTGCAGGCAGCGCACCCCGGCCCCCTGGCGGTGCATCAGACGCAGCAGCATCTGGGCGGCTTCCTGTCCGCTGGTTTTGTAGTGCAGGTGGGCGCTGGTCAGGGGCACGGCGGTGACCCGCCCCAGGGCGGAATCTCCGATACCCGCCACCAGCACATCCTGCCCCACGGCAAGCCCGGCTTCCCGGCAGGCCTGCATGACGCCGATGGCAATGGCATCGGTAGCACAGAAAATCCCATCCGGGCGGCGCTTTTCCAGCAGCTGACGGGCAATGCGATACCCCGATTCCATGGTGAAATCGCTCAGCAGCATGTCCTCGGCACGGGGCGGCAGTCCGGCGGCTTTCAGGGCGGCCAGGTATCCCTCATGCCGGGCATATCCGGCCGCCCGGTCCTGGGCGGTAACGCCGATATACAGGGGACGGCTGCTGCCCCGGCGGATCAGCAATTCGGTCATGGCCTGGGCGGCGCCCCGGTCATCGTGGTAAACGCAGTTGTACCCGTCGTACTGCTGGGCTACAATGACCACCGGCATGTGCATGCTTCTCAGCACGCTTTTGTGGGCCGGGGTAAAGATGCTGCCCAGAAAGATCACCCCATCCACCCCGCTGGTACGGAAGGTGTCCAGGTATTCCACCTCTTTGTCCGGGTCGTTGGCGGTGTTGGCCAGCAGCAGCTGGTAACCCTCCCCGGCCAGACTCAGGGTGATGCCGTCCACCACACGGGCGGTGCTCTCGCTGCTCAGCCGGGGCATCACCACACCGATCTGCCGGGTGCGCCGTACCCGCAGCGTCCGGGCCTGCTCACTGGGGGCGTAGCCGGTCCGGGCCACTACCTCGGCAATGGCAGCCTTTTTTTCGGCGCTCAGGTAACCATTGTTAAAATAGCGGCTTACCGCTGTTTTGGATACCCCCGCCAGCTTGGCGATCTCGGTAATATTCATGGGCTGTGCCTCCTTGTGGAATCGGTTTCATATATCCAGTATAGCAAACGGGCCCCCTGGCTGCAAGAACGGCGGCAACGGCGGAATTTCCCCCTTTACAGTGGTGGGGAAATCTGCCATAATGAAGAAAAATCCACGGGACAGGAGGGACTCCCTAATGAAAAAACTTTTTGTGATTGCCGACCGTTACCTGCAGGAATCCGACTGGCGGACCATTGCGCTGCTCAAATGCTGCCTGCTGGCCCTGGGCCTGGTGGTGGGGGCGCTGCTTCCTGCCCGGTACAAAAAGACCGCGGTGGCGGTGGGGCTGCCGGTATTTCTGGTTACCTATCTGCCGCTGATGGCAAAATTGATCCATGTGGCGGCAGAGCAGGAAGCAAAAGTCCGGGTGGACCCGCCCTTTGTGGATAATTTTGATGACCTGGACGACGATGAGGTGGCTTTTATATGACCATTTACGAAAAAATGCACAGCACCGCCCTCTATCTGCCCAATGACGAAGCCCTGGTGGAGGAGCAGACCCGCTGCCTGGACCGGCTGTACGACTTCAACCATACCCGCCCCACCGAGGGCGCCAAGCGGACGGCGATGCTGCGGGAGATGTTTGCCGAAATCGGGGAGGGGTGCTACATCGAACCGCCCCTGCATGCCAATTTCGGCGGCAAATTTGTCCACTTCGGTAAAAATGTATATGCCAATTTTAACCTGACGCTGGTGGACGACACCCATATTTATGTGGGGGACTGCACCATGTTCGGCCCCAACGTAACGGTGGCCACAGCGGGGCATCCCATTCTGCCGGAACTGCGGGCCCAGGGGTATCAGTACGATGCCCCCATCCACATTGGCCGGAACTGCTGGATCGGTGCAGGGGCGGTGATCCTGCCGGGCGTCACCATCGGCGATAACGTGGTGGTGGGGGCCGGCAGTGTGGTCACCAAAGACCTGCCGGACAATGTGGTGGCGGTGGGCAACCCCTGCCGGGTGCTGCGGCCCATCAGCGACAATGACCGGGAATACTACTTCAAACAGCATCCCATCGACCCGGCCCTGCTGCGGTAAACCAAAACAAAAGACCTGCTTTCCCGGGAAAGCAGGTCTTTTTCTATGTCGGAATGTCGGAATCAGTGGGTTTCCACCATATCCATGGCAAACAGGGCGGCACCCAGCGCACCGCACAGCTGGGCTTTTTCGCTGACTACCAGCGTAGTACCCAGCTTTTCTTCCAGGGCTTTTACCAGCCCCCGGTTCTTGGAAACACCGCCGGTCATCATATAGCGCTCCTCGCCGCCCACACGCTTGGCCAGCGCAGCGGTTTTGGAAGCGACCGCCTTATTCAGGCCGTGAACGATATCGTCGGTGGGCTTGTTCTGGGCAATGAGGGAAACCACCTCGGACTCGGCAAACACCGTGCACATGCTGGAAATGGTGATGTCTTCCTTATAGTGCAGGCCTGCCTTGCTCATCTCGTCCAGGTCCATCTCCATGGTGCGGGCCATCATTTCCAGAAAACGTCCGGTACCGGCGGCGCATTTGTCGTTCATCACAAAGTTCACCACGGCGCCGTTTTCGTCCAGCCGGATGACCTTGCTGTCCTGCCC
>NZ_JACJKP010001104.1 GCF_016901605.1 Gemmiger formicilis
GGGCAAATTATCTTGTCCAAAAAGGCAATTTAATTCGTCAATGAACTGAAAAATATACGGAGTAATGTGGAGTTTTCACTTTCATTACTCCGTTATTTTTTTACCCTTTTTGCAATCGTAATAGGATGAATTGAAAGGATATAGAGAGGTACCCGGCGGTCATTGACGCGCAAAATATTTTGCGATAATTCGCGGAAAATC
>NZ_JACJKP010001105.1 GCF_016901605.1 Gemmiger formicilis
ACGCCTGCTTGTTCCAAGATGCTTTTCAGCGGCATAAGCATACGAACTTGTTCTATGACTGAAGCCATATGGGGCCGCGCTCCGTCCTTTGCCCAGTGCAGGAGCTCCAAAGCTGCATACCGGTCAAGTAAACCATGTAGGTTTTGGTTGCGGTAATGCTTAAGACAGTTGTGACAGGCGCTTTCGCATGTACAGCCAGAA
>NZ_JACJKP010001106.1 GCF_016901605.1 Gemmiger formicilis
GGGGCAAATTATCTTGTCCAAAAAGGCAATTTAATTTGTCAATGAAGTGAAATATAACGGAGTAATGTGGAGTTTTTGCTCGCACTGCTCCGTTATTTTTTTACCCTTTTTGCAATCGTAATAGGATGAATTGAAAGGATATAGAGAGGTACCCGGCGGTCATTGACGCGCAAAATATTTTGCGATAATTCGCGGAAAATC
>NZ_JACJKP010000113.1 GCF_016901605.1 Gemmiger formicilis
GCGTCTACCTCACATTCGGTACCGTAGATATACTTATCCATCAGCACCGGGTGGCTCATATCCACGTGGGCGGTAATGACGCCCATATACTCAATAACGTCCGCCGAGTTGTAGGCCACGATCATGTTCTGGCCGCCCAAAACGTAGGAAGGACGCATCAGAACAGGATAACCAACTTCCTGCGCTGCCTTCAGTGCCTCGTCCAGAGTGTAAACGGTACGGCCCTCGGGGCGGGGAATGCCGCAGCGCTCCAGCAACTGGTCGAAGCGTTCACGGTCCTCGGCCTCGTCAATGGCATCTGCCGGGGTGCCCAGGATGGGCAGACCGATCTCGTCCATGTGCTTGGCCAGCTTGATGGCAGTCTGACCGCCGAACTGGACCAGGCAGCCGTCGGGTTTTTCGGTGGCAATGATATTGTCCACGCTCTCGGGGTTCAGCGGGTCGAAGTACAGACGGTCACCGGTATCAAAGTCGGTGGAAACGGTCTCGGGGTTGTTGTTGACCAGAATGGCCTCGCAGCCGTGGTTTTTCAGCGTCCAGACGGCATGCACCGAGCAGTAGTCAAACTCGATGCCCTGACCGATACGGATGGGGCCGGAACCGAATACCAGCACTTTCTTCTTTTTGGGATCGCTGCGCTCGGCAATAAACTGCTCCGCCTCATTGTCTTCATCATAGGTGGAGTAGAAGTACGGCGTTTTGGCTGCGAACTCGGCCGCGCAGGTATCTACCATCTTGAAAGCCGCTTTGGGGGCTTCGGGCAGCGTTTCCACGCCGGCCAGGCGCTTGATGGTCTTGTCCAGGAAGCCGAATTTCTTAGCTTCCAGATATTTTTCCCGGGTCAGTTCGCCTTTCTGCAGGCCCATTTCGATGTCAGCCAGGTGCTGCATCTTATCCAGGAACCACCAATCGATCTTAGTGATCTTGTAAATAGTTTCGTGGGGAACACCGCGCTTGAGTGCTTCATATACGCAGAAAGCACGCTCGGAATCCTGCACATGCAGATGCTCGATGATTTCCTCGGTGGAAAGCTGCTCGAAATCCGGCAGGGTCAGCGTATCCATGCCCAGCTCGATGGAGGAAACCGCCTTCATCATGGCATGCTCAAAGTTATTGCCAATGGCCATGACTTCGCCGGTGGCCATCATCTGGGTACCCAGAGATTTGTCCGCATAGACGAATTTGTCAAAGGGCCACTTGGGGTATTTGACCACAACATAGTCCAGCGCCGGTTCGAAGCAGGCGCAGGTCTCGCCGGTAACGTCGTTGGTGATCTCGTCCAGGGTGTAACCCAGCGCGATCTTGGTGGCCACCTTGGCGATGGGGTAGCCGGTGGCCTTGGAGGCCAGCGCCGAAGAACGGGACACTCGGGGGTTGACCTCGATAACCGCGTACTCGAAGCTGTCGGGTTTCAGGGCAAACTGGCAGTTGCAGCCGCCCTCGATGCCCAGCTCGGTGATGATGTCCAACGCAGCGGTACGCAGCATCTGGTACTCTTTATCAGACAGGGTCTGGCTGGGCGCCACTACGATGGAGTCGCCGGTGTGGATGCCAACGGGGTCCAGGTTCTCCATGTTACAAACGGTGATCACGTTGCCCTTGGAGTCACGCATGACCTCGTATTCGATTTCTTTCCAGCCGGAGATGCACTTTTCCACCAGAATCTGATGGATGGGCGACAAACGCAAACCGTTGGTTGCAATTTCATGCAGCTTTTCGCGGTCCTCGCAGATACCGCCGCCGGTACCGCCCATGGTGAAGGCCGGGCGGACAATGACGGGATAACCGATCACTTCGGCAAAGTCCAGGGCATCGTCCAGGTCCTCAACCACCTTGGAGGGGATGATGGGCTGGTTCAGCTTCTCCATGGTATCTTTGAAGAGCTGACGATCCTCGGCACGGTCGATGGTCTCCGGTTTGCAGGCCAGCAGACGGACGCCGCTGCGGTCCAGGAAGCCGTTGCGGGCCAGTTCCATGGAAAGGTTCAGGCCCATCTGGCCGCCCAGGTTGGGCAGGATGGCATCCGGCTTTTCCTTTTCGATGATGCGCTCTACGACTTCCGCCGTCAGCGGTTCGATATACACATGATCGGCAATATCGGGGTCGGTCATGATGGTGGCGGGGTTGGAGTTGACGAGCACCGTCTCGACACCCTCGGATTTGAGGGCGCGGCAGGCCTGCGTGCCGGAATAGTCAAACTCTGCCGCCTGACCGATGATGATGGGGCCGGAACCAATGACCAGCACCTTTTTGATACTGGGGTCTTTAGGCATCGATGTTTACTCCTTTCGCTGCCAGCATACGGCTGACAAACTCGTCAAACAGGAACTCGGTATCCTTGGGGCCGCCGTTGGCCTCCGGGTGGAACTGCACCGTAAAGCAGTTCCAACGGAAATAGTCCACGCCCTCGCAGGTGCCGTCGTTGGCATTGCGATAGCTTACACGACCCACTTCCGCGGGCAGGGTCTCCCCTTCCACCGCATAACCGTGGTTCTGGCTGGTGATGAAGGTGCGCTTGCCGCTGTAATGGCTGACAGGCTGGTTGGCACCGCGGTGACCGTACTTCAGCTTGCAGGTCTTGGCTCCTGCCGCCAAAGCGGTCAGCTGATGGCCCAGGCAGATGCCGAAGGCTGCAATGCCGGAATCCAGCATTTCCCCGATGTTTTTGATGATCTCCACGTTTTCCGCCGGGTCGCCGGGGCCGTTGGAAAGCATCAGACCGTCGGGATTCAGCGCCGCCAGCTCTGCTGCGGTGGTGGTGCCGGGCAGCACCGTCACACGGCAGCCGCGCTTCTGCAGGCAGCGCACAATGTTATTCTTGCAGCCCAGGTCCAGCAGCGCCACATGCAGCGGCTCGCCTTCCCAGGCGCCTTGCGCCGTGGGCTCGTAGGTTTTGGCTTCCTGGCAGGTCACAGTCTTGACCGCTTCGGTCACAGCATAAGCTGCAATCCGGGGCAGCAGCTCTGCCACCTTCTCCGGCTCGGCCTCGGGGTCGAACTCGGTGGTGATGGCGCCGTTCATGACACCGCTCTCCCGGAGCGTACGGGTCAGGCTGCGGGTGTCGATGCCTTCGATGCCGATGATGCCGTACTTTTTCAGGAAGGCATCCAGGGTTTCTTCACTGCGGAAGTTGGAGGGCGTCTTGCATGCTTCGCGCACAATGTAGCCGCGAGCCCAGATTTTGCCGCTCTCCACATCCTCATGGTTCATGCCATAGTTGCCGATGAGCGGGTAGGTCTGGGTGATGATCTGCCCATAGTAACTGGGGTCGGTGAGGGTTTCCTCAAAGCCGACCATACCGGTGGCAAACACCACTTCGCCGATGGTCGTACCGGGGCAACCAATGCTTTGCCCCCGGAACACCCGGCCGTTTGCCAGTATCAGATATGCCTGCATATTCTAAACTCCCTGTTGCGTATTAAAGAGTCTGCTTGGCCGCTTCCTTCATTTTGCGGCTGCCCAGGTGAACCAGCGGCAGTTTGCCCTCTTTGCAGAGCGGGCACTCTTCCGGGGCGTAGTTGGGCAGATCCAGCTTGAGGGCGCTGGCGACGATGGGAATCGGAGACGGAGCGTCGGCACGGGTGCGGTCCACCACGCAGGCGATGCCCAGGCAGATGCCGCCGGCCTCTTCAATCACGCGCTTGGTTTCCAGGCTGGAAACACCGGTGGTGACCACGTCCTCGGCAATGATGCAGCGCTGGCCCGGCTCAATGCGGAACCGCTTGAGGGTCATAACATTATCCACACGCTCGGTGAAGATGGCACGCTTGCCCAGCTGACGGCCCAGTTCGTAGGCGTACACGATGCCGCCCATGGCAGGGCCCACCACAACGTCCACGTTGAGTTCCTTCAGCTTTTCTGCCACCGGTGCCATAACCTCGGCGCAGCGGTCAGGGTACTGCTGCAGAAACGCCATCTGGCAGTAAGCGCTGGAATGACGGCCGGACGACAGCAGGAAATGACCCTCCAGGAAGGCTTCACATTCCTTCAAAACTTCGATTGCTTCTCTCGCCATGATACTTTCCTCCTGTATTATACTCATTTTATAGTAACACGAATTGAATATTATTGCAATATGTATGCATAAAAATTCAAATCACTGCCGGGCACAGCCGCGGATTTCATCCAGCGTCTTGACGCCATGAGCATCCATCCACTGGCCGATCTCCGCCGTGATGCGCACACAGGCCTGGGGGTCCAGGAAGTTGGCCGTACCCACCTGAACAGCGGCTGCACCGGCCATAATGAACTCCAGTGCATCGCGTCCTGTCAGGATGCCGCCAAGACCCACCACCGGGATATTAACGGCCCCCACCGCCTGCCAGACCATGCGCAGGGCAATGGGGCGCACCGCCGGACCG
The DNA here is from genome assembly GCF_016901605.1 of Gemmiger formicilis. Lineage (GTDB taxonomy): Bacteria > Bacillota > Clostridia > Oscillospirales > Ruminococcaceae > Gemmiger > Gemmiger formicilis_B. Next base: position 4,362 of record NZ_JACJKP010000113.1, read on the forward strand.
GACAAACCGGCAAAAGTGTTGTTGAACACCGGGCGGCGTTTTTCCAGATCAATGGCGCAGGCCTGGAAGGTGTTGCAAAGGCTGATGCCGTCGGCACCGGCTGCTTCCACCGCTTTACACATCTCGGGGATGTTTTCTGCCTGCGGGCTGAGTTTGACCACCAGCGGTACCGTGCAGACTTTGCGCACCGCGCTGACCACCTCACTGGCGTCCTGTGCGCGGATACCGAAAGCAAGACCCCCCTGCTTGACGTTGGGGCAGCTGATATTCAGTTCCAGAATATCAATGCCGACGGCGCAGAGCTTCTCTACGCCTTCCACGTTTTCTTCAATGGTGTGGCCGCCCAGATTGGCCCAGACGGTGGTACCGCAGCGGCGCATGGCGGGCAGTTCATGATCGATGAAATGCTGTACGCCGGGGTTCTGCAGGCCGATGGAGTTCATCAGGCCGGAGGGGGTTTCATACAGGCGTTCGCCCTCGTTACCGGGCTGACCGTTCAGGGTCAGGCCTTTGCCGGAGATGCCGCCCAGCAGACGCAGGTCTTCGATGTCGGCATATTCGGGACCGAATCCGAAGGTACCGGAGGCTGCGATGACCGGGCCGGCCAACCGCTTACCGAGAAAATCCACATGCAGATCTGCCATCAGTCGAACACCTCCTCAGCTTTGAATACGGGGCCGTCCTTGCAGACGGTGCGCGGGCCCACCTTGGTGTGGCAGGTGCAGCCCAGGCAGGCGCCCAGACCGCAGGCCATCTTTTTCTCCAGGCTGGCCAGGCAGGGCGTACCGGCTGCCGCGCAAAGTTTGGCCACGCCGCGCATCATAACCATTGGGCCGCAGGTCAGCACCAGGTCATAATTGGCCGCATCCAGCAGGTCGGTGACCAGACCATGGTGGCCGTGGGCACCGGAATCGGTAGCCAGATGAATGGTGTGGCACCAGGGCACAAATGCTTCCATGCCGTAGGGTTCGTCCCGGAAGCCCACATACAGGTCCGGGCGAATGCCGGCGCGGCAGAGCTGCTTGCAGAGCAGCAGCAGCGGCGCCGTGCCGATACCGCCGCCCACCACGGCAATTTTGCCATACTGCTGTGCCAGGCCTGCAACATCAAAACCGTTGCCGCAGGGGCCGGTGACGGTCAGCGTCTGACCGGGCTGCAGGGCTGCCAGTTTCTGAGTGCCCTCCCCTTTGACCTGATACAGGAAAGTCAGGGCACCGGTCTGATTGTCGAAATCATGCACGCTGATGGGACGGGACAGAATGGGGGGCGCGTCCGGCGCCCAGGCGCGCAGCATATAAAACTGACCTGCATGGGGTTCGTGGCGGGGGTCCTGCCACTGCACCACCAAGCGGCGGATGTCCGGCGCCAGGCTTTCCTGGGCCAGAACCTGAAGCTTACAGCTTATCGCATTCACCCTGAATATCCTCCCGCATACGCACACATTCATTGTAGGCTGCTTCGTCATAGGCTACGCCGGGCTGCTTCTTCCAGGCCAGCAGAATGCCGCGGCTGGAGTTGACCACACCGCCGTTGCCCTTGGTAAGGTACTGGGCAATATCCGCCGCCTTGCCGCCCTGAGCACCGTAGCCCGGGATCAGGAAGAAGGTGTTCTTATAAGCTGCGCGGATTGCGGTGGCTTCCTCGGTATGGGTGCCGCCGATGACCAGACCAATGCTGGAGTAGCCGTGCTCACCCATATAGTCCTTGCCCAGCTCGGTCAGGCTGTCGCCCACCAGGTCGTAAACATGGCGGCCGTCGGCCAGTTTCTGGTACTCAAAGTCCTTGGCGCCGGGGTTGGAAGTGCGGCAAAGCACGAACACACCCTTGCCCTGCTCCTTGCAGTAAGGCAGATAGGGGCTGATGGAATCCAGGCCCATATAGGGAGCCAAGGTAATGATGTCTGCTTCAAAGTCACCGGTAAAGTGTGCCTTGGCATACATCTCGGCCGTTTTGGCAATATCGCCGCGCTTAATGTCGGCGATCACCGGCAGGCCGGTGGCCCGGGCCAGTTTCAGGGTCTCCGCATAGGCGCGCATGCCGTCCATACCCAGGGATTCATAATAGGCGATCTGTACTTTGTAGCAGCCCGCCACGCCCTTGGTGGCATTGATCAATGCGCGGTTGAACTCAACAACGTTCTCCCCCGCCGTCTTGGCGGTGTCGGTAGTGGGCAGGTAGCTGATCTCGGTATCCAGGCCGACGCAGACCGGGCCGTTGGCAGCTACGCTCTCATACAGTTTGTCCATGTTGGTCATAATGGTTCCCCCGTTCTAAAAATTGTATTTATTCCTCGATCTGAAAGGTCACCTTGCCGCCCTTGATGGTGGTAACCACTTTACCAAACAGATAAGCACCATCATAGGGGCAGTTTTTGCTCTTGCTGTGCAGTTCCGATGCATCCACCTGGTACATATGGTCCAGGTCCACCAGCACCACGTCGGCATCATAGCCGGGGGCCAGCAGCCCCTTGTGGTCGGCCAAGCCCATAACTGCTGCCGGGCCGGCGCTCATCAGGAAGCTGAGCAGTTCCAGCGGCAGGCACTGTTCCCGGCAAAGCTTGGTGTAGCAAACACCGAAAGCGGTTTCCAGCCCAACCATACCGGCGGCACCTTTTTCCTTTTCCTCCGCCGTATGAGGGGCGTGGTCGGTTCCGATGCAGGTTACGGTGCCATCCTTGATGGCTTCGATCAGGGCGGTGACATCATCAGCCTTACGGATAGGCGGATTTACCTTGTACTGCAGGCGGCTGTCATCAAACCACAAATGATGGGGCGTCACTTCGCAGCTGACCCGCGCGCCACGCATCCGGCTGATGCGAATGGCATCCACTGCTTCTTTGGTAGACACATGGCACATGTGCAGCCGGGTGCCGTAGTATTCGGCCAGGTGGCAGTTGCGCACCGTTTCGATGTTTTCTGCCAGGCGGTAATCCCACGGGCTGATGTCGCTGTCCTCCGCATGGGACATGACCGTAAGGCCGCGCTCGGTCGCCAGCGCAAAGACCCGCGCCATGACAGCGTTGTTCATAACGCCGTGGCCATCCTCCGTGATGAACTTGATGTCTTCCGGCAGGGTCGCCAGGTGGTCGATGGTTTTACCGTCGAAGTCTTTGGTGATGGATACCGTCTGGTTGGCATCGCACAGACCGATGCGCCGTGCCTCCTCCTGAACGGCGTGGGCAATCTCGGCCGAAGAGCAGACCGGCTTGGTGTTGGGCATCAGGTTCACAAAGGTGTACCCACCCGCGGCCGCTGCGGCGGAACCGGTGGCGATATCCTCTTTATACTCAAAGCCCGGCGTGCGCCAGTGGCAATGTGTATCGATAAAAGCAGGCAGAACCGTCCGGCCTTTGGCATCCAGAACTTCCTCTCCTTCCGGAACAAGAAGCCCCAACCCCACAGCGGCGATTTTGCCGTCGCGCAGCCAGAGTTCGACGGATTTTCCTTCACAGTCTTTTGCGTTGCGGATCAGCATGGCAAGACCTCCTGTTTTTTCTTGGCAGGGCCCCACACTTTGACGTGCGGGCAAAAAAAAACTTTTCCCGAAAAAAGGGAAAAGTCAAAAAGCGATACCCTGTGCGGTGCCAGGAAAGAACACCCCACCGTACATTTTGAAGCTGACGGAACAGCTTTGCATAGTGGCGCACCTCTCCCTTACACAGATTTTACTTATTGTACCATGCCGCAGCAAATGTGTCAATGCAGGTCATTCTTTTACACCGTGAGGGATTTTATGGATTTTTGCGTCAACTTTTGGACAATTTGACAAAATGCCTGCCCGTTTTGCCGCCCGTTGCCTTTTGGCAAAAAATGTGCTACTATTTATAATAGTATTGTTTGGGATAGAGAGGACTGTATCATGGGGCTTTGGGAAGACGCAAAAAACATCCGGGATAAGGACCCTGCCGCACGCAATGTGCTGGAGGTCATCATTCTGTACCCCGGTTTTCATGTGCTGGTCACGCATCGCATTGCACATTTTCTGTATCGCAAAAAGTGTTTCTTTCTGGCGCGGCTGATCAGCCAGCTTTCCCGCCATTTGACCGGCATCGAGATTCATCCCGGTGCCAAAATCGGGCACAAGCTGTTTATCGACCATGGCATGGGCATCGTGTTCGGTGAAACCACCGAAATCGGCGACAACTGCACCATCTATCACGGCGTAACGCTGGGCGGCACCGGCAAGGATACCGGAAAGCGCCACCCCACCCTGGGCGACAACGTTCTGATCGGCGCCGGTGCCAAGGTACTGGGGCCGGTTTACATCGGCGATAACGTGCGTGTGGGCGCCGGCAGCGTCGTGCTGAAGAACCTGCCCGCCAACGCCACCGCCGTAGGTGTTCCCGCCGAAGTGGTGCGGGTAGGCAACATCAAATGCTGCCCGGCCGACGACCTGGACCAGCAGGCACTGCCCGATATTGTCAGCCAGCGCATTTCGGAACTGGAAGCCCGCCTGAGCCGCATGGAGGCCAAAATGCAGGGCGAATATCCGCCGGACAAACCCATCGGTCCGCAGTAAACAACACTGTGCACAGGGAGCTTTCCCCTGTGCATTTTTTATTTTCCATTCCCTGGTCCGTTTTCTTCCTGCCGAAACTGTGATAGAATGAAGGCAAATCTTGGGAAAGGGTGCTGTGCGGAATGAACACCGACAAACAAACCCGCAAAATATGGGGCAGGCTTTTTGCGTTGCTGCCCCGCAAACAAAAGCTTGAATTTTTTATCGTGCTGGCCATTCTGGGAATATCCGCCGTTCTCAGCCAAATGACGCCGCTGGCGGTAGGGTATCTTACAGACCATGTATTAGCGGCCAAATCCGCAACTTTCCAGTCCGTTCTTCCGATCCTGCTGGTGATTCTGCTGGTCAACGTGGTCAACGAAGTCATCAAGGTCATCCGCCGCCTTATTGTAGAGGATGCGGCCACCCAGGCCGAAAAAAACGCCCGGCAGCGCGCTGCGCTCTCCCTGCTGAAAGCTCCGCTGGCCTACTTTCGTGAACATATGACCGGCAACATTCACGGCCGTCTGAACCGCAGTCTGGAAGGTACCGTCAAACTGATCAAACTGCTGTTCATGGACTTTGCCCCGGCCGTGACCACCGGCCTGGCCGCCATTGTGACCATCTTTATGCAGCTGCCCTTCCCTGTGGCATGTATGGTGATTCTGGTCATTCCCGTGGGCACATTTATTGTCTTCCGGCAGATCAGTACACAAAAGGGCATCCGCGTGGAACTGATGGATACCAAGGCCGATATGGACGGCACCATGGTAGAGTTACTGGGCGGTATTGAGACCATCCGCACACTGGACAGCGCCCAGACCGAAAGCCTGCGCATTGAAGGACAGTCCGAACAGCTGCGCAAAAAGGAAATGCGCCACCATAAAGCCATGGCGCTGTACGACTGCCTGAAGTTTGTAAATGAAGCATTCTTCAGCGTACTGGTCATCGGGATTTCGGTTTTGCTGGCATCCCAGGGCGTCATCACCATCGGCACCGTACTGACCGCCTACCTGTGCTTTACCCAGCTGACCGGCCCGCTGCGGGAACTGCACCGGATTCTGGATGAATTTTCCG
>NZ_JACJKP010000114.1 GCF_016901605.1 Gemmiger formicilis
GCAGACCGCTGACGTTGGCAATGCCGTCGCCGATCTCGATGACGCGGCCGGTCTCGGTGGCCATGGTGTCCCCGGCGCTTCCGGAAAGGGCGTCCTTCATCTGGGCGGCCAGCTGATCCAGCGTGTCCTCACCGGGCGCAGTTTCCATGCCGCGGGCCAGGCGGTCCAGACGGCCCTTGACGCTGCGGTCGTAGGTTACGCCGTCAATGTCCAGTACAAAACCGCCCAGCAGGCTGGGATCGATCTTGATCTGCAGCACCACGTTCTGGGCCCCGCGCAGTTTGCAGGCGGCCTTGCGAACAGCCTCCTGGGTGGCCTCGTCCGGCTGGCGGGCGCAGGTCATCACACATTCCATACCGCCCTGGGCATTGAGCGCCAGGCGGGAGAATTCGGGCAAAATCTCGGGCAGGGCATCCAGATGGCCTTCTTCCAGCAGCAGCTGCAGGAAGGCTTTCAGTGCATCCTGCCCGTCCAGCTGCGGCGCACCGGCCAGCAGCTCTTTTTTCTCGGCGTCGGTGGTGGCGGCACTCACCAGCACATTCCAGCGCTGGGTGTCAGCCATCAGGGCATCGGCGGCAGCGCGCACGGCCCCCGCGTCGCCCTGGGCAGCCCCGAACAGGGCCGCAGCGTAACGCTCGGTCGCTTCGCTCATGCCTGCTCACCCACCTTTGCCAAAAATTCCTCCGCCAGCGCACGGTCGGAGTCGGTGTCCAGGCGTTTGCCTGCCACTTCGGTGGCAGCCATGACCGCCAGGTGCGCCACTTTGCCACGGGCAGAGCGCAGCATCTCGCTGCGTTCGGCCGCAATGCGGGCCTCGGCTTCGGCGGCTGTCTGCTTGGCATCCGCTTCGGCCTGGGCCATCCGGTCTGCGTAGGCTACATCGGCACGGCGCTTGGCATCGGCCACCAGATCGGCGGCTTCCTGCCGGGCACCGGCCAGTTTGCTTTCATATTCCTGCCGGGTCTTCTGGGCCTCGGCATTGTTCTTTTCGGCCTCTTCCACCTGGGTGCGGATCAATTGTTCACGCTGTTCCAGCACGGCATTGATGCGCCCAAACAGGAATTTGCGGAAAAAGAAATACAGAATCAACAGGTTGACGATGGTAAAAAAGATCGTCCACGGCTGGATTTCCAGCATTTGGGCACACCTCCTTTTAACCCACGAAGATGATGATCAACGCGGTGATGAAGCCGAAGATGGCGGTACCTTCTGCCATGGCGCAGCCCAGCAGCAGGGTGCTGTTGATCTTGCCGGAAGCTTCGGGCTGACGGGCGATGGCGTCGCTGGCGTGGCCGGTAGCGATGCCGATGCCGATGCCGGCGCCAAAACCGGTGAGAACTGCGAGACCTGCGGCGATGATTCCGATAGACATAGTAGTTTCCTCCTGAAAGTTCATTGGAGCGCGGCGGCGCCGCGCGGTGTGGGCGGGGATCAGTCTTCTTCCTTGATTCCCTCGCCTGCGAACAGAGCGGTCAAAAAGACGAATACGATGGTTTGGATAAGGCCGTCGAACAGATCAAAGTAAATGCAGAAGACGGCGGGCACCACAGCGGGCACCAGATACTTGATGATCTCCATGATGATGAATGCGCCCAGAACGTTACCGAACAGTCGCATGCACAATGCCAACGGGCGGATGGCAATTTCCATCACGTTGATGGGGGTCAGCAGCGGCATGGGTTCGGCAAAGCGTTTCATACCGCGGGCCAGGCCGTTGTAGCGGAACTGTGCGCCGTAGATCAGTACCAGGCTCATCAGTGCCAATGCGGCGGTCACATTGACGTCCTTGGTGGGGGGCGTCAGGCCAAAAATGCTGATGATGTTTGCCAGACCGATGTACAGCGCCACGCTGCCCAGGTACGGGGCAAAGGGACGCCAATGCGGACCGAGCGTCTGCTTGGCAAACCCGTTGAGAAGTTCCACACCGGATTCCAGCACGATCTGGAATTTGCCGGGGTTGCGGACCTTCAGGTTCCGGGTGGCCAGCAGCGTCACGATGATCCAGAACGCCATGATGATCCAGGTCACCAGCACAGCCGAGCTGATGGGGATGCCGCCCAAAACCGGGATGGTAAACGCGGTTTTATTGGCAAGGGCATCGATCAGGGTTTCTTTAAAACCTTCCAACTTGTTCACCTCTTTTTCGCCCCTATCTTACGCCCGCGGAGAAGGGTTTGATAAGGCTTACGAAAATAAAAAAAACAAAACCGTGCAAAGCCCCGCATTTGCGCCCCCTTTCGCGGAGAAACTTTGTGCAAGATTGACGATTTTGTGCGAAGGTGGTATCATAACCGCAGAACGCCCACCCACCATGCCGCACAGGAAAGGACCGAGGCCCCATGCAAAAAAAATCCGCCGGACATACCGTATATCAGCAGATCCGCCGGGTGTCCGTACTGGGGATTCTGGTGGCCATGGTACTGGCCACCGGCGCCGGGTTGTGGCTGAACCTGGAACAGGAAAGCCGCATCCGCGACGACACCCTTACCGCCGCCGTGCAGGCGGTTTCCCACACCATGGGCATTGTGGAGAACGGCAACGCTCAGCAGGTGATCGACTATGTGGACCGGACGGTGCACGGAATTTCCGGCATTGACCTGTTTGCGGTGTACGAAGCCGACGGCACCCCCTCCTATTTCTGCGATGTCAAAGAAGAACAGAGCAGCCTGGATACGCTGGACCCGCTGGATACCGACCTGATGGCCCGGCTGACCGAAAGCGGCACCCCGCTGCTGGATGATGACCAGGCGCCTTCCGGTGCCGACCACTGCGCCTATGCCGCCGTATACCGGCAGGACGGCAGCGTGCGGGGCTATGTAATGGCCGGTGTATATCTGCGTTCCATCCGCACCACCGCCCTGCACACCCTGGCGGTGTATCTGTTCATTGGGGCTGCGGCGCTGACCTTGGGCACCTTTTTGAGCCTGCGGCTGGCACAGCGCATCAAAAGCGATCTGCTGGGGTATGAGCCGGATGCTTTCCGCGATCTGTTCCTGCGCCGGATGGAACTGCTAGACGCCCTGGACGAGGGTATGCTTGCCATTGACCGGGAGGAACGGATCATCTACATCAACCGGGCGGCGGCAGAGATGCTCTCCTTTGACAAAAGCGCGGTGCTGGGCAAACCGCTGTCCGAGGTTTACCCCCAGTCCACCATTCCCCGCGTGATGCAGACCAAGCAGCCGGAATACAACATCAGCCTGGAATCGCTGCACCATGTGCGCATCCTCTCGGACCGGATGCCGGTGCGCCGGGACGGGCAGATCGTGGGTGCGGTGGCCATCTTCCGCAACCGCACCGAAGTCGCCAACCTGGCCCGGGAACTGACCGGCGTACAGCACATTGTGGAGGCCATGCGGGCCTACACCCATGAATTCATGAACAAGCTGCATGTGATTCTGGGCCTTTTGCAGCTGGGGGAGGCCCGGCAGGCCGAAGAATACGTTCTGCAGCTGACCAATACCCGCGTTATGTCGGTGGGGCGCATCTCCCAGCAGATTGCCGAGCCGTCGGTCGCAGCGCTGCTCATCGGCAAAAGCTGCCGCGCCGCCGAACTGGGCATCCGCCTGACGCTGGACCCCGAAAGCCGCTTAAGTGCGGATACCCATTACCTGCCTGCATCGGGCATGATCACCGTGCTGGGCAACCTGATTGAAAATGCTTTTGACGCCTTTGGCAACAGCCCTTCCGACACCCTGCACGAAGTGGGGGTATCCATCCGGGAGAGTGACCGGGGCCTGATCCTGAGCGTGGACGACAACGCCTGCGGCATGACCGAAGAAATACGCGAGCACATTTTTGAGCGGGGCAGCACCTCCAAAGGGGAAGGCCACGGTACCGGGCTGTTCCTGGTCAAAAGTGTTGTAGACACCTACAAGGGCGAGATCCGGGTGGAATCCACCCAGGGAGTAGGGTCGTCCTTTATCATCACCTTCCGCCCGCCGCAGACGGCGGACAACTGAGAGAGAGGAGCCTGTATGTATACCGTTGTCATCGTAGAAGATGACCCCATGATCACTGAACTGAACCGCCGCTATGCCGAACGGGACGGCCGCTTTACCGTTGCCCAGACCTTCGGCCAGCCCCGCCGGGCGCTGGACTGGCTGCGCCACAATGCCGCCGACCTGATCATTCTGGATTTTTATATGCCTCAGATGAACGGGCTGGAATTTTTGCGTTCCATCCGTGCGGCCGGCATTGAATCCGATGTGATCATGATCACCGCCGCCAACGATGCCGCCACCGTGGAAGCGCTGACCCGGCTGGGTGTGGTGGACTATCTGGTAAAGCCCTTCGCCTACGAGCGTTTTTGCCGTGCGCTGGACGCCTTTTGCCGACGGCGCAGTGCCATGCGGGGCAGCCTGGACCAGAACGCCCTGGACAGCCTGCTGCACGCAGCCCCTCCCGGCCAGACCACCCTGCCCAAGGGAATGCAGCCCCTGACCCAGGAACGGGTGCTGGCCTGCATGAACGCCGATCCCAGCCGCGCCTACACCTGCGAAGAAATTGCCGCAGCATCGGGGCTTTCGGTGGTAACGGTACGGCGTTACATGGGGTACCTGGCCCAACAGGGGCAGGTGACCGGCGATATGAACTACGGCACCGGCGGACGCCCCTGCCTGGTATACCGGCTGGTGCTTTAACGCCCCCCGCGAGGAAGCAATTTCAGTCCGGCGGGCCGGTTGACTTTTGAGCCAAAAAGTTTTATACTGCTTTTTTGTACGTTGCTTTTCTGCGTCGGGACGGAGTTTTTCCATCCCGCCTTGTTTTGCCTTTTTGAGAAAGGATGTACAAAAATGCCTGCTTTGAATTCCGCCGCCGTGCGCTCTTTTGGCAAATTTTCGGTATCTTCCCTCTCCTCCAGCGTGGTGGACCTGGCCGCCTTCTCGTTTTTGTGTACGGCCCTGCGCCCCCGCCTGCCGGAAAGTCTTGCCATCATCGCCGCCACTGTCACCGCCCGGGTGATTTCTTCCCTGTGCAACTATCTTTTGAACTATTTTCTTGTATTCCACAGCCATACTGGCCACGGCAAATCCGCCAGCCTGTATACCCTGATCACAGTGCTGAAAACTCTGGCCAGCGCTTTGCTGGTGGCGCAGCTGGCAGTGCTGCTGCCCGCCGGAGCACCGGAACTGGCCGCCAAGATTCCGGTGGATGTGGGGCTGTTCTTCCTCAACTATCTGCTGCAGAAACGGTTGGTCTACTGAACAAACCAAAAGGGACGCGGGTCCATACGGACCCGCGTCCCTTTTTACTTGTAAAGGCAGATTTTATCTGGTTTTCTTGTTTCTGCGCTTGCAGTAGAACAAAACGCCCATCATGGCTGCGCTGATCAGCGCCAAAGCCGCCCACAGGGCCGGGTTGCTCTCGTCACCGGTCTGGGCAATAGTTACAGCCGCCGAAGCCGCCGCACCGCTGCCGGACTCAGGTTCATAGAAGCCCTGCACATTGCCGTAGCCGGACAACTGCCGCAGCGATTCCAGATAACCGCAGTGATCACACCGGTAACCCTCATCGGTAGCGGTCCAGTCATGGTAGCCGCAGGCCGGGCAGGTGTAATAGGAGATTGCCGCCCCGGAAGATGCAGGCACCGGGGTAGCTGTGGGCGCAGGAGCGGACTGCTGTTCCTGCCCGGCAGCCTGCTCTGTTTGAATAGCCTTCCAGCTCACCGCAACGGGCGACAAGCTGTGCAAGGTAAACTGCAGACCCTTGTCGGTCTTGGTCACCGCCGGAATTTCCACCGCACCGGGAGTTCCTACCGTAAGCATATGCGTCACGACAAAGTCAAAGTCTGCAGCATTGGTACCCGCCGGGTAAGGCAGAACCACGGTGATGCCATCCTTGGGGAAGTTTTCCTCGGTAGCCCGGACCCAGGTAGCATCGCCATCCTCACTGTAATAGAGGGTTACATCATACAGGCTGGTATTTTGTCTGGTAGCTTCGGGCATTTTCTGAACAATGTAGCGGAACATTTCCTCCAGCACCGCATCCGCCGTTTCAAAGCCGGCATCCCGCAGGCTCTGGGGGATTTCGGTCAGACCGGTTGTGGTTTCCAGGCGGTAGGAATCATCATCCTCCACAGGCAGAAGCGCTGCGTCGGTGATGGTCAGCGTATCCATGAATTGCAGATGCAGTGCATAGTTCCCCGCATCCGGATTCTTATAGATCGCGTCTGCAATTTCCTGCCAGTTGGCCCACTGGATGGTATAACTGCCCGGGGTGCTGGTCTGGGGCAAACCGGTAAAGACCGGTTCTACATCGAAGTGCAGGTCGTCGCCTTCCAGGGCACCGCTGCAGACCAGACTTACGGTCGGCAATGCCTGCCCTGCGCTGATCCGGTTGCCGGAAAGTTTCAGGCTGATGTAGTAACTCCGGTACTCGATATTGACCGCCACATTGCAGGTTGCTTCTGCATAATTGCGGCTGTCCTCAGGCGTAAAGCGCAGGGTAACCTGGTATTGACCCACGTTTTTGAGTTCAGGGGTGCCGTCGGCCAGCGACCAGCTGCCCGGCACATCCACACTGTGGGGCAGGTCGTCCAGCGTGACGGCTTTGCCGTCATAGACTTTGGACAGACCTTCGGCTTCCAGTTTGGGTACTATTTTGCTGACCAGCGTAAAATTGCTGCTGCCGGTCACCGGCGTCTTGCTGTAGTTGTCATTATCCTTCTGAGAGAACGACCAGTAGAGGGTGATCCTGTCGCCTTCCGCGCCACGGAAAAGGAAGCTTTCGTCCAGGGGTTGCTTACAATCCGGATCGCTATACCACTGTACGGTGCCAGGGACGGTTTCTCCTGCCACACCGCTTGCCGCTGCGACCACGTTGACCGTATCCATTCCGTTACCGATTCTGACCGACTGATCGGCCACACCGGCAAAGGTGAAGTCCGCGGCCGTGATGGAAGCGGTAGTGGTTGTCACGGGGAAGTTGACAAGGTAGTTGGTGTTGTCCCACCGGGCCTGCGTCACATCCACCGCCACGGAAAGGTTCTGGCCCACATCCTTTTGGGCAAAGGTGCCTTTCAGACCGGTGATGGTCAGCGTTTCGCCCGCAATGCCGGCGGACACCGTGGCGGAAACTTCGGCATCGGTGGTTCCGTCGTACACTTTACTCTTGGCGTTGAGGTCCGCATTTACCTCCTTGGGAACGATGGCGTACTGGACCTGTTGGCTGCCGGTGAAATTTCCCTGCCCGGTCACGGTGATGGTGTAGGTGCCCACATCCAGGCCCTCCGCCTTTTCCACCGTATAATCGGCGGAAGACAGGTCAAGGTCCCCACAGGCCACGCGAATCACATCCGGAGCCTGCTCGATGCCCGCGTAAGGCAGGCTTGTTTTGTCCAGGGTAATTTCCGCACTGGTAATGTCCAGCGGGCTGACAACCACCGTGACGTTGACTTCGCTTTGCTGATAGTTTTCCGTCTCGGTGTATTGGGCCGAATAGGTAACCTTCCCCGTCTGCAACAGTCTGACAGAATCATCCAGCCACTGCCAGCCTTCCGGCAGGGTGCAATCACGCAGGAACACTCCGTAGACAGCCTCCATGCTTTCCGGCGCCTGCGGGACCGCCTTGCCCACGACGACATCGAGGGATAGCGGCTGGGTGTCCTCGTGGTTGGCGTCACCCGCCACCTTGTACCACACCTTGTAGTTGCCTGCATTGGTGGCGGTGGGCAGTTTTTCGCTAAACGGGCCGGATTCTGCCAGGCTGTAGACCAGGGTACCGTCCTGGGTGCTGCCGGCATCGGCAAGCAACGTTTGCGCCTGGCCCGTATAGGTAAGATTCTGTGCAGGCTGCGGTGCCTGGGTAAGCTGCGCAGCGGCCTTGGTGATGGTCACCTCCACCGGCACTTCCACCGGGCCATAGTCGACATCATCATCCGGGGTGAAAATCAGTGTCCAGGTACCGGAATCTGCCACATTCACGGGGGCATCTTCTTTCCAGGCCCAGATGCCACCCACCTCGGCAGTCACGGTAAGCTCGTTCACCTGAACAGCCTGACCATCATACGTCTTGCTGTACGGTTCGGCAGATGCCTGGGGCACTTCGCGTTCCTGCATGGTCAGCACTACCCGTACCGTTGTATCGGCATAGTTTTTAGAAGTGAGAACCACCGGCAGAACAGCAGTATCCCCTGCAGCCCCCTTGCCGGACAGCGTATAGTGCACCGTGCCGTCGGCATCCACCGACCAGGCCGCGACCAGGCCGTTTTTATCCTCTTTGGTGCCCGCCGCATAGATCACGGTACCGGCGTTGGCGGGCATTGTACCGGCCAGTCCAAGGGTCTGCTCGCCGGTGGCTGTGTAGCGATGCTGTGCACCCCGATCCTGCGGATGCAGCGCAGCCGCCTTGGTGATGGTGAAATATTTTGTCACCGGCGCGAAGGTATACACACTTCCCTCCACGGCGGTCACCGTCACGCTGGCCGTTCCGGCATTAACGTTGTCGCTGTATTGGACGGTATAATGGACATCCCGCTCCAGCAAAGTATCGCCGTCCCGCACTGTTACATCCGGCTCATGAGAATAGCCATTAAAGACCACATCCGCCACACCCGTCACAGCAGGGGTGATGTTCTTGGGCTGAGCCGTACGCGTTTCTTCTGTGGAAATCGCATTGTAGGTGGCATCCTCTGCCTTGGTGATGGCAACACTAAACTCGCCCACACCAGTGATCGTCAGCAGACCCGCCTGGGTCACAGTGGCGCAACCGGTGGCCGCCCAACTCACGGCGCCGCTGCCGCTGCCGCCTGTATACTCCAGTTGGATCACATCACCGTAGAAGCAGGAACCGTTTTGCGGCAGGTTATTGATATGGATAGGAGCCTGCTCCTTCTTTTCAGTATAGCTTTCATTGGAGTAGGTTTCGTCCATGTGTTTATAGACAATGCCATGGGAGGCATCCAGCACCGGGTAGGCATCTTGGGGCTGGCCGTTATCCAGATTCTGGCGCCAGATGCAATTTCCGTCGGAGGACTGGCCGTTGAGCAGCCAGGTCACTGCACCATTTTGGAAGGCCGCCTGGTCTTTTGCTTCCACGCCGGTGCTGCTGAAGCTTCCACTGCCGACACCTGCCGGGGCGGTGCCCTGCTGATAATAGCTGTTTTGGATGCTGCCGCCCTGACAATTCATACCGGCAATACCGCCCGCCGTTTCCGGTTTTTGAGAGACCGAAACTGTACCCGCACTGTAGCTGTTCCGGATCTCGCCATCGTTGTAGGCGCAGATGCCGCCGGCAAACTCACCGTCGGCCACGACGGTGCCCAGGTTGTAGCAGTTTTCGAGAACGCCAATGGCAGCATTGCTTGCCGCAATACCGCCCGCATAGTTGCCGGTAGCCTTCACCGTGGCTTCGTTGCAGCAATTGCGGATGATACCGAGGTTGCTGCTGCAGAGACCGCCCACATTGTTGCCACCGGTAACGATACCGCTCACCGTCAGGTTTTGCACCACCCCCTCGGTGCCCACGGCACCGAACAGCGCAGCCCACTCGCCTGCAACCTGCAGATTGCGGATGGCATGGCCCTGGCCGTCAAAGATACCGGCATACATGGCGGAAGCAGGGGTCTGAGCGCCGATGGGCGTCCAGGCTTTGCTTTGCAGGTCGATATCCTGGGTCAGTACCGCCGAGGCAGCGGCATCCTTGGCCGCAAATTCGGCATAGGTGCTGTCATCGTTGACCAGCGCCGCGAACCAGAACAGGTTGCCCGCGTTGGCGATCTGGTAGACGCCATCCACCTGGTCGGCAGGTTGATACTGGCCACAGGTGCAGAAACCGTCCTCGTCATAGCTGTGGTCATGGGAGGGCTGGCTGGGACCGTAGTCGGTTGCCGCCAGGGTCAGCGGTCCTTCGCCGTAAAGGTCCTTGCAGTCATCGTAATAAGTATAGGTAATGGTGCTGCGGCCAC
>NZ_JACJKP010000115.1 GCF_016901605.1 Gemmiger formicilis
TCCAGCAGACCCACGCCGGGTACTTCATGGCGGCCAATAAGCGCGTGGCCATCGGGCAGCGGATGAAATCCGTCCCCATGGGCTACTTCAACGACAACAGCCTGGGAGAGCTCACCGGGGTTTGCACCACTGTACTGGACAATGTGGAGACTGTGGCCCCCATGGTGTTGGTGACCATGCTGGGCGGGATGCTCAACGCTCTGGTCTTTACGGTGATGATCCTGATTTTTGACTGGCGGATCGGTCTCATTGTGGTGGCGGCCACCGTGGTTTATCTGTTCATCACCTCTGCCATGGAGCAAAAATCCGCCTCGCTCGCCCCGCACCGCCAGAAATCCGAGGCCAAGCTGGTGGAGGCGGTACTGGAGTATGTGCAGGGCATGAGCGTGGTGAAGTCCTTCAACCTCACCGGACGGGGTGACCGCACCTTGCAGGAAGCACTGGAATACAACTGCCGTAGCAACCTGAACATCGAAAAGATGTTCACCCCTTATATCATGGCGCAGGGGATAGCGCTCCAGCTGGGAAGCGTGGCCATGATGCTCTCGGCGGTATGGTTCTATCTCTCCGGGACGATGATTCTGGCCAATGCTCTGATGGTGGTCATCATGTCCTTCCTGGTCTTTGCTCAGATCTCCTCGGCGGGTAGCGGTATGTCCCTGCTGCGTATCGTCAGCAGCTGCATGGCCCATGCTGATGAGACGGATGCCATGCCTCAGCTGGCAGAGACCGGTCAGGCCGGCACGCCCAGGGATCACGGCATTACCTTCGACCATGTTTCGTTCTCTTATGACCAGCGGCCTATCCTGCGGGATGTATCCTTCGCCATCCCGGACAGAACCACCACCGCCATCGTGGGCCCCAGCGGCTCCGGGAAAACCACGCTGTGCAATCTCATCGCCCGGTTCTGGGATGTGGAGAGCGGCGCCGTCCTGGTGGGCGGTCAGAATGTGAAAGACTATACCCTGGAGGGCCTGATGGATCAGATCTCCATGGTATTCCAGAAGGTCTATCTCTTTGCCGACACGGTGGAAAACAACATCAAGTTTGGATGCCCCAATGCCACCCACGAGGAAGTGGTGGCCGCGGCGAAGAAAGCCTGTTGCCACGACTTCATTCTCACCCTGCCCCAAGGTTATGACACCGTCATCGGCGAAGGTGGATCCAGTCTTTCCGGCGGCGAGAAGCAGCGAATCTCCATCGCACGGGCTATCCTGAAGGATGCTCCCATCGTGATTCTGGATGAAGCCACCGCCAATGTAGACCCGGAGAATGAGGACCGACTGCAAAAGGCCATCGAAGCCCTGACCCGGGACAAGACCATTCTGATGATCGCTCACCGGCTGAAGACGGTCCGCAACGCCGACCAGATCCTGGTGCTGGACGGCGGACAGATCGTTCAGCGGGGCACCCACAGCCAGCTCATGGCCCAGGAGGGCTTGTATCAAGCGTTCGTATCCGGCCGTAAAGAGTCCGGCCAGTGGAAGCTCTGAGAGAAGGAACGCCTAAACCGTTATAAATGAGGAGTGCTGTCACCGGATATATCCCCGGTGGCAGCACTCGCTTTCTTTTTACAATGCTAATCAGTCGTCCTCCAACAGTTTGGAGGGCTGAATCTTCAATACTTGGGCGATTTTGAACAGGGTCTCCAAGGATACACCCCGAATTGTTCCTGTTCCTTCTACCTGGCCGACAAAATTAACACTTTTTCCGATCCGTTCAGCAAGAACCTCCTGCGTCAATCCCGCCTTTTTTCTGTAATAGGCGATTTTTAAACCCAGAGTGATATATCGTTCCGGAAACTCTGTCTGCATCACTTCACCTCCCGACATTATGCTACCAACAGAATAGGTAAAATATAATTGAAACCAATTAGAGGATTATTTACTTCAAGTAAATGTTTATATATAATAAGAGGTGAAACATTTACTTGAGGGAGCTGTTGGTCAGAAAATGCCAACGAGAACGACATGGATCTATTTACCGTCAGTTTTTTTGGACATCGGACCGTTCCGGAATTTTGGAAAGCGGAAGAGCGTGTGGAGTCGCTGATCCACACATTGCTTTTGGAAAAGGAATATGTGGAGTTTCTGGTTGGCCGTAACGGAGACTTTGACCAGATTGTTTCTTCTGCCGTCAAGCGCCAACAGCGCCGTGTGCGGGATGACAATAGCGCCCTGATTTTGGTGCTTCCGTATCCGACGGCAGAGCTGCGGGACAATTTGGAGAACTTTGAAGCATATTATGATGAAATTGAACTGTGCAGCGCCGCCGCTGGCAGCCATCCGAAGGGTGCCATTCAGATTCGCAACCGGCAGATGGTGGATCGAAGCGACCTTGTGGTATTCTGTGTGGATCATTCCAGCGGCGGAGCATATCAAACTCTGCGTTACGCCCAGAGAAAGAAAAAAGAAATCCTGAATCTCGCACACTTTGAAGGTTGCGGGTGAGAGTTTGCGTAACACTCTACACAGCTGATAGGAAAATTAACTGTCCCTAACAGAAAATGACTTGACTGGTTAGTGATAGCTAACTATAATCAAGCATAGAGTATCATACCTTTTGAAAGGCGACTATGGAAAAATGTAAAATTGATAAGGGCTCTGTACCGGAGATTCTTATACAGTGTTCGGTTGCACCTGTTAGCCACTGGCAAAGCTGACCGACAGATCGATGTGCCTCCGAATCATCCGGATCGACTTTGCAGAAAATCACTGCGGCAAGATTGGAGGAGAATATGCCAATTGAACTATGGCAAGGGCTACTGATTCCCTTTGCCGGGACGACGCTGGGGGCGGCCTGCGTCTTTTTTATGCGGAACAATTTGGGTGAGATGGTACAGCGTGCGCTCACCGGCTTTGCGGCAGGGGTAATGGTGGCGGCTTCCATCTGGAGTCTGCTGCTGCCCGCAATGGAGCAGGCTGCGGACATGGGGCGGTGGTCCTTTGTCCCCGCCGTTGTGGGTTTCTGGCTGGGAATCTTTTTCTTGCTGGGGCTGGATCGGCTGATCCCGCATCTGCACCGCGGCAGCGCGGAGGCCGAGGGCATCAAAAGCAGTCTTGGAAAAACAACCATGCTGACCTTGGCTGTGGCGCTGCACAATATTCCGGAAGGAATGGCGGTCGGGGCGGTCTATGCCGGGTGGCTCTACGGAGACAGCGGTATCACGCTGGCGGGGGCGCTGGCTCTTTCTCTGGGAATTGCCATTCAGAACTTCCCGGAGGGCGCGATCATTTCCATGCCCCTGAAAGCGGAGGGGGTCTCCAAATCCCGCTCCTTCCTGTATGGGACGCTGTCCGGCGCAGTGGAGCCCATAGGTGCGATTCTGACCATCCTTCTGGCGGGGATTTTGGTTCCGGTACTGCCTTACGCCCTGAGCTTTGCCGCCGGAGCGATGGTCTATGTGGTAGTGGAAGAATTGATCTCGGAGATGTCAGTGGGAAAGCACTCCAATATAGGGACTATTCTGTTTGCAGTCGGTTTTACCCTCATGATGACGCTGGATGTGGCGCTGGGTGCTTGAGTGAGTGAAGGTGAAAAAATGGGACAAGAAGAGCGGATTCAAAACGCCTACCGGGGATTGGGAGGCAAACGGACATTTTATGATGGCATGATCACCTGTTCCACCCTGTCAGGCCGGGCGGTATGCCGCCTGGTATGGGGAATGGGCCGGGCGGAAACCCAGGACTACCTTTCCGCCGCCCTTGCCGGAATACCGGAGGGGTTTTCCGGAAGACTGCTGGAAGTCCCCGTGGGTACCGGTATCCTGACCATGCCCCTCTACCGGGAAATGCCGGAGGCGGAGATCACCTGCCTGGATTACTCGCCGGAGATGCTGGAGCGGGCAAAATTCTGGGGCGAGGGACTTGCCCATGTGCGCTTTCAGCAGGGGGATGTTGGGGCGCTGCCTTTTGGGGATGGCAGTTTCGACATCGTGCTCTCGCTCAACGGGTTTCATGCGTTTCCGGATAAGGAGGCCGCCTGGCGGGAGATCTTTCGTGTACTGCGGCCCGGCGGGATCTTCTGCGGCTGCTTCTATGTGACGGGGCAAAACCGCCGCACCGACTGGATAATCCGCAGGCTGTATGTGCCAAAGGGCTATTTCACCCCGCCCTTTGAGACGGCGGAGAGCCTGCGGCATCGTCTGGAGGAAATATTCGGGCCTGCAAAGGTTCGCACCGTCCAGAGCATAGCCTCTTTTGCCTGCCAGAAGGTAAAGGAGGAATACTCGTAAATGAATTGCACACAAATTCTGAATGACAGGGAGGAAAATCGAATGCAGCAAAAGCGTAATCAACAAGCAGAAATCCGTCTCGGCAGCCACGGCGAAGACTATGGAAGCTGGATGTCCAATCCCGTGTTCTACATTATCGGTGGCATCACAGCTCTGGCCGTGGTTTTAGCCGCACTCTCCTTTTCGGTGTTCCATATCACGGTTCTTGGCGTTCTGTTCTCTGTTGTTGCAGCGGCGCTGGTGACCCTGCTGGTCTGGATCACATGGATCAGGCACCAGTATGCCTTTGGCGGCGGCGGGATCATGGAACAGGTTCACCGGGTCGTTCTCTCTCATCTGGACTATGACGGTCAGGGCAGTCTCCTGGAAGTCGGCTGCGGCTCCGGGGCGCTGTCGATCCGTGCGGCCCTGACCTGGCCGGAGACAAAGGTCACTGGCATGGACTACTGGGGAGCTGTTTACAATTATAGCAAGGCTCTCTGTGAGAAAAACGCCGCAAGTGAAGGTGTGGCCTCCCGGTGTGTGTTCCAGCATGGCGACGCCAATCATCTGGATTTCCCCGATGAGAGTTTTGATGCGGTCATCAGCAACTATGTCTACCACAATGTCATGGGAGCCGATATGCACAAGCTGCTGCTGGAGAGCCTACGGGTGCTGAAAAAAGGCGGCGTCTTCGCGCTGAACGATGATATGAAACCCAGGCTGTACGGCGATATGGATGCCTTTGCCCAAAAACTGCTGGAGATGGGCTATCAGGATGTCCGGCTCATTGATACCGCGGAAGAAGCCTTCGGTTCACGCCGCCGGGCTGCCATGATGATGCTGGGCTCTTCCCGGCTGCTTGTGGGTAGAAAGTAATTTGTCCAAACAGGAGGGTTGACCATGTCCAAGTTGGGCGTTGTAGAGGACACGCTGTTTGTCCCCATGCTGGGCAGGATCTATGCCAGCGAGTACTGCCCGCAGATCCTGTACGATCCCAAGGCGCTGGAACTGAAAAAGAAACTGCCTTCCAGCCTGCCGGAGCAGGACGGACAGAGCCAGTATACTCTGCTGGCCTCCGCCGTCCGGTCCGCCAATATGGACCGGTACATCCGGACCTTTCTGGAGCACAGGCCGGACGGTGTGGTCGTTCAACTCGGCTGCGGTCTGGAGACGGCCTATTATCGCTGCGACAATGGAAGGTCGCACTGGTATGCCGTGGATCTGCCCCATGTGGTGGAATACCGTCGGGAGCTGCTGCCTGAGCCGGAGCGGGAGACCTATCTTGCCGGAGACGCCTTTGCTGAGGACTGGATCAGACATATCCGCACGGATGCGCCGGATGCTCCCATTCTGGTCACCGCCGGCGGCCTGTTCCACTATTTTGAGGAAAGCAAGGTTGTGGGCCTCCTGCGGATGCTCACGGGGTTTGGAGAGATTGAAATCGTCTTTGATACCGTGAGCAAAAGCGGCATGGCCATGATGCGAAAGAAATACATGAAGCAGGTGGGCCACGGGGATGCTCAGATGTTTTTCTATGTGGATTCCGCATCGGTGCTGGCCGGAAAAATCGACAGTGGGGTCAGGGTGCTGGCTGAGGAGCCTTATTACCGCCATATCCCCCGAACCGGATTGAAGCTGTCCACCAAGGTCAGCATGGCAGTTTCGGACAGATTCTGTATGGTGAAGATGGTGCATCTCTGTCACGGCAATAAATCTATTGACTAAACGGGATAAAGCTGTCCAATCGGAGCGGAAAGAACGGCGATGTACCGCTATACTCAGTAAGGAGGGGCGCGCTAAGCGCCTTTTCTCAGAAATAACGGTTAGCATAATCTAACTATGTTGAAGGAGAGCGGTACATCATGAACACGCAGAAAAAAGGGATGACGGGAAAGGACATCATTACGGTGGGAATTTTCTCCGCCATCTACTTTGTCATCAACTTTGCTTTTATGCTTCTCAGCGGTCTGCATCCCCTGCTTTGGATCTTGATGCCTGGCCTGATCGCCGTATTTGCGGGTATCCCATTCCTGATGATGTGTACTAAGGTGCCAAAGACCGGCGCAGTGGTCCTGATGGGCTTTATTACGGCCTTGATCTACTTTGTTACTGGGCAATTCACGGTCGTGATTCTCATTGCTTTTGCGGTGAGCTGCATCCTGGCGGAGCTTTGCCGGATCTGTAGCCATTACCGGTCTTTCCACGGTAATGCTCTGGCCTATGTGTTCTTCTCGCTGGGGATGATCGGCTCCCCGCTGCCTGTCTGGATCATGCGGGACAGTTTCCTGGCGCAGATCAGCCAGCAGGGAATGCCGGAAGCCTATGTCTCTACCTTGGCAGCATTGACCTCCCCGGGTATGATCGTGGTTCTGGTGGGGGCTCCTATCGTGGGAGCGATGCTGGGTATCCTGCTGGCCAAGGGAATGTTCCGCAAGCATTTTGAGAAGGCGGGGATTCTGTAACATGGAGGAGGCACGGCGCTGTTTGGTGTTCGACCCCAGGGTGGGTCTTGCTCTGCTGGTCTTTGCCAATCTGGCAGCTTTTAGTGAGCAACCTTTTTGGATGGAAATGATATGGATTGGTTTTCTCCTATTCCTGATGCTACTCCATCATTGCTTTGCTATGGCGGGGAAAAGCCTCTTGATTTTCGGGGGAATCCTGTGCCTACAATACTGGATTCTGCCGGCCGCGCCGGGATGGGCTGCTACCAGTTTTTCCATTTTTGCCAACTATGCCCGCCGGATGATGCCCTGCCGGATGATCGGCTTTCTGATGCTTCGCCGGACGCCTATGCCCTATCTGGTGGCTGGAATGCGCAAGATCCATTTCCCTCAGCGGCTGATCGTAGCCGTCTCGGTGACGCTGCGGTACTTTCCCGCCATTCGGGAAGAGACAGGCTATATCCGGGATGCGATGCGATTGCGGGGCATCCGGGGATTGGCAAAGCTGGAGGGGATCATGGTTCCCCTAATGGTCTCCGCTACCGGCACTGCGGAGGAGCTGTCCGCAGCGGCAGTGACCCGGGGAATCGAGGACCCGGCGCCTAAGACCAGTCTGGTGGAACTGCGGTTCTCGCCGGTGGACGGCGCCGCGTTCCTTGTGGGTGTGGGGCTTACCGTTGCCCTTCTGGCAGTCAAATTGGGGGTGTTTCCATGGTAGAGCTGCAAGATGTGTCCTTTTCCTATACAAAAGAAGTGGGCACCCTCACCCACGTGGATCTGACCATCCGGTCGGGAGAATGTGTACTGCTCTGCGGCGCTTCCGGCTGCGGAAAGACCACAATCACTAAGCTGGTTAACGGCTTGATTCCGGCATTTACGGAGGACTGCATACTGACCGGGCAAGTCCTGCTCCACGGCGCACCGGTGCGGGAACAGCCTCTTTACCAACTGGCCCGGCAGGTGGGGTCTGTTTTCCAGAACCCCAAAAGTCAGTTTTTCAACATGGATTCCGACAGTGAGCTCGCCTTTGGCCTGGAAAATCGGGGCATGACCCGGGGTGAGATCCTTCGCCGACTGGATGATACCACCGACCGCCTGCACCTGAAGCGGCTGAGGGGCCGGAACATCTTCGCCATGTCGGGCGGAGAAAAGCAGCTGCTGGCCTTTGCCTCGGTCTATGCCATGGGGCCGGAGCTCTACATTTTGGATGAGCCTACGGCCAATTTGGATCGGGATACCATCGAAAGACTCCATGATCAAATCGCATACCTGAAAAGTCGGGGACACACCATTCTCATTGCGGAGCATCGGTTGTACTTTCTGGCGGATCTCATAGATCGGGCTGTCTATCTGCGGGACGGGATCGTGGAGCGGATCTGGAGCGGAACAGAATTCCGGCGGCTGACTGAGACAGAACGGATCGCTCTGGGCCTTCGCACACTCACGCCTACTCAGGTGACTCTGCCGCCCTCCCGCGCTGCGGGGGAACAGGATGGACTGTCTGTGGAGGGACTGTGCTGCCGGTACAAGCGGGAGCCGCCGATATTTCAAAACCTTTCCTTCTCCGCCCGCCCGGGAGAGGTGCTGGCCGTCACGGGTGACAATGGCGTGGGAAAAAGCACCCTTTCCCGCTGCTTGTGTGGCCTGATGCGGGAGAGTGCCGGAACGATCCGCCTCAACGGCCGCATCCTTGGTGCGAAGCAGCGGCAGCGGATTGCCTACTGCGTCATGCAGGATGTGAACCATCAGCTCTTTTCTGACAGCGTATGGGGAGAGTGCCGGCTGGCTATGGAAGGACTCTCTGACCAGCGCATTCAGGAGGTGCTGGATCGGCTCAATTTGCTTGCGTTCCGGGAAAAGCACCCTATGGCCCTCTCCGGCGGTCAGAAGCAGCGTTTGGCGGTGGCTACCGCCATGCTGTCCCAAAAGCCGCTGCTGGTATTCGACGAGCCCACCAGTGGTCTGGACTATGCAAGAATGCAGGAAGTGGCTCGCTGCGCACGGGAACTGGCGGACGAGGGCCGGGTGGTTCTGGTGGTGACACATGACCGCGAATTTCTCCAGTGCGCCTGTGATCGAGTCCTGGAACTTTGAGAAAGGAGCTGAGCCGCAGTGGAATTTTTACAGGACAGCCAACCGGATCTGTGCCTCTTGGCCAAGAGCGGTGGGTGTAGCGTTTATCAGCTGCGAAATGAGAGCGGCGATGGAACCATGACCGTCTACGAGGTGTTCCCCGGCGCGACCATCCTGTATAACGATTTCCACATGGCCTATTGCGACTCCTCTTTTGAAACCCGGCAGGATCTCCTCTGCATCGACTATTGCCGGGAGGGCCGGATGGAATACGCTGTGGGCAACGATGCGTTCTCCTATGTGGAGGCAGGTGACCTGAAAGTGGATCGCCGCCTGAAGCACAAAGGATACTTTTCTCTCCCGTTGTCCCACTATCATGGCATCTCCATGTGCTTTGACCTGTCCATGATACCCATGGAGCTGGCTCGTCTGGCGGGAGACTATCCTTTGGATCTGGCCGCCATCCAGCAGAAATTCTGCCCGGATGCCCGGCCGCGGGTCATTCACGGAGCACCCTCGGTGGATCACATTTTTCAGGAGTTGTGTACCGTACCGGAGCGGATCAAAATGCCCTACTTTCGGGTAAAGATTCTGGAGTTGTTGCTGTATCTCGATGCCCTGGAATTGGGAAGCGGAACGGAAAAACCATATTTTTACCGTTCCCAGGTGGAAACGGTAAAGGCCATCCGCTCCTATCTGGTGGAGCATCTGGATCAGCATATCACATTGGAGGCCCTGTCCAGACAGTACCAGATCCCTTTGACCACCCTGAAGGCCTGCTTCAAAAGTGTATATGGCAGTCCGGTGAACACCTATATGCGGGCACTGCGGATGGATCGGGCGGCTCTGCTGCTTCGGAAAGAACCGGAGACCAGCGTTACAGAGATCGCCGGAGCGGTGGGCTATGACAGCTCCAGCAAATTTGCCGCGGCTTTTCGGGCGGTGAAGGGACAAACTCCGCTGGAATACCGGCGAGGCGGCGGGAATCCCGTTCTCTCTTTTCCTGACGAAACGGAGTGACGCTGGCTGTGCGGAGCGGCAAGCACGGGTAAGAACCGATATCAAAACCACCCGTTGAACGGGTGGTTTGAACAGGCCCTATAAGGGCCTATCTCCTGTGGTCGCTCCCTAAAGGGAGCCCTGAAAAGTCTGGCAACCACACTTTTACCACGGG
>NZ_JACJKP010000116.1 GCF_016901605.1 Gemmiger formicilis
GGCACCGTCAACACCAACACCGAACAGACCGACTTCAAGATCATCAGCGGTATCTCGGCCCTGTCCGGCGGCTACGATTCCAACGAAGTGCTCAACACCATGGCCCAGAATGCCGGCATTTCCATTACCTGGGACACCATGAGCGATTCTTTGTCCGAGCAGGTAAACATCCGCATTGCCGGCAACGACCTGCCCGACGCCTTCAACGCCGTAGGCTTCTCCAACTACGACCTGACCAACTACGGCCAGGACGGCACTTTCATTGATCTTACCCCCTACATCACCGAAGAATATATGCCCAACCTGACCAAGATCCTGGAAGAGCACCCCGATATCCGGGCAGCCATCACCATGGACGACGGCTGCATCTACGGCCTGCCCTCCGGTGAACAGATGGGCACCGCCGGCATCGGCAAAGAGGAAGACTACAACATCTACACCATCCCCCAGTATTCCATGATCAACAAAGCCTGGCTGGACGAGCTGGGCCTGGAAGTTCCCACCACGCTGGATGAACTGCACGGCGCGCTGGAAGCGTTCAAAGAGAACGACATGAGCGCCACCTATTACGGCAACGAAGCCGGTTCCACCATCCCCATGTCCTTCGGCATCGACCAGTGGTGCTGGGGCCAGAACATCTTCTACGCCGGGTTCGGCTTTACCAACTGGACCAACGATATCTGCGCCGACCTGGTGCTGCAGCCCGACGGCACCGTCAACTTTGTGAGCGACGACGACAACTACCGCGCTGCGCTGGAATACTTCCACAACTGGTTTGCCGAAGGCCTGATCGACCAGGAAGCCTTCAGCCAGACCGACACCCAGTACATGGCCAAGTGCTCCCAGGGTGAAGTTGGTGTTGCCACCTGGTGGTACATCGAGGAACTGATGGGCGATTACGCCGACGACTACGTTTTCCTGCCGGTTCTGGAAGGTCCCGACGGCAGCTACAATGTCACCGTCCGTGACGGCGGCGGCATCAATTCCGGCAACCTGAGCATCACCTCTGCCTGCGAGAGCCCCATCAACCTGCTGAAGTTCTACGACCAGTGGTATGATCCCGAAAACGTTATGCAGCTGCAGTACGGCCCCATCGGCACCTACTTCACCGAGCGGGACGAAAACGGCCTGTGGCAGAGCATCTCCGACGAAGAAGCCCAGCAGAAGTTCGGCAAGAGCGCCGGTGAAGTGAAGAGCGAGTACGAAGTGTACGGCCCGAAGCTGATCCTGTCCGACTATTATGCCACCACCTTTGAGATGGAACCCCGCGCCGTGGAGCGCCTGACCGACCTGTATGACTACTGGATGCCCTTTGTGAAAGATACCACCACCTACCCCATCGACTGCGTGTACACCGAGGACGAGCTGGACACCATCGACAAATGGCGTGTAGACTTCGAGAACTTTGTGGCCGAACAGGAAGCCACCTGGCTGCGTGACGGCGGCATCACCGACGACACCTGGAATGCCTACAAAGAAAACCTGAACAGCTATGGTATGCAGGAACTGCTGGAAGTCTACCAGGCTGCCTACGACCGCTATGAAGAAACCGCCGGTGCTGTGGACACCACCGCTCCTGCCACGGCAGAATCTGCCGCCTGATTTTTCCCAAAAAACTGATCTGAAAAGAGGAGGTTCTTCCCTTATGCCGTGTTCTGCGACCAAACTGGAAGAAGCCCGCATCTATGAGGCACGGGAAGGCGCCGCCATCCCGGCCGAGGCCCGCCCCCTGTTTCACCTGACGCCCTATGTGGGCTGGATGAACGACCCCAACGGGTTCTGCTTCTACCAGGGTGCTTACCATCTGTTTTACCAGTATTATCCTTACGATACCGTCTGGGGGCCCATGCACTGGGGCCACGCCGTCAGCACGGATCTGCTGCACTGGGAACACCGTCCCTGTGCCATAGCCCCGGACACCGACGCCGACGCCAAAGGCTGCTTTTCCGGCACCGCAACAACCGCCCCCGACGGGCGCCTGCTCCTGCTGTATACCGGTGTGCAGGATGACGGCAACGGTGGCGTAAAGCAGCTGCAATGCCTGGCTGCCGGGGACGGCACCGACTTTGTGAAAGACGCCGCCAACCCGGTGATTGGCGAAGATCTGCTGCCCGACGGCGGTTCCTGCGTGGATTTCCGGGACCCGAAAATCTGGTATGAGGACGGCTGTTACCACTGCGTAGTTTCCACCCGGGACGCCAAGGACCAGGGCCGCATCCTGCTGTACGAAAGCCCCGACGCCCGCCACTGGACCTACCGCACCACCCTGGACAGCTGCCATTGGGAATACGGCAAGATGTGGGAATGCCCCGACTTCTTCCCCCTGGACGACCGGCAGGTGCTGCTGGTCAGCCCCCAGGAAATGGAAGGCAGCGCCGACGGTGAGTTCCACGCCGGATTCGGCACGGTAGCTCTGCTGGGCCATTACGACAAAGCACAGGCCCGCTTTACCCGGGAACAGGTCCAGACCCTGGACTACGGCACCGAGTTCTACGCTCCCCAAACGGTGCTGACCCCCGACGGCCGCCGTATCCTGATTGCCTGGATGGAAAACTGGGCCACCGTAAACGAAGCGCCCCGTAGGCACCGCTGGTTCGGCTGCATGACCATGCCCCGGGAACTGTTCCTGCAAAACGGCCGGCTGTGCCAGCGCCCTGCGCGGGAGATCGAAGCCCTGTGGCAGAACACCATCAGCCGCCGGGAACGGCTGAACGGCACCGCCGCTTATGAGGGCATTGCCGGACGGCATACAGACCTTACCGTGACCCTGGATGCCGCTGCCTGCCCCGACTGCCGCCGCTTTACCCTGCGCTTTGCCGCGGACGAACGCCACGCCACCGAACTTTGCTGGACGCCCGCCTGCAGCGAACTGCTGCTGGACCGCAACCGCAGCGGCAGCCGCCGGGACATCCCCCATATCCGCCGGGTACCCGCCGCCCCGCAGGACGGTAAGCTGACCTTGCGGCTGGTGCTGGACGGTGAATGTGCCGAGTTGTTCATCAACGGCGGCGAGCGCACCATGGCCATCCGGCTGGAGACCCCCGCCGAAGCCAAAGGCATTATCTTTACCGCCGAAGGTCCTCTGCAGATGGAAATCACCCACCATCAGCTGGGCTGATTACAGACCCAAAACTCCGCCAATCTTCCGGTTGGCGGAGTTTTTTCACGCACACACGGTTTCTGTGGGGAACCGCCTTGGCCGCAGTTGCATCAAACCATGCCCTTTTGCCCATTTTTTTGATGTAACAAAACTAACACTTGCATTTCCGGCTTATCCATGGTATAGTTGCTTGTTGAAAAGGGAGTAGTTGTAAGTCGCGCCGTCAACATCCCGATTCCGCTTGCCGGAATCTGGCGGAGCGAGCCCATTCCAGTGGTAACAAGACTTTTCGGCCGGGAGCAATCCCCACGGCCGGGAGGTCTTTTTTGTTTGCCCGTGCCGGATGGGCCCGGTACATTTTATACAGAGAGGCGAGAAACGTATGCAGAAATCCTATTTCAACCTGTCCCCCAAAGAAACGCTCGAACAGCTGGGCGTAACTTCCGGCGGACTGGACCGCGCCCAGGCGGAGCAGCGCCTGGCCCAATACGGTCCCAACCGTCTGGCCGAAGGCGAAAAGAAGAGCTGGCTCTCGGTATTTCTGGAGCAGTTCAAAGACCTGCTGGTGGCCATTCTGATCGTGGCAGCCATCATCTCCATGTTCTCCGGCAACCTGGAAAGCACCCTGGTCATCTTTGCGGTGCTGATCCTCAACGCCGTGCTGGGCACCGTGCAGTATTTCAAGGCGGAGAAGTCTCTGGAAAGCCTGAAGGCCATGAGTGCGCCTTCCGCCAAGGTGCTGCGTGACGGCCAGCGGATGGAAGTGCCCGGCGACCAGGTAGTTCCCGGCGACATTGTGGAGCTGGAAGCCGGCGACCTGATCGTGGCGGACGGCCGCATCCTGAACAGCTGGTCCCTGAAGGTAAACGAAAGTTCCCTGACCGGCGAATCCGAAGCCGTGGAGAAGAGCCGCGAAACCATTGAAGGCACCGAAGTTGCCCTGGGCGACCAGAAAAACATGGCCTTTTCCGGTTCGCTGGTGACCTACGGCCGCGCCACCATGGTGGTGACTGCCACCGGCATGGATACCCAGCTGGGCCGCATTGCCGCGCTGATGAACCAGACCCAGCAGCGCAAGACCCCGCTGCAGAAAAATCTGGATGACTTTTCCGGCAAACTGGCCATGGTCATTATGGTCATTTGCGCCGTGGTGTTCCTGCTGTCGGTGTTCCGCAACGGCATGGGCGTGCTGGATTCCCTGATGTTTGCCGTGGCTCTGGCCGTGGCTGCCATTCCCGAAGCGCTGAGTTCCATCGTTACCATTGTGCTGGCCATGGGCACCCAGAAGATGGCCCGTCAGAATGCTATCATCAAGGAACTGAAAGCCGTGGAAAGCCTGGGTTCGGTGCAGGTGATCTGCTCCGACAAGACCGGTACCCTGACCCAGAACCGCATGACCGTGCAGACCATCTGGGCCGACGGCACCCTGACCAAAGGCACCGACCTGGAGCTGGCCAACGACGCCCAGCGCGCCCTTTTGAAGATTGCCGTGCTGGACAGCGACGCCACCATCAACCCTGAAACCAACGCCCCGGTGGGCGACCCCACCGAGGTAGCCCTGGTACAGCTGGGCAACTATTTCTATGTGGAAGCCCCCGTCTACCGCAGCCAGCATCCCCGTCTGGCGGAACTGGCCTTTGACTCTGACCGCAAGCTGATGAGCACCCTGCACAACACCGACGACGGCCCCATGCTGTTCACCAAAGGTGCCATCGATGTGCTGCTGGACCGCTCCACCCGCCTGCTGACCGCCGATGGCCCCGTGCCCATGACGCCGGAACGCCGTGCCGAGATCGAGCGGGTCAACCGCGAAATGTCCGAAAACGGCCTGCGCGTGCTGGCCTTTGCCCAGCGCCCCCTGCCGGAAGCCCGCCTGCTGACCCTGGAAGATGAACAGGATTACACCTTCGTGGGCCTGATCTCGATGATCGACCCGCCGCGTCCCGAAAGCGTGCAGGCTGTGGCCGAAGCCAAAAAAGCCGGCATCCGCACTGTGATGATCACCGGCGACCACAAGGTCACCGCCACCGCCATTGCCAAGCAGATCGGCATTTTCAGCGAGGGCGATATGGCCGTGGACGGCGTGGAACTGGAAGCCATGACCGACGCCGAACTGGACGAAAAACTGCCCCGCATTGCGGTGTATGCCCGCGTTTCGCCCGAGCATAAGATCCGCATCGTCACCGCCTGGCAGCGCCGCGGCTGCATTGCGGCCATGACCGGCGACGGCGTCAACGACGCCCCCGCCCTGAAAAAGGCTGATGTAGGCGTGGCCATGGGCATTACCGGCACCGAGGTGAGCAAGGATGCCGCCGCCATGATCCTGGCGGACGACAACTTTGCCACCATCGTCAAGGCGGTGCTCAACGGCCGCAGCGTGTATGCCAACATCCGCAACGCCATCCAGTTCCTGTTGTCCGGCAACATGGGCGCCATTCTGGCGGTCATCTATGCCTCGCTGGCCGGCCTGAGCGTGCCGTTCCAGCCGGTGCACCTGCTGTTCATCAACCTGCTGACCGACAGCCTGCCCGCCATTGCCCTGGGTATGGAACCTGCCCGTCCCGGCCTGATGGACCAGAAGCCCCGTGACCCCAATGCTTCTATGATGGACAAGCCCATGCTGACCCATGTGTTCGGCCAGGGCCTGATGATCGGCGTAGTTTCTATGATTGCCTTCTATATCGGCCTGGCCCAGGGCGACGCCGCACTGGCCAGCACCATGGCCTTTGCCACCCTGACGCTGGCCCGTCTGTTCCACGGCTTCAACTGCCGCGGCACCGAGTCCATCTTCCGGCTGGGCCTGGCCGGCAACCCCTATTCGCTGATGGCTTTCGGCGTGGGCGTGCTGCTGCTGGCTTTTGTCCTGTTCGTTCCCGCGCTGGAAGGCCTGTTCCTGGTAGCTCCCGTCACCGGCTTCCAGCTGCTGTGCATCATCGGTCTGGCCTTTGCGCCCACCCTGCTGATCCAGCTTTCCCGCCTGGTACGCGGTAAATAAACCTTCCCCGAATCGCCAATATAAAGGCGGCTGCACAGATCTGTGCTGCCGCCTTTTTTGTCGCATGTACAAAATCTTTACAACTTTTTGGGGAAAACGCCACTTGAAACCGCTAAACCGTACCATGTAGACTGGTAGTATGAGGACGGCCTGCGCCCGGCTTCCCTGCCACGGTGCAAATTATGACCGTCAGGAGGAGTACCATGAAAAAAGGCATTGCATTGTATCTGTCGGCTGCATTGCTGGCCGCTCTGTTGGCCGGCTGCAGCCAGACTGCCGCCCCATCGTCGGCTGCCGAGGCCACCGCCCCGCCGGCGGCCACCGCAGCCCCCACGCCGGAACCCACGGCTACCCCGGCCCCCACCGCCACACCGGAACCCGCCACCTATACCCCGGGTGTGCTCACCGAGGACGGGTACACAAACACCTCGCTGGGGTTCATGTTCTCCCCCAGCGAAAGCATGGTGCTGGCCACCGAGGAGGAGATGCAGGCCCTGATGCAGAACGGCGCCGATTTCGTCTACGGCGACGCCCCCAACAGCGACCAACTGATGGAGCAGGTGCAGCAGACCTCCGGCTATGAGATGGTGGCGGTGGACGTAGCCACCGGCAGCAGCGTCAGCATCGCCACCGAGACGCTGGCCCTGGAGGGCATTGACGAAACCCAGTACATTGCGGCCCTCAAACAGCAGCTGGCCCAGGTGGATTCCCTGCAGGTAACCTTTGACGACCCCGGCACGGTGACCCTTGGCGACACCACCTTTACCGGCATAACCTATACGGCCGCAGCCAACGGCATGCAGACTTCCCAGACCATGCTGCTGAAGAAAGTCGGCGATACCATGTGCCTGATCGTGCTGGGCTACATCGACCCCGCCCAGTACCCTGTCCTGTTGAACTGCTTCACCACCATCTCGGCGGTATGATTTGCCGGGTACTCTGGCGTGCGACATAGTTGGCAATGGACCCCAGCTTAAACTTGCTCACAAAACAAAAGGGCGGCTGCCTATTCAGGCAGCCGCCCTTTTCGGTTCAGGATTTAGCCTTTGCGGCGCGATGCCTGCGAACCGCCACGGCCAGCACCGCCAGCAGAACCAGCGCTGCGCAGGGCAGTACCAGCAGCGCCGGCGGCAAGGTAGCCCGCGGCACCTCTGCCAGGGCATCATCACCGGGCTGCAGTGTGCAGACCAGATAACTGCCGTCCACGGTGGTTTCCGCCTTGCGCCAGCTGCCGTCCCCGCCGCGCAGATAGAGGTCCGCCTTCTTCTGCGCAGGCAGATAATGCAACTGCATCGTACCGGATGTTTCTTCCGGCAGGGTAAATTGCCAGCTTTCCGCCGTTCCGGAAGGAACGCCGTCCTCCAAAGCGGTCACAGTCAGCGTACCCTCCGCAAAAGTACCTTCTGCCAACAGGATGGCACGGCCATCCTCCCGCTGTTCGGCACTTTCAAGCACCGTTGCCAGCGGGGTATAAACCGCCGCCACGGTCTGGTCAAACACAACGCAGTCATGGGCAAACGCCGGCCATGCAGCAGTAAACCCTTCCTTGGTGGGAATGTCTGGCACTTGGGTCATATCAAAGGCGCTGCCGTATTCCACCGGGATCACCGCCACCGTCTGGCCATCCGCCGTAAAGGTGATGGTAATGGTGGAGAAGGTTTCGGGCAGATTTTCCTGGGTAGCCAGGGCCGCAAAATCCGCGAAGGAAACCGGCTCCGCCTGCCCTGCATAGCTGACGCCGTCAATGCCGCCCAGTGTATCGCTGACAAAGCAGTTATCCTGCACCGTGCCGGTATTGTCCTGCAGTTGGTTGAGGGTGTTGCTCAGGGAATCTTCCGCCAGCAGGGTACCGGCCACCGCCCCCACCTTTTCGGTGCCGGTGGCTTCCACCATGGCACGGCAGCCGGTAAGGGTGTAACCGCTGCCCGCAATGCCGCCCACACAGCGGTTTCCCGCCAGACGGCTTTCGGAAGCACAGTTTCGCAGGATAGATTTGCTCTGCCCGGCAATGCCGCCCACATAGTCCACATCCTCCAGCAGTAAATCGGCGGTGTTGCAGCACTGCAGCACGGACCCCAGTTCCATACTGCCCACGATACCGCCTGCGCACTGCTTTTGTGCCTCCACGCTTCCCTGGTTGGTGCAGCCGCGCACCACAACGCGGGTCTTATAGGTCACATTCAGCGAGCTGCTGCCGCTGATGCGGGTATCGTCCTCGGGGTCCAGGTCGTTTTCCCGTGCCATAGCCCCGGTAATGCCGCCGGCGTTCAGGTCCGCATATACCGCCCCGGAATTGAGGCAGTTGCAGACCTTGCCCTCGGTGTCGCCGTCGGTATCTTCGTCGGAAACATCCTCAAAAAGAGTTCCCTGCCCGGCGTTTTCGGCTGCGCCCAGCAAGGTATTGCCGATCTTGTTGAGCTGGTTGGTAATGGCTTCCATATCCCGGATCAACGCCTGGGTATGGTCCCCGGTATTGGTATTCAGCGCTTCCACCCCGTCGGCAATGGAGGTCAGGCTGCCGCTGAGGCTGTTGCGCGCTGCCGTAATGGCATCCTGATCATTGAGTTCGATGCTGGGTACCGTCAGGGTAGCGGAACCGTCCAGCGAAACGCCACCATCCGCCGATGCCGCCCCGTCCAGCGAAGCACTGCCGCCGCCCTGCCCGGCCAGGTCAGTACTGATCTCCAATCCGGGGGCCCGGTGGGGCGGACGTCCGTGGGCTTCTTCGCTGCGTTCGGCCTCCGTGCCGCTGTCTGCCGGCTGGCTGGTGTCGGAAGAAACCGCCGGTTCCTCCGTGGAAGCCGCCGGGGGTTCCGGAACAGGGGTTTCTGTCGGTTGTACAGCAGGCGGTTCGGCAGGCTGCTCATCGGGCAGCGGCGTAGGAATCGCCGTCGGTTCCGGTGTAACGGAAGGCGTCGCTGTCGGTGCAGGTCCCGGGGTCGGACTTTCCGCCGGGTTCTCGGTAGGTGCCGGGGTGGCGGAAGGCCCGATCTCGGTATCGATAGAAGCACTGCCCTGTCCTTCGCCGCTTACATCCGCCCCCGCACCGGCATTTCCCTGTCCGGTCAGGTCGGCCAGGGTGGTCAGCGTCAGGTTTTGGGTGCCGATGTCGATGCCGTCCGCCACTTTCTGCAGCAGAGTATCCACCGCACTGCGGGCACTGTCTACCCGGTTTTTCAGGTCATTGATCTGGGCGGTCACTTCACTGGAAGAAGCCGCCGCATCCCGGGTCGCCTGGTTCATCAGGCCCTGCAGGGTGTTCAGTTCCCCCTGCAGCTGCTGCAGGGTGTCCTGACTGTACTGCAGCACATTGGAAGGCTCCATCTGCCCCACAATGCCGCCGCCCTCCTTGCGGGCGTGAACGGTACCATTGTTGACGCAGCCTTCGATGTAACCGGTCTGACTGCCGGCAATGCCGCCCACGTTGTAACCGATATGGTCATACCCCACGGCACCC
>NZ_JACJKP010000117.1 GCF_016901605.1 Gemmiger formicilis
TCCGCCATGCGACTAGTAAAATTGCTTCGGCAGAAGATCTGAGCCATATCCATACACTGGGCTTCCGGGGCGAAGCGCTGGCGTCTATTGCCAGTGTGGCCAAAGTGGAAGTGCTGACCCGTACGGAGCAGGATGAGTATGCCTGCTGCTACCGGATCTCCGGCGGAGAACCGCAGGGGATGGAGCCGGGAGCACGGCCGGTAGGCACAACCATTACGGTCAACGAACTGTTTTATAACACCCCTGCCCGCATGAAATTCTTAAAGAAGGATGCCACGGAGGCAACCTATGTTTCCGAAACGGTGCTCCATGCGGCGCTGTCTCATCCGGAAATCAGTTTTCGGTTTATCAAAGATGGTAAACAGCAATTCTTGACTCCCGGTGACGGAGATTTGCGCAGCACGGTGTATGCGGTGCTGGGGCGTGATTTTGCCCGGGATCTTTTGCCGGTAGATGGCGGTAACGGCGTTTATCACATCACCGGTCTTATCACACCGCCGCGTGCCTGCCGGGCCAGCCGCGGCGCACAGCACTTTTTCGTCAATGGGCGGTATGTAAAGAACCGTACCATGATGGCGGCGCTGGAAAATGCCTATAAAGGCACCATGATGCAGGGAAAATTCCCCGGCGCCGTGCTGATGCTGGAGATGCCTGCCGATTTGGTGGATGTGAATGTTCACCCGGCCAAGACGGAAATCCGTTTTGCGCGGGAAAGTGACGTCTTTGATGCGGTATATCGGTCGGTACGTACGGCACTGACAACGCCCGGCAGTGGAGAATGCCGCTTTGAAATGGGACATGCTGCGCCGGTTCAGGAAGAAAAAAAGCCGGATCTTCCGCCGGTGGTGAAGCAAGCGGCAGAAAAACCACGCTTTACCACCCTTTCGGCAGCGGAATACCGCGCGCTGAACCGGTTGACGGAGCCGGTACCGGCTCGCCCCATTCCGGGTACGGTTTCTGTACAGTCTCCCGGACCGCAGTATCGCGCAGAGCCGGCGCCGCAGCCGGAGAGAACGGTGCTTCGTGCGACGGCGGCGGATGATACGGTTCTGGATATTTTACCGGATCTGCCCCAACCAAAGGAAGCGGATTCGGAAACGATCGTTCCGGCCGCGGCTGCTGTGCCGCAGATTGTCCGGGAAAAACACAAAACCGAAACATACCCGACGGAGAAAATGGAACAGGATACGCCGCAAGAGGCCGAACCGGTTCAGGAGAGCATGCATGCTTTAAGTGCTTTGCCGCAGGAAGAACAGGCGCCGGAGCAGATAACCATGGCTCCGCCGGCTGCGCAGCCATTGCGCCTTGTGGGAGAAGTATTCAAGACATACATCATCACCGAACGTGACGGAGAACTGTGCCTTATTGACAAACACGCGGCTCATGAACGGATTCTGTTTGAGAAGCTGGCGAAAGATTATGGCAATGTGCCGGCACAAATGCTTTTGGTACCGGTGCAGGTCAATCTCACGGCCGCCGAAAAGCAGGCATTGCTGCAGAATCTGGATATGCTGATGGACGCAGGTCTGGAAGTAGAAGATTTTGGCGGCGCAACGGTTGTGGTTCGTGCGGTTCCGGCCGATGTGGCAGTGGACGATGTGGAAGACATGGTAGTTGAGTTGGCTTCCCGTCTGGCAGAAGGAAGCCGTGATGCATTGCGGGAAAAGACAGAGTGGGTTTTGCACTCCATTGCCTGCCGTGCAGCCATTAAAGCGGGGGACCGAACCAGCAACGCCGAAATGCTGGCACTGGCGCAAAGTATCATGGATGGCTCCGTGCCGCCGTTCTGCCCGCATGGGCGTCCCTGCGTATTGAAGATTACCCGGAAGGAGCTGGAAAAACAGTTTGGACGCCTTGTGTGAACGTCCGCGGGTCGTGGCGATCGGCGGGCCGACAGCTACCGGAAAAACGGCACTTTCTGTTGCCATGGCACGCCGATTCAACGGTGAGATCATCAATGCGGATTCCATGCAGATCTACCGGGAACTTTCTGTGGGTACGGCGAAAGTTATGCCGGAAGAACAGCAGGGAGTACCGCATCATTTGTTGGATTTTTTGCCGCCGGAGTGTACCTACAGTGTGGCGGATTTTACAGCATCGGCATCGAACGTTATTTCGGAGATCACGGCGCGGGGACATCTGCCCTTTGTGGTCGGCGGTACCGGTTTGTACATTACGAGTCTTTTGAATGGTGTAAGCTTTGCACCGGAAAAGAACGACCCGCAAGTTCGCCGCAAGCTGCAGCAGGAGGCAGCGGAGCAAGGACCAGAGGTGCTTTACCAGCGTTTGAAAACGTTGGACCCGGTTTACGCTGCGAAGGTGCATCCGCATAATTTGCCGCGCGTGATTCGCGCATTGGAACTGTATGAGATAACCGGACGGAAAATGAGTGAACAGCAGCAGAATTCGCGCCCGTCCACGCCGCCGTACCGGTCTTTGTGCCTGTGCCTTGGCTATCGTGACCGTTCTGTTTTGTATCGGCGGATCGACCAGCGTGTGGATCAGATGCTGGAAAAGGGAATTTTGGCAGAAGCAGAGTTGGTCTGGAAGAACCGGGAACGGTACCGGACCGCAGCGCAGGCCATTGGTTATAAGGAATTTTTCCCGTATCTGGAAGGAAAGCAGACTCTTCCGGAGTGTATCAACAGTCTTAAACAGGCAACGCGCAATTATGCCAAGCGCCAGTTGACATGGTTCCGGCATCAGGGAGAGGTGGTCTGGCTGTATGTGGATGAGGAGAATCCTGCCGTTCAGGCGGAAAAACTGATTGAAAACTTTCTGCAGGGGTGATGCAAAGGAGGGATGACTGCATGGAAGCAAGAAAAAGTTACGCGGGGCGCATTGCGCGCTGGCTGGGGATTGCATTGCTCGGTGTGGTTTCCCTTTATGTGATCGTTCAGTGCTTTGTTATTTTTCATCAGTCCTACAAAACAGAAACAGCCATTGCATATACCATGGCGGA
The DNA here is from genome assembly GCF_016901605.1 of Gemmiger formicilis. Lineage (GTDB taxonomy): Bacteria > Bacillota > Clostridia > Oscillospirales > Ruminococcaceae > Gemmiger > Gemmiger formicilis_B. Next base: position 2,963 of record NZ_JACJKP010000117.1, read on the forward strand.
CAGCGTGACGCTGGATGGCGTGGTTTCCTTCGATTCGGTTTCAGTGGAAGGCACCGGAAACCTGGGCTATCTGGTGCAGGATGGAGAGCGCGTAAGTAATGGTACGGTGCTGGCTGAATGTTATACCGATGATTCCCAGGGATTGCTCCGGGAGCGTTTGGATCGGCTGGGACGGGCTATTGAATTGCTGAGCAAGTCCCAGAATTCCAGCGGCAGCGATTTGTCGGTTTTGACCAACCAGACGCAGCAGGCGCTGTATAACCTTCTGGATAAGCTGGATACAGCGGAATACAGTGGGATCAGCGAGGCAGAAGATGATTTCCTGCTGGCACAGAACCGATTGCAGATCAGTACCGGTCAGACCGGTGATTTTACCGCGACTATACAGACCTTGCAGACGGAATATGACGAAATCAATGCGCAGTTAAGCTCTTTGCAGACGATTACCGCCAGTACCAACGGCTATTTCAGCAGTACGGAAGCAGCCCCGGTGATTACCACGGATCGGGATGCGCTGGATAACGCGACACCGGCAGAACTTCAACAAATGCTGCAAGACGGGTTCCCGGCATCTGATACAAACCGGGCGGGGCAGATCGCTACGGGATTCAGTTGGCGGTTTTATGCAGTCTGCGATTTGGAAACTGCCGCCCGCTTTGATGGCGTTACGTCTGTTAAAATCAGCGTTCCCGGTAAGCAAAATACCCCCTTGACGGCAACACTGGTGGAAAACACCATCAGTGAGGAAGATGGAATTGCCAAACTGGTATTTGAATGTCAGACCATCAACGCCGAAATTCTCAGCTTTGGCATGGAGACGGCCCAGATTGATATCAAAACCTATGAGGGAATCCGCATAGCCAAAGAGGCATTGCACATTGTGGATGGTGCACGCGGTGTTTATGTCAAATACGGAAACTTGCAGAGATTTTTGAAGATCACGATCCTGTACGAGGACGAGAACTATATCTTGATTCCCGACGATGGTGCCATCGGAACGGATAATGAAGTCCGGCTGTACGATGAAATCATTGTACAAGGCACAAATTTGCAGGATGGAAAGCTGTTGTGACGCAGAATCTGTCCGTTTTATATTGACAATTGACATAAAAAAGAAGATAATATTTAGTGTATATCGCTGTAATGGTGCGCGCACGATTTTGTGTGCAAGTGCGAGCAAAGGAGTAACGACCATGTCTATGTTTGACAGTTTGAAGAGCAAACTTGGAATTGACCCGGAAGGGGATTCTTATATAGATGATACCGAAGATGAAATTTTTGCCGGTGGCCAGGCTGGCGGTGCTGCGCAAAGCTATTCTCAGGCGGAAGTCAAACAGCATAGCAACAAAGTAGTGAACATCAATGCCACTACGCAGCTGCAGGTCGTGCTGGTCAAGCCGGAGCGTTTCGAGGATGCTTCGACCATTGCCGATCAGCTGAACGCAAAACGCACGGTGGTGCTGAATCTGGAGTCTACCGGGAAGGAAGTTTCCCGCCGCCTGATTGATTTCCTCTCCGGTGTTGCGTACGCAAACAACGGCCAGATCAAGCGCGTGGCAACCAGTACGTTTATTATTACGCCCTATAACGTTGATATTATGGGCGATCTGATTGACGAACTGGAGAACAATGGCGTATTCTTCTGATACAACAACACCGGTGCGGGGGTTCATACCACCGCAGAACGATGAAGAACGCCGGTTAATGCGCCGCGTGGAAGAACTTTGCCGTGTGGCTGAGCAGCGGGGAATTCCGCGTTATACCGGCTTTTTGTCGGACAGGGAACAGGTCCTGGCACAGGCTGCCTGCCATAAGGCCGGATTTGCATCCATGCGTTTCTGGGGCGGCTATGAACAGGCAGAACGGAAAGTTCTTTGCCTGGAACCGGAGGATGCGTGGCAGGAAGAACCGGTTGGCTATCTGAAACTGATGGCGATGTCGGCGGGAGACAAAAAACTGCCGGGACACCGGGATTATCTGGGCGCTATACTGGGGCTGGGATTGGACCGTGTTTGCTTGGGAGATCTGCTGCAGGACCCCGAGAATCCGGCGGTATTCTATGCGGTAGCCTTGGCCGATAAATTGGATTTCATTGCGGCAGAATTAACCGGAGCTGGCCGTTGCCCGGTTACGGTGACGGCAGAAGAAACGCTGCCGGAGCGCTTTTTGCAGCAAACGGAGCGCAAAGAACAGGATGTATCGGTTCCATCCTTACGGGCGGATGCCGTATTGGCGGCCATGATGCATACATCCAGAACGCGGGCCGCAGAATATATTACGGCCGGTAAAGTGGAAATCAATCATCTGCCGCTTCGTGCAGCGCATGAGTCGGTGTATGCCCACGATATTTTTACGGTCCACGGTGCGGGACGCTATCAGGTTACCCGAATCGGAGGAAAGAGCCGAAAAGACCGCATATTTATATCGTTTTTTCAATATTGAGAAGTGTAAAAACACGTTTGCCAATAGCCTACAATCCCGGCAAGTCCGAAAACAGGAGGAATAATATGATATCTTCTGAGGATGTCCGCCGCGTAACCTTCGAAAAATCGATGCGCGGCTATCGTTGCGATGATGTAGACGATTATTTGAAGCAGGTTGCGGAAAGCATGGAGGCTCTCTCTGCGCAAAACGACGACCTGCAGAAAAAGCTTGTGGTTCTGGCTCAGCGGATTGACCAGTATCGCGCCGAGGAAGATACACTCCGGACAACGATGATCAACGCACAGCGTCTGGGCGAAAATGTGATCCGGGAAGCAAAGCAGAAGGCGGCGGAAATCATCCGTGCGGCCAATATGAAGGCGGAAGACCGCGAACAGCGTGCACGGGATGACGTGGAACTGGCAAAACAGGAAATCGTTACGCTCAAAAGCGAAGCGGACAGCTTCAAGCGCTCGCTTATGGAGATGTATCGTAAGCACATCAACCTGATCAGCAAGCTGCCGGAATATAAAAAGCCGGAGGAGGAAGAACCTGTAACCGCTGATCCGGTGCAGGCTGCACCACAGCCGGAACCTGAACCGGTTCCGACGCAGCCGGAACCGGTCTATACGCAGCCTGTACAACCTGTGCAGCCGGTTTCTCAGCCGGAACCGGTGCAGGAAACCCGCTATTATGATGCGGGTGACACGCAGCAGGCGCCTGTTCAGGAAGAGCCCGAAAAGGTAGATACGGTAGAATTTGCCATTGCACCGCATCCGGAAGAACCGGAAGAAATACCGACGCCCGCCGCGGCGGCGCAACCGGTCCAGGATGATTTGCCTTTCCAGCCGGGAGCAGGCCTGTATGATGAGCCGCCGGTTGAAAAGCCTGCGCCTGCCAGAAAGACCCGTAAGTCTACAGCGGGTAAGCGGACTTCCCGTAAAACAAAGGCTGCGGTAGAACCGCAGGAAGAGCTGAATTCCCCGGCTTTTGATAACTTTGAAGGGGTAGATTTCGATAGTTGATGCCTGCGTAAGCAGAATAGAAATATTCTAAATAGAGGAGAGTAGGAAACCTTGCCGCAGAATTATAATGACACCATCCACAAGATGCAGACCCCCTTTGAAATGCGGGCCGGCCTGCCGAAAAAGGAACCCAAAATGCTGGAAGACTGGGAACAGAACCATGTCTACGAGCAGATGATTCGCAACAACGAGGGCAAACCGCGCTACATTTTGCACGATGGCCCTCCGTATGCCAATGGCAGCATCCATATGGGTACTGCGTTGAATAAAATCATCAAGGACATCATCATCCGTTATAAGAATATGTCCGGTTTCCAGGCTCCCTATGTGCCCGGCTACGATACCCATGGCCTTCCCATCGAATTGAAGGCACTGGGTTCTTTGGGCGATAAAAAGTCCGGTGTTTCCAAGCTGGAACTGCGCAAAATCTGCAAGGAATTTGCCACCGAGCACATTGATGTTATGAATGCACAGTTCAAACGTCTGGGCGTGCAGGGCGATTTCGAAAACCCCTATCTGACCCTGCGTCCCGAGTTTGAGGCCCGCCAGGTGGAAATCTTTGGCGAGATGGCCAAAAAGGGTTACATTTACAAGGGCATGAAGGCTGTTTACTGGTGCCCGGAAGACCGCACGGCCCTGGCAGAAGCGGAAATCGAGTACGCTGAGGATGAGTGCGATTCCATCTATGTTCGTTTCAAGCTGACGGGTGACCCTAAAGGCGTTTTGGCAAAGCATAACATTCCGCTGGAAAAGGCATGGATTGTCATCTGGACTACGACGACCTGGACACTGCCTGCCAACGTGGCAACCTGCTTGAATCCTGACATCGAATATGCTTTTGTCAAGATCGGCGATGATTACCACATTATGGCGGCTGATCTGGTCAAGGCCACGATGGAAGCCTGTCATATTGAAGAGTATGAGGTTCTGCCGGAAGTCGTTCATGGCGATGAACTGGAACTTGTGGAGTACAAGCATCCGTTCCTGGATCGCACCGGACTGGTTATTCTGGGCGATCATGTTACGCTGGAAGGCGGCACGGGTTGTGTTCATACTGCACCGGGCCATGGCGTAGAGGACTTCGAGGTTTGTGTAAACCATTATCCGCAGCTGCCGGTGGTTGTTCCCGTGGATGACGCCGGACATTTGACCGAAGAGGCCGGCAAGGAATTTGTGGGTCTGAAAGTCTGGGCTGCCAACAAGGTTATTCTGGAGCACATCAAAGAAACCGGCCATCTGATGGGCGTGCAGCACATTACGCACCAGTATCCGCATTGCTGGCGCTGCCACCATCCCATCATCTTCCGTGCTACGGAACAGTGGTTCTGCTCCATCGATGCGTTCAAGGAAGACGTTTACAAGGCCATTGACAGTGTGCACTGGCAGCCGGCATGGGGCCATGACCGTATGGCCGGTATGGTGCGCGACCGCAGCGACTGGTGCATCAGCCGTCAGCGTGTATGGGGCGTTCCCATTCCTGTGTTCTACTGCAAGAAGTGCGGTAAGTACCATATTACCGATGCCTCGATCAAAGCGGTGTCGGATCTGTTCCGTAAAGAGGGCAGTGATGCATGGTACAAGTATGATGCCAATGAGATCATGCCCAAAACGGAAGTGTGCGAATGCGGCGCTTCGGATTGGGAAAAAGATCCCGACATTATGGACGTTTGGTTTGACTCCGGTTCTACCTGGAGCGCAGTCTGCCGCGAACGTCCGGAGCTGACCTGGCCTGTTGATATGTATATGGAAGGTGCCGACCAGTTCCGTGGTTGGTTCCAGTCCAGCCTTCTGACCAGCGTTGCCACGCAGGGAATCGCGCCTTACCGTGAGGTTCTGTGCCATGGCTGGGTAGTTGACGCACAGGGCAAACAGATGCATAAATCCGCCGGTAACGGTATGGAACCGGCCGAAATCATCCGTGATTATGGCGCCGATATCATTCGTTTGTGGGTGGCATCCAGCGATTACACGGTCGATGTACGTGCCGGTAAGGAAATCTTCCGTCAGCTGTCGGAAGCGTACCGCAAAATGCGTAATACGGCACGCTTTATGCTGGGCAACCTGAGTGATTTTGATCCCAATAAGGACGCTGTGGCCGATGATCAGCTGTTCGAGATCGACCGCTGGGCATTGGAAGCTTGCAATACCTTGACGGCAACGATGCGGGATGCCTACGATCATTATGATTTCTCCCGTGCTTATCATGCGCTGTATAACTTCTGCGTCATTGATATGTCTAACTTCTATATGGACGTAATCAAAGACCGCCTGTACTGTGCGGATGACCATGCACGGCGTTGTGCCCAGACAGCTTTGTACCGTATTCTGGTGGACTTCACCAAGTTGCTGGCACCGATCCTCTGCTTCACCAGCCAGGAAATCTGGAGCTATATTCCCAAAATGCCCGGCATGAAGGACTATGTGGTGTTTGAGCAGATGCCGGAAGTCAAAGCTGCAGCCGGTGAAGCATTTACCGCTAAGTGGGATCGCATTATGGCGATTCGCGATGACGTCAAGAAGGTTCTGGAGCAGGCTCGTGCGGATAAGGTGATCGGTTCTTCTCTGGAAGCTGCACTGACGCTGTATTGCAGCGATGAAATCCACAACCTGCTGAACGCTATTCCCATGGATGAACTGGTAGACTTGTTTATCGTTTCTCAAGTTCACCTGGAAAAAGGCGAAGGCGGCGTGAAGGGCGTTGTAGAAGGCCTTGGTGTAAGCGCAGAGCATGCAGCCGGTGAGAAATGCCAGCGTTGCTGGAAGTACGAGACCACCGTGGGTGAAAATGGTCTGTGCCCGCGTTGCGCAAAGGTTCTTGTTTTGTAATTTTACCTTCAGCGGTGCTTATAGATTTGTAAGCACCGCTGCTTTTTTGGGAGCATGGAGTTTGGGATGATTTTTTCAGTTCTATCAGTGCTGGCAGCTGCTTTGCTGGTGGTTGTTGACCAGTTGATTAAGCGGTGGGCTGTTTTGGTACTGCAGCCGGCAGGGGCCATTACCTTATTGCCGGGGATCGTGGAGTTGCGCTACTATCTCAATGATGGAATGGCGTTTTCCATGTTGGCAGGCAAGCAGACCCTGCTGATTGGC
>NZ_JACJKP010000118.1 GCF_016901605.1 Gemmiger formicilis
CGGTATGGTTTTGGTTTTGGCTTAAGTTACACCACGTTCCGGGTGGAAACCACGGATATTTGCACGGCGGCAGATGGCGGCGTCACGGTACAGGCAGCTGTCACCAACACCGGCGCAGCAGCAGGCCGTGAGGTGGTGCAAGTCTATGTGGGGCTGCCCGATGGAAGACTGGAAAAAGAAGCCCGTCGACTGGTTGCTTTTGGAAAGACGGCGCTGCTGCAGCCCGGCGAAATGCAGACACTGGCATTGACCTTTGGGCCGGAGCAGCTGGAAAGCTATGACGAAGATAGCTCTGCCTGGATTCTGGAGCAGGGACTTTACGGCATTTATGTGGGTACGTCTTTGCAGGAAAGCACCCTGCGGGCCGGACTGCAGTTGACCCAGGATAAAGTCCTGGCCCGCACCCAGGCGATCTGCCCGCTGCAGCAGGAACTGAAGGTGCTGTCCCTGCCGGCAGAAAAGCGGGCGGCACGGTATGCGGCGATGCAGGCGGAAGCTGCCAAGGTAACGGTGCTGCCCTATGATCTTTCGGCAGTGGAAACACGTACCGTGGATTACCGATTGCAGGAACCGCAGGATGAAGCGGCAAAGTTGGTGGATACGCTGACCCGGGAACAGCTGATCCGCCTGGCTACCGGGGAACCCAGCAAGGGGCAGAGTGACAGCAATGACAGCGACAAAGTCAGCGCATTGGGCAGTGCCGGTGCAGCGGTTCCCGGTTCCGCTGCCGAAACCAGCAGTGCAGCGCTGGCACAGGGCATCGCCAACATGGTCCTGGCAGACGGCCCGGCGGGATTGCGCCTGACCCAGACTTACTATGTGAAGAATGGCGGGGCACAGCCGGTCCCGATGGAGATGAGCCTGGAACATGGACTTTTCTATGATGGACCTGTACCGGAAGGGGAGCCGTACCACCAGTACTGCACAGCCATTCCTGTCGGAACTATGTTGGCCCAGACCTGGGACCTGCCGCTGCTGCGGGAAGTAGGCACGGCTGTGGGCAAAGAAATGAAGATTTTCGGCGTACAGCTTTGGCTGGCGCCGGGTATGAACATTCACCGCAATCCTCTTTGCGGCCAATTTTGAATATTATGCCGAGGACCCGCTGCTAAGCGGCCGCTGTGCGGCAGCCATCACCAACGGGGTACAAAGCCATCCCGGCATTGGCACCACCATCAAGCATTATGCCTGCAACAACCAGGAGGACAACCGCATGGCTTCCGACAGCATTCTGACGGAACGCACTTTGCGGGAAATTTACCTGAAAGGATTTGAAATCGCCATCCGGGAAGCAAAGCCCCGTTCCATCATGACCAGCTATAACCTGATCAATGGTGTCCATGCGGCCAACTGCTACGATATCTGCACCAAGGCGGCGCGCTGCGAATTTGGTTTTGACGGCGTGATCATGACCGATTGGACCACCACCAACGTGGATGATACCTGCACCGCTTCCGGCTGTATGCGTGCCGGCAACAATGTGGTCATGCCCGGCATGGATATGGACCACGAGAATCTTCGCAAGGAATTGGCGGACGGTACACTTACTTTGGACGAACTGAAACGCTGCGTGACGCGCCTGGTTCGTGTGATCCTGCATTCCGATTGCTACGAGCAGTAAGATCATCCACCTTGGCGGATGCGTTGCCTGCCATAAAAAAAGACCTGTCTTTCCCACAGCCTGTCGGGCGGGGGAAAGGCAGGTCTTTCGTTTTGGGGCAGCAAACAAAAAAGCCGGTGGAAAATCCACCGGCTCTGAACAGAGTCGAATTAAGCCTTGTTGGCAGAACCAAACAGCTCGATCTTCTCGCGGACGGTCGCCTTGATGGCGTCGGCACCGGGAGCGAGCAGCTTGCGGGGGTCAAAGCCCTTGCCCTGCAGATCCTTGCCCGCTTCGATGTACTTGCGGGTGGCGTCGGCAAAGCTCAGCTGGCACTCGGTGTTGACGTTGATCTTGGAAACGCCCAGGCTGATGGCCTTCTTGATCATGTCCTCGGGGATGCCGGTGCCGCCGTGCAGAACCAGAGGAATGTTGTTGGTAGCAGCATGGATCTTGTCCAGAGCGTCGAAGTCCAGGCCCTTCCAGTTGGCAGGGTACTTGCCATGGATGTTGCCGATACCGGCGGCCAGGAAGTCGATGCCCAGGCCGGCGATCTTGGCGCACTGCTCGGGATCGGCGATCTCGCCCATACCCACAACGCCGTCTTCTTCGCCGCCGATGGAGCCGACCTCAGCCTCGATGGACAGGCCGTGGTCATGTGCCAGAGCAACCAGCTCGGTGGTCTTGGCAACGTTCTCGTCGATGTCGTAGTGGCTGCCGTCAAACATGATGGAGGTGAAGCCGGCGGCGACGCAGGCCTTGGCGCCCTCGTAGGTGCCGTGGTCCAGGTGCAGGGCAACGGGAACCGTGATGCCCAGGCTCTCGTCCATGGCCTTGACCATGGCAGCAACGGTCTTGAAACCGGTCATATATTTGCCTGCGCCCTCAGAAACACCGAGGATAACAGGGGAATTGAGTTCCTGCGCAGTCAGCAGGATGCTCTTGGTCCACTCCAGGTTGTTGATGTTGAACTGGCCCACTGCATAGTGGCCGTCCCGCGCTTTCAGCAGCATATTGGTAGCATTTACCAGCATATCACATACCTCCACATGATGTTTTCGGAAAGGGCACACCGACCCCCGGTGTGCCATCGAATTCATTATACCCTGACTTTGACAAAAAAGCAACAACATTTTTCGGCATAGGATATGTACTTTTTGCCCATGGTGACAACCGGTGTCCGACACTGGGGAATTTTGTAAATTTCGCGGTAAAATCTGGAAGATGTGCCTTGGAATTTGATCGCTTTGCACAGGTGGAAAACCGGGTTATCCGCCCTGTTATGGGGAAAACTTTTCAACAACCGGTGCAAAACCCAGGTTCCAAATGGTGGAAAAGCGGATTGGAATGCGGGTTTTCCACACTTTCCACAGAGTTTTCCACAATGGGAAAATTGCGCTCCTGTCTACAAATTGTATAAAGGATGATACAGCGATGAATCCAAAAAGGCGTTTGCACTTTTGGCGCATGCTGTCGGGAAAAGATGTAAAAACGGGACGCTGACCCGACAAAAAGTTCAAAAAAAGATGACAAAGCCGCGGCCGATGTGCTATACTGTTATCTGTATAGTCAGCAATTATAATAAGAATGATACAATAAACAAGGAAAGACAGGGGGCTTTTTGCCGCCCTGCAGGAGGTATGGGATGGAAAAGCCGGGCCGTGGACAGGCAGAACAGCGCCCCGATACGTTGGTGTGGGGCAAGAACCCTGTGACCGAACTGTTGAAAAGCGGTGATGCGGTAGATACCGTGTATCTGGCCGATTCGCTGCCGCAGGCGGTGGCAGGGTATTATACGGCTCTGGCCAAGCAGAGCGGTGCGGTAGTCAAGCGGGTGCCGGGCAACAAGCTGCAAAAAATCTGCGCAACGGCGGACCACCAGGGCGTGGCAGCCCGTGCCGCAGAGGTGAGCTATGCTGCGCTGGAAGATTTGTTTGCCGCGGCGCAGGCCAAAGGGGAAGATCCGTTCCTGGTATTGTGCGACGGTGTGGAAGACCCGCATAATCTGGGGGCGATCATCCGGTCGGCCTACCTGTGCGGTGCTCATGGCGTTATCATCCCCAAACGCGGCGGTGTGGGTGTGACCGGAACGGTGATGAAAGCCAGTGCCGGCGCGGCTGCCCGCCTGCCGGTGGCCCGTGTGACCAATCTGGCCCAGACCATCCGTACCATTAAGGAACATAACATCTTTGTATACTGCGCCGACCTGGGCGGTGCTCCGCTGTCCCGGACCGATCTCTCCGGTCCGGTGGCACTGGTGCTGGGCAGCGAAGGCGGCGGCCCCGGTGCGCTCACACGGAAACTGTGTGACGCAGCTGTAACGTTGGAGATGGCCCCCGGCCAGGCGACCGGTGTGGACAGCTACAATGTTAGCGTGGCGGCAGGCATTCTGTGCTATGACGTCCTGCGTCGCCGCAGCGGGAAGTGAATTTCACCTTTTTTGTAAAGGGAGCAATCAAACATGCCAAGCAAACGTACCAATGATTCTGTGGATCGCATTTTGCAGGATCTTAACCAGCAGCAGACGGCTGCCGGTGTGCAGGACACGGTGACGGATCATCAGGTGGATGAGATCCTGCGCAGTGTGGGGATTTCTACCACGCCGCTGCGGGGAACACCGGAACAGGATCACCGTATCGCGTTTTCGGGGTTGGATGATCTGGATAATTTTGAGGACTTTCGCAGTGCGGCTCCTCGTACGGCACAGCCGGCCCGGACAACCCCGGCGCAGCCTGCCGCGAATACGGCAAGACCGGCCGAGACCGTGCGTCCGGCACCCCAAAAGGCAGCCCCGGTGCAGTCTGTACCCCAGCCGGAGCCGCAGGCTGAACCTCAGAAAGATCCCGGCGATACCACCGGCACATTGGGAGATACGACCCGCACGGGGATCATCAAGGGCTTTTTGCTGAAAATGGCACCGGATGCCGATGCCGCCAACACCGATGCGCTGAATCAGGGAAAAAATCAGTTCCAGAAATTTTTCCGGGATTCGGTGGCGGTAGTTCCGGATGAAAACGGAAAAATACGGGAACCGGGCAGAAAGAAGCGCGGTCTTTTCGGTCTGAAATCGGCCGAGGATACCGATGAATTTGTGCCGATCAATGTTTCCCTGGGCGGCGGTGCACAGCAGAACCAGCCCGAGGAAGAACCCCCGCTTGAAGAGGAGCAGGAAGAGTATTTCCCGGATCGGGAACAGGAGCCGGCAGCGCCGCAGACCTCCAGAAAAAAAGGGCTGTTCGGGAATCTGTTTGGCGGGCGTGATTCCGTCACGGAAGAAATCGTAATTCCCGAAGAGCGGCAGGAAGAGCCGCCTGTGGTGTACCGTGCAACGCGTCAGCCCGAGCCGGAAGCGGAAGAACCCGAAGAACCGCAGGGCGATACAGTGGAAAATGTCTGGCGCAGCAAGTATACCCGTACACCGGTGGCACCGGCGCCTGTTTCGGAACCGGAAGGGGATACGATGGAGATGCTGCGCGGCATCAAAAAAGCCGTGCGTTCTACGCCTGCCAGCGCAGGCAATACTACGACCATCTACCGCAAAAAGCGTAATACGGTGGAGTTTACACCGGGCCAGAAGGTCCGCAAGGCTCCGCCGGCACAGGCTATGCCGGAACCGCCGGCCGGGGAACCGGTAGGCGAACCCATCAATTTGCCCAGCCGGCAGCCGGTCAACTCCGGGTTCACCATGCAGTTGGGGGCCATGGATGCCTCCCCGGTGGACAGCACTCAGGATTTTATGGCTGCTTACAATGCCGTGCGTCCCCGGCAGGCGTCGCGCCGTGCCGAGGCACAGCCCACTGTACAGACACCGTCCGTACAGCAGCCGATGGAAACGGCCATGCCGCAAGATACGCCCCGGGCGGAATCTGCGCAGTATGCAGGCCGTGACCCTTACGCCGATACCCAGGTGGTGGGTCTGCCCCAGCAGGACAGTCTGCTGGCACGCCGTGAACCGGATGATGTGGACGAACTGGTGGATACATTGACCGGCAAAATCCGTCTGACACCGCAGGCCCCGGCACATACCGGATTCACCCAGGACCTGGGCGGTGGTTCCCAGGCAGCATCTGCCCACAGCGGATTCACCCAGGATTTGGGCGGTCCTTCCCAGCCGGTATCGGGGCACAGTGGTTTCACCCAGGATTTGGGCGGCGGAACCCCGGCAGCACCTGCCCACAGCGGGTTTACCCAGAATCTGGGGGGCGAGATGGGACCGGCTGACGTATCTACCGGATTTACCCAGAACCTCAACGGGGCCGAACCGGCGGAACCGGGGACGGCTTCCTTTGTAAAGGATATTGCCCAGGCAATCAACACCGGTGCAGTGTCTGACCGTACCCAGCGGTTTGATACTGCAGCAGCCCGGCTGACGGCTTCGCTGGAAGATGAAGTGGAACAGCAGGAGCGCCGTGCGAACCGCCGTGCCCGTGTGGGCAAACGCGTAAAGGATGCCATCCGTCTGGGCGGTACTGCCGATGATGAACAGGCGGATGTTTCTGCCCAGCCTTTTGAAACGGCTGAAATTCCGGCCATTCGCCGCCATGAATATGAACGTGCCGAGGATGCGCCGACGGTGCGCCGGGAACTGGCACAGGATGTTCTGTACTACACCACAGCCAGCCTGGCAACCGGTGTGATTGCCGCGGTACTCCTGGTTTTGGGGCTTTTGGCGGCAGCGCTTCCGGTTTTGCCGGGACCGCTGGCTGATCCCATGGTGTATCCGGCGGTGGCCTTGGTTCTGCTGCTGGTGGCCGGCGGCATCTGCTGGCGTACCATGCTTGCCGGTGTGTTGGGCCTTGCCAAGCGTCCCACGCCGGACAGTTTGGCGATCCTGCCGCTGATTGGTGCTGTGATCCAGTGCATTGTGCTGCTGGCAGGGCAGCTGTATACCGAAGAAATCACGCTGATGGCCGGACCTGCCGTGCTGGTGCTGTGCCTGAACACCATTGGCAAGCGGATGAACGCCTGTACCATACAGGCCAATTTCCGGTTGGTCAGTGCCAAGGTGGAACATTCCGTAGCATACCGGCTGAAAGACGCAGGGGCTTTGCGCGCCATGACCACCGGTCTGGCGGAACCGCATCCCAATGTGCTGATCAACCGTCCGACCCAGATTTTCCGCAGCTTTTTGACCAACAGTGCGGCGGCCGGTACCAGCGACAAGAACCAGCAGCAGTTTGCCTGGCTGGCAGGGGCTTGCGCGCTGGTGGCCATGCTGATCACGCTGATCCGTACCAAGGACGGCGCCATGGCAGTGACCGTGCTGGCCAGCGTGCTGTGCCTGGGTGCCCCGCTGGCGGGAACGCTGCTTTCGGCGCTGCCTGCCCGCATGATGCAGCGCAGTGCCGCCCAGGTAGGGGCGGTGATCCCCGGTTGGCGGGATATTCGTCAGCTGGGCCGTATCAATGTGATTCAGGTTACGGCGCGGGATCTTTTCCCGACCGGTTGTGTGACGTTGTCCGGTATCAAACCGGTCAAGCCCGAACACATCGACCTGGCGATTGTCTATGCAGCCTCCATTCTGGCGGAAGCCGGGCCCACCCTGCGGGAAGTGTTCCTTGGCATGCTGGGCGAAAACCGCAATCTGCTGGCCCAGGTGGATGACCGGGAAACGATTTACGGTAAGGGCTATGTGGGTTGGATCAACAAGCGCCGGGTCCTGGTGGGCAACCGCGCCTTGATGCAGGATTACGGCGTCAAGGTCCCCAGTCTGGAATATGAGCAGCACCATACGGTGAACCAGCGCCGGGTGATTTATCTGGCGGTTTCCGGTAAGATGTTTGCCATGTTCCAGGTGGCTTACCAGCGCGACCCCGATACGGCGGTGGTGCTGGAAAGCCTGCGCCGTACCGGCCTTTCGCTGGTGGTGGACTGTGACGATTTCAACTGCGATGTACAACTGCTGGAAGCTGCCTACAGTCTGCCCGCCGGCTCCGTGAAGGTGCTCAGCGCGGCAGAGCGCAAAACGCTGGACCCGGCGGTTGCCTGGCTGCCGGAAAGCGAAGGCAATATGCTGCATCTGGGCAGCTTTGCCAGCTTTGTGGGCGGTCTGGAAGCCGCTGCCGGTGCAGCGGAGGGCGAACATAAATCCTCTGTGCTGGTATCGGCGTCGGTGCTTTTTGGCTGTGTGCTGGGTGTTTTGCTGACGTTGACCGGCGGACTGACCAGTTTGCCGCTGCTGGCTTTGGTACTGTACCAGGCGGCATGGTGTGTACTGGCTATGATTTTCCCGCTGATCCAGCGGTATTAACAAAAACAAGGCAGGTCTGCATTGGGCGGACCGTGCATGGAACCGGGGCGGGGGCCCCATAACGGAAAGGGGCCTTGCCTGTGTATCGAGCCCGGGAAAAACAAATGTCGATTTACGACTATCTGCCGCCCTATCACGGGGAACTCAGTGGTCGGAACCGCTGGTTGCTGCTGGCAGATGCCATTGACTGGGACCGTTTTGAGAATTATTACAGTCAAATGTTTGCACCTGGTGGCAAAGCGGCCATTTCGGCGCGGGTCGCGCTGGGATGCCGCATCATTCAGCTGCATTATCGGGTGTCGGACCGGGAGGTCGTGGCCCTGGTGCAGGAAAGTCCCTATCTGCAATATTTTTTGGGAATGGAAACGTTCAGCAACAGTATGCCGTTTTCGGCCCGCACCGTGGCCCGGTTCCGCACCCGGATTCCGGACAAAGCGGTACGGCCGGCGGTCAAACTGCTGCGCAGTTTCCGCTGAAACAATACAACATAGATTAGAGGGGTTATGGAATTATTTGTAGATGCGCTGCGGGATGCTTTGACCGACAGCGTAAAAATGCTGCCGTTTTTGTATCTGGCGTACCTGTTGATCGAATGGCTGGAACGCCACCACGGGGCCCGTATTGAGCAGGCCCTGGCAGGCGGCGGCCGCTGGGGTTTTGTGCCCGGCGCAGTCCTGGGCTGTGTGCCCCAATGCGGGTTCAGTGCGGTGGCGTCCAACCTGTACGCCAGCCGGGTCATCACACCCGGCACGCTGCTGGCTGTCTTTATTGCTACCAGCGATGAAGCGGTGCCGCTGCTGGCGGCAGAACCGTCCAAGTGGACCAGCCTGGTGGTACTCTTGCTTTGTAAAGCGGTTTTTGGTATGGTGGGCGGTGCGCTGCTGGATGTGCCGCTGCGCCATGTACTGCCCCATTCGCTGTATGGCGGTTATGCCGGTCATGCGGACGAAGTGGATTGCCATGAGGAGCATGAGGAGCACAGCGGCATCTGGCTGGCGGCTTTGCGCCACACGCTGGAGATTTTTCTGTTTATCTTGTTGTTCAGCCTGCTCATCGGTCTGGTTTTTGCCTGGATCGGTGAGGAAACCATCACCGCAGCGCTGGCCGGTATGGGCGTTCTGCAGCCTATGCTGACAGCTTTGGTCGGTCTGGTACCCAACTGTGCCGCCAGTGTACTGTTGGCGCAGTTGTATATTGAAGGAGCCATCTCTTTCGGCAGCCTGTTTGCCGGTCTGACGGCCGGTGCCGGTGTGGGGCTGGCCGTACTGTGGCGGGTCAATCCCAGCTGGAAGCAGAACCTGTTCATGACGGGACTTCTGTGGGCGGTCGGCGCCATAGCCGG
>NZ_JACJKP010000119.1 GCF_016901605.1 Gemmiger formicilis
TGACAGCGGCGACTCTCCCAGTTATTGGGGGCCGGCTCCCGGCAATGATTCCGATACGGCACTCATGACCCTGGCAAACCCGCAACCCGGTAACCCGCAGCCAGGCGACCAGCTGTATTTTGTCAACTTACATAAGCTGAAGGGGGATGAAACCGACCCCATTGTGACAGTGGAGGCACGGTTCATCCAACTGCCTCACGACGGCACAGACAGCCCCAACTGGACCAATGGCAAGCAGTACATCGGCCGTACCATGTATGAGGTACGGGACGGCGTGTACGTGGTCCCCTTTCCGCAGGAGATTACCGAGAGTTCCTCCACCAATACCAGCGGTTATTTGTACGAGGAGGTCGCTTTCAACCTGACCCGGCAAAGCGGCTACAAAGATCCCTTTAACCGGCACTACAACTTCCGTGACCTGAAGCATGCATCCCAGATGCCGGAAACCTGGGGCACTCCCGGTTATTTTGGTTATATCGCCGGCACCATGGATACCTATTACTATAATACGGATGTAGAAGATTCCTATTGGAACGCCCATCCTTCCAATGCTGATGCCAGCATCCATGGTCAAATGGTGTATTTTGATACCAAGGACTACGGTGCCACCGGAGAACAGAAGATCGG
Organism: Gemmiger formicilis; assembly: GCF_016901605.1. Classification (GTDB taxonomy): domain Bacteria; phylum Bacillota; class Clostridia; order Oscillospirales; family Ruminococcaceae; genus Gemmiger; species Gemmiger formicilis_B. Next base: position 628 of record NZ_JACJKP010000119.1, read on the forward strand.
CAACCTGTACCTGCGTTGGGACGGCATGCCCACCAGCTACCTGGACTACCAATACGACCAGAACTATGGTTTCCTGCTGAGTTCACGCACCAACACCGAAGGCGTTTTCTATTTCCGTATGCCCACCGGGCAAAACAATTTGTCGGAAAACACAGTATTTACGCTGACCTATGTTATTGAGGCGGGCAGTTCCCACGCCGGAACGCACACCTTCCTGTTCACCTATGTACCCCGCAGCGGCTTTGACTGCCTGATGCTGGACTATCTGTGGGAAGATACCGGCGAGGTATGGGGCAATTACGGTGCCGAACCCGCAGACCCAGACACCACCCGGGTCTACTTCAACAATGCCGTCACCGCCTTTGGAAAAATACAGGTACTGTTCGGCACAAAAAAAGAAGATGGCTCCTACACTTGGGTGAGCGGCCAGGAAGCCTCTGATGCCACCTGGGCCAAAGACCACCAGGCATACGCAGAAGGCTATGAGAACTGGGCCAGAGGCTGGCTGAACATGGAAGCTCTGGACCCTGCCGAACGTGTAGAGGGTCACGCCATTCCCAACAATGTGTGGGCTTTTGAGGGTGTGCCTGCCACCTATACCCATGTAATGTTCCGCGGTGCATTGGATGCCGGCGCCGACAACGGAAAGGGCGGCAACTTCTGGTTTTCTCCTCCGTTAGAGATCAGCACAGCCTACAGCTACCCCTGTTTCTTTGGTTACCGGTACCTGGACGAAAGCTCCTATGGTGAGGCAAAAGACGATGTCACCCTGGAAAGCCACGACCACCATGTACTCAACGGCGGCTGGGGCTCCCTGGTCCAGCAGTACAGCCTGGGCGATGCCAGTATGGACGTGCCCCAGGGCAGTGGTTTTGTCAACCAGAACGATGTTTACTACGCAACCACCTCGCTGTACGATTACTATTCTATGTGGGAGCAATCCGGCGAGTCCAGCACAAAGAACACCTATTTGAGCCAATACGACTCCTCACGGGATCTTCCAAATCTGTGGGGCACCCAGGGTCTGTTGTGGAACCTGGCTGTTTCAGAATACTTTGACCAGAAAGATACCTCTGTTAATCAGGCACAGCCCCTGTATTTCGGCGGCGGCGGTTCCATGGTGGAAGGAGGCTGGGGGAGCCTGTTAACCGGCGCGTACAGCAACTATGGCAAGCAGTACGCAGATCACCTGTATAATTTCACAAATCACGCCAACCAATGGACAGCAGACACCGGTGCCCGCACCGGACTGCTGGACCAGCGGCTGAACAGTGACGGCGACGCCACCATTCAGGGGCTTACGGTTCCCTATTTCAGCGAATCCTTCCTGCGCGGCGACAACAGCATGAATGTAACGCTGGGCAACGCCTACAAAGATTTGCGGTTTCCCTTCCACCAGGTTACGGATTCCAACGATGAATACTATGGCTACTGGCAGTTTGACAGCAGCAAGGACGGTCTGCGCCTGAAACAGGACCCGGACGGGAGTTACTACCTGGACGACACTACCGATCCGGTTATCATGTATGACCCGGTCGCCGATGTCAGCAGAAAAAGTTACCTTCCCTTCAACGATGCCACTCCGGACGGCACGGGCATATACGAAACCGAGTTGAATTATATGTTCGGCCAACGTGTAGATCTGACCTTTACCGTACCGGAAGGCGGACAGGTAAACATGGCCGCCCCCGGCGAAGCCGAAAAAATGAAGGACGTCATCTTTGAATTCCAGGGTGACGATGACTGCTGGATCTTCATCGACGGCCAGCTGGTACTGGACATGGGCGGTATCCACGACGCAGTGCGTGGCACCATCAATTTCAAATCCAAGGAATGGAAGATCCTGCGGAACCTGGATGCCAACGACACACCGGGTTCTACCGAGGGCCCGGGTGTGCTTGACAAACAAGGCACTTTCCATCTGACGGATACCGCTGACGGTACCCACACCCTGACCATGCTGTATTTTGAGCGCGGGTTGTACGCTTCCAACCTGAAGTTGACCTTCAACTTTCCCCAACAGAATCAGCTGCGGGTTACCAAAACAGTGGACGAAAGCAACGTCAATCCCCTGTTTTCTGACGCCATGGACAATCTGGGTTCCTTTGAGATCCACTTGGATACCATGGCCACCAGCGGCCAGCCCCTGGCAGTGGAGGATTCCGCCGGATATGTAAAAACTGAGACACCTGTGTATTATGAACCGGGCGCAGACAGTATTTCTACCCCGAATGCATCGGATGGCGGTACAGTAGCGGTGCAAACCGACACCACCGGCAAGTACCTGTACATCACCCAACCCAACGGCTGGGACAGCGGCCAGCAGCCCGCCAAAAATCAGCTGTTGACGCTGACTCCGCAAAGCGGAACCATTGCTCTGGACAAGTACGCCTTCCTGGAACTGGAACTGTACAACGCCACCGCAGACAACCGCGGCGCGGAGCTCTATATCCAGCTGCAAGACCAATCCGGCAAGACCGTCACTGCTTCGGCCCGCACGGTAGGTTACCTGGGCGAAGCCAACCTGTTTTTGCCCAATGCACAATCCCTGATACGCATTGACTTGAACTCGCTGATCGCTGCTGACCCGGCCTTTGACCGCACAAAAGTAACCGCTGTGCGCATTGGTCTGCAAAAGGGAACCGGCGCCGGTTCGGAAGATACCGGCCACTACCGGCTGTACCGGGCCTCTTTCGGTACCCAATGGAACCTGGTACTGTCCACCGGCTTCTCGGTGGGGGACGACCAGATCTCGGACTATGGTTCCATAGCTGCCAACGACTATCAACCCGCCAATGGCGCCTGGTACACCCGCCAGACTACCGGCGAAGGCGGCAATGTCACCGAGAGCGTAGCCAGCGTGGTACAGAACGGCAGCTTGAGCCTGGCCAACGGCCAGACCGCGGTATTCACCGATAAGTTCCGTGTGGGCAGCTACCTGCTGCTGGAAGAAAATGTGGATACCAATCTGTTTGAAACCAGCTGGAGCATCCGTGAAAGCGGCCAGCCTGTCAGTTTCAATTCGCTGCTGCCTGATCGGCCCAATGTTTCCACCATTGCCAACCCGGACTGGGGCTTTACTTTTGGAGAAAATCCTTTGGAAAACCGATCCGGAGTGACTCCCTATGACGGCCGGAGTGTATCCAATACACCCCGCCCCAGCGGCACCGAGAAGCTCGGCTTTGTCTACCGCAGCTATCGCTACCCGGACAACAACGAAAATCTTCCCGTTGACCTGGAAGTAATCTTCCACAACAAGATGCGCACCGGCAATTTCACCATCCAAAAGCAGTTGGACACCACGATGGAAGCCGGAGGCCGTTACCCGGTGGGTGTGTATACCTTCGATATCTACTACACCAACGTGGGCGGACGCGGGCTGGAACAGTTCCTGCCCACCCAGCCCATGGTGGACGGCGTGGGCGACCATTACATCCACCAGGTCGTCCAGATCACCACCGACGGCAACACCGGTCGCGGTGAGTTCGTGATGGAAGGCGTGCCTGCAGGCACCCGGTATATCATCCGGGAACGCCCCGCCAACGGCGCAACGCTGGTTGGCCTGGAAGCCACCGGCGGTGACAGCGACACCATTTCCCCTGTAAAAGGAGTTGCTGCCACTACCGAAGGCGCCCCGGACTACAGCAAGGCATATATCCAGGACAATACCTACCTGCTGGGAGAAACCCAGACAGAAAAGGATTACCCCCTTTATACCTTCACCAACCAAAACGAACCTTTCTATATGAAGATCGAGAAGGTATGGCAGGGTGACCCGCCGACCAATGTAAAGGAAATCCATATTCAGGTACAACGCCGCAAGGCGGGCAGCCAGAGCGATACCGACTGGGAAAATGTGACCAGTGACTTTTTCGGCGACGAGCTCAAAGAAATTGTTTTGCGCCCGGACGAAAACGGCAACTGGAGCACAGCACAGTCCGAGCATGTTTTGCCCTCAAAGGGTACCGATCCCGGCAATGCCCAAGAGGTTTACCTGTACGAATACCGCATTGTAGAACTTGGTGTGGGCGAAGGGGACCTTGCCAGCTACCGGGTGGAATACACCCAGGTAGACGGCGGAACCAACGATGATGATTATCTGATCGTCACTTACCAGGCCCACAACATTCCCACCGGGCTGACCCTGCAAAAAAACTGGCTGGACAACCAGAACCGGGACGATACCCGGCCCAATGCCGTGCGGGTACGGTTGCGGCGCTCGTTGGATTATGACCCCGAAAATCCCACGGCCAACGCCACCTGGGAAACCGTGAACGAAACCGGGCAGGCTGACCCGGAGGCCTTTATCGAATTACGTGCCCCCGATTGGAGTTATTCCCTGAAAGGCCTGTCTGCTTCGGGCATGGTTGGTGAAGAATCCAAGCCTTATTATTACTGCCTGCAGGAAGTGCAGGTGCAGAACAAGGACGCCCAATGGGTAGCCATAAAAAGCCAGGACACCTACGAACCCGCCTACAGCCTGCCGGTAACTCTGGGTCAGGCTGCTGCCCTAACAGTAGAAAACGCTCTGAAAACCGCCAAAATCCAGGTCATCAAACAGGACGCCCAAAATGCCAACAAATTGCTTTCGGGCGCTGAGTTCCTGCTGCAGCGTCTAATGCAGACGGCAGAGGGTGAATGGATCGTGGATACGGCGTGGTCAGCACAAACCGGCACCACCGACAGCAACGGCACTTACACCTTTACGGAGTTGCGGCCCGGTCGTTACCGTCTGACCGAAACGCGGGCACCTGAAGGCTATCGGGCATCCCTGACCCCCACCGACATCACGCTGGGCGCGGAGCATCTGAATGATACTGTCAAGATTACGGTACAAAACAGCAAGCCCCTGCCCTTCACCTTTACAAAGGTAGCGGCGGAAGACAACCAAAAATCCCTTGCAGGCGCTCGCTTTGCCCTGTATGCGCTGGTCTGCGGCGACACAAACCACACGCACACAGAACTGCTGGACCCGGAATCCCCTTCTCCCTGCTGGAATAAGGTCACCACAGATGATGTTGTGAGTGGCGCCGATGGCGTGGTTACATTCCAGGATCTTGCAGCAGGCACCTACCGATTGGTAGAAACCAAAGCGCCGGGTGGTTATGCATTGCCGGCCGGGCAGTGGCAGGTCACCTTGCAAGTGGATGGCGCCACAAAACTTGTGGGCATCAACAATCCGCCCGCCTTTTTGGAGGACGGCAACGTTTTGAAGCTGACCAACCGTAAACCCCTGACCATGCCCAGTTCCGGTGGTCCCGGCGTTCCGCTGGCTTCCGCCCTGGGCGTACTTATGATGGGTGCGGGTCTGCTTCTAATGGGCAAACAACTGCAAAACAAACGCAAAAAGACTGCAAAGAAGTAACGCAAAACACAAGCACAGCAAAAAGGAGAGAATCTGACGTATGAAGAAAAAACTGCACCGTTGGGCAGCCCTATGCCTGACCCTGGCGCTGACATTCTGCCTGGCCCTGCCTGTGTGGGCGGATGAGGCAACGACGTACAATATCGTCGCAGATCAGAAGGGCACGATCCAGGTGACTGGAATTGAAGAGCCTGTGGACACCATTGTGACGGTAAATGTATACCGGCTGATGACGGTAAACTTTAATGTTCCCAACCAGCAGCCTGAAGAACCCGTGTATACCTGGGTGACCGAGGTAGCCCAGTGGCTGAAGACCAACACAAACGAAACATATAAGACCTATATTAATGCAAGTGATAATTCCGTCACAGAGAATTTTTCTGTTCCCACGACTGATGAAAATGGCACTAAGGCTGCAGAGATTGCCGCTTTCTATGATGAACTGGCGGCGGAGATTCGGAGCCAAAATCTTTTCGCTAACGAGGCAGGCAGCGCTACTGTTAACGGTGTCGGTGACACGGGAGCTAGCGGTAGTATCACTGGTTTGGACATGGGCAACTATCTGGTGCTCATCGAAGGCGGTATGAAGGTGTACCGCCCCTCTGCCGTGAACCTGGTGCCTGAATGGAAAAAGACAAGTGAATCCCCTGAGGCATGGGAGTGGGTGCTGGAAACTGCTAATGTTGAACTGAAATCCAGTGAACCTGCACTGACCAAGACTGTCTCTGACACGCAAGTTGCTATCGGCGATACAGTGACCTACACGCTGGTAGCGGATTTGCCCTACTACCCGGAAAACGCCTTGCATAAACATTATCAAATCAGCGACGTGTTGCCCGCCGGTATGACCTTGACTTCCACAAGTGTGAAAGTTTATGCAGGAGATGAACACTCGCAGACCACTGAATTGAACGATACCACTGATTACACTCTTACGTCCTCTAACGCACAGCGCCCCACTGGCGTTACCACGGATGAAGACGTGACGGCTGCCAGCTTTGCTGTAACGTTCCAAGATATTACCACGTTGGCAGAAAGCGGCCACACCAAAATCAAGGTAACCTACACCGCTACGGCAAATGAAAACATCAACATTCTGGAAAATAGCGACGATTCCGCAAATACCAATACCGCTTATCTGGATTACAACAACGATCCGTACAACACCACCGCCACTTGGCAAACCAAAACCGCCACCGCTACCGTGTACAGCTACGGCATCATGGTAAACAAGGTGGATAAAGAAAACAAACCTTTGTCCGGCGCCAAGTTTACGCTGTCCGAAAAATCTGACGGGAGCGCCCCCATCCATTTTGAGGGTTCCAACGGTACCTACCTCAAAACAGCGAGTGGGGATACTGAAATTGAAGTTGATTCCAGCGGCAAACTGACCCTCTCCGGCCTGGATGTGGGCACCTACTATCTGACCGAAACAAAAGCCCCCGGCGGCTATGTAAAGCTGACCAATCCTGTGGTAATCACCATTACTGATGCCGCCCCCAACGGCCTGGTGGATGATGGCACCTCTGGTGACGCTGGTACCGACGGCGCCGACGGCTACTACGAACTTGACGTTGTAAACTCCAAAGGCTTCACGCTGCCCTCTACCGGCGGTATGGGCACCGTACTGTTCACCGCCATCGGCATTGTATTGATGGGCGGCGGCCTGGTATTGCTGCTGCTCTATCTGCGCCGCCGCAACCGCGCAGAATAACCGCTTTTTCGTGCCGGCAGTTTTTTTGATGCTGCCGCACAAGGGCCGGGGCTCCAGGCCCCGGCCCTCTTTGTTCAGGAAAGGAAACCCATGCAGTTACGTTCCATTGCCCCCGTTGCCGCCGCCCTGGCGTTGTTTGTGGGCGGTGCGGCTGTGTTCTGTTACCCGGCCATCAGCAACTATCTGAACCAGAAAAACCAGAGCCGGGTGGTGCAGACCTACGAAGAGACCGTCGCCGCCCAGGATGATGCCCTGCTGGCCGAAGAATGGGCCAAGGCCGAAGAATACAACGAAAATCTGGCCGGGGACCCCGTCCACGACCCCTTTGTGCCCGGCAGCGGCTATGCCTTACCGGACAACTACCTGGACGTGCTGAACATTGACGGCGTGATGGGCCGCATCACCATCCCCAAGATCGGGGTGGACCTGCCCATCTACCACGGCACCGACGCCGAAACGCTGGAAAAAGGCGTAGGACACATAGAATCCACCTCGCTGCCTATTGGCGGCGAATACCGTCATGCGGTACTGACCGGTCATCGCGGCCTGCCCAGCGCCGAACTGTTCACCCGGCTGGACGAACTGGAACCCGGGGACCAGTTTTACCTGCATGTACTGGATGCCACCCTGGCCTACCAGGTGGATCAGACCCTGACGGTAGAACCCCAGGAACTGGAAACCCTGGTGGCGGAACCCGGGCAGGACTACGTAACGCTGGTGACCTGCACCCCCTATGGCATAAACACCCATCGCATGCTGGTGCGTGGCACCCGCATCCCCTACGTACCGGAAGCAGAGCAATCCACGCAAGCAACGGCAGCCCACCTGTTGGGGGGCGAAACCACCACCCGTTACTTCCTGATCGGTATTTTGTTCGGCATCGGGCTTTTATATCTTTTCATTGCCGTACTGCTGGGGTATCGTTTGCTGCACAGTACTGCCAAAGGAGAAAACCACCATGCATAATCCACACCGCCCCTACGGGCTGTTGGTTGTGGCCTTTGCCCTGCTGGGGATTGGAGCTGCCGTACTGCTGTACCCCCACTGGACGGCCTGGCAATACAGCCGCCAGGTAACAGAACAACACACCCGCTTTTCCAGCCAGGTCACGCCCGCTGCAAAGGAGAGCAATTCCCTGCTGGACCAGCTGTACCGGGAACTGCAGCGCCGCAACCAGACCCTGTACGAAACCAACCAGGCTGATCTGCGCGACCCCTTCTCCTATGAGGAACCGGGGGTGTCTTTGGCGGAATATGGCTTACAGGACGACATTATCGGGTTTGTGCAGATCCCCGCCCTGGATCTGGAACTGCCTATTGTACTGGGTGCCAATGAAGAACACCTGAAACAGGGCGCTGCACACCTGACCCAGACCTCATACCCCATCGGCGGTGAAAACACCAACTGCGTAC
>NZ_JACJKP010000120.1 GCF_016901605.1 Gemmiger formicilis
ACTGCCGGAAAGTCCGTCATTGGTGGAAGGTGCCACCACAACAGGGCAACCACCGCGCAGCAGGCTTTTTGCCGCCAACGTCACCGGCGTGGAACTGATACCAGCGGCCAGAAGTGCCATCGTTGTACCGGTAGCCGGTGCAATAACCAGCGCCCGGGCCATCTGCTGCGGTCCCAGCGGTTCCACGGCCTGCAAAGTAGTGAGCGGTTCATGGCCGGTCATCTTCCGCAACTGTTCTTTTAAGGTATCTGCTGTGCCGAAGCGGGTATCCTGACTGGCCGCACTGGCGCTGAGAATGGGCAATACATCCCATCCGCGCCGTTTCAAAACTTCAATCTGCGGCAAAACTGCCCCAAAACTGCAAAAACTGCCGCACAGAGCAAACGCCACCGTCTGCCGTTCAGTCCCCTGCTGTTTCATCCAAACGCCCCCTCTCTTCCAGTAACCCCAGTACGGTCTGCACAATAAGTGCCCCGGCCGTACGCGGCGCGCATTTGCCGGGCAACGCTAACGCGTGTTCTGCCCGAATGCCCAGTTCCGCCGCCGCGGCAAAATCAGTCCCCCCCGGACTGCTTGCCAGGTCCACCACTAACGCTTGAGGCGGCAGTTCCCGCAGCTTTTGCCGGGGCAATACCATGGCCGGAATCGTGTTGATCACCGTATCATGTTCCGGCAAAAGGTCTGTCATCTGTTCCATGGTTACAGCCTTATGCCCTGCGCACCGGGCATTGGCCCGTTGTTCCGCGCTGCGGGCCGCCACCGTAACCTGGCCGCCCAGTAAATCCAGCCGCCGGGCCACCGCACGGCCGATGCGCCCATACCCCAATACCAGAAAATCACTTTCCCAGATTGTGCGCTGACGCAGCTGCAGCAGCAAGGCCAGGCACCCTTCCGCCGTGGGCACCGCGTTCAGGCATTCCAGTTCCGGGCGCTGAAAATAATCGATCAACGGAAGATTGGCTTCCCGCGCGGCACGGCAGACCGGTGCACCGGGACGACCCGCCAGCAACAATGTGCCGGGGCGTACCGCCTGCAGCGTACGGGCCACTTCGTCACTGACGCGATCCTGCGACATCGGCAGCAACACATAATCGGCAAGAACCGCCGCTTCCGGCCCGATGACCCGCAAGCCCGCTTCCCGCAGTGCCTGGGCTGCTGCCTGCTGACGGGCATCGTGCCCAACCACGCAAAAGGTCTTTGGCATTGCGTTTTCCCCCTTTCCTTGCCATACTATGAGCGATTTGGGTTCCGGTGTGCAAAAGGCATAAGACAGCAAAAAGCCCTGCCCCGAAAAGGGCAGAGCTTTTTGTGATACATATCAATAATATTTCAGTGCATCGCACTGGCCGCGCCAGATCTGCAGCGGGTCCACCGGAACCGTGCCGATCCGTATTTCGGCCACCGTGGTGCGTCCGCAGCTTGCAATGACCTGTCCCTGCTTGAGGGATTCGCCTGCGGTCACATCCACCTTCCGAAGGTTGTAGAAAATGCTCTTGACACCGGCACCGTGATCAATGACCAGCGTATAACCGAAGTCTCCGCCCAGGTCCTTGGCCAGCAGAACGGTACCGCTGGCCGGAGCAATAAGCAGTTCACCGGATGTGGTATTGAGTACCAGATTGGTGACCGTGCGTCCACCGGCGCCGTTGTTAGTGCCGCGTTCGCTGTAGCTGCGGCCCACATATTCCGTCGTACCAAAGGCCAGTTTGACATCGATGGTGTTGAGGAACGGTTGTACAAACCCGCCGTTAGACCAGGCAATAGTTTCTTCCTGCGAGGCAAGCAGCTTTTGCAATTCCGCCGGAATATCATTTTCACCGATATACGGCGTCACACGCTGGGATTCACTGGAATAATCCTTATACTCCCATTCCGCTGCGCGGATCTTGAGTTCCAGCGTTTCGGTATAACCGCCTGCTGTAACCTCAATGGTCTGCGTATCCGCCTTTTGATTCCAGGGAATGGGCAGATAGCAAACCCAGCCTGTGGTTGCTTTGAAGAAACCGGCGTTTTCCAGTTCAGTCTTGATTTGCGGCGGCTGACCGTCCAGCGTATCACCTACGCGGATGGCCACCACGCTGCCTTGTGTTGCCGTGGTGGAGGACATCTGGATAGAAGGCCGCACTCCCACCGTAAAATCAAAGAGCCAGGTAGCGCTCCCCGTCACCGTAGTATCACCCGGGACGGAACTTGCATCGCTGTGCACAACCAATTTGGCGGTGTAGGTTCCGTTTGCCGTAAACTGGAATGCCGCAAAGGAATCGGTGTCGCCTTCAAAAACAACATTATCCGCGCTGTCAGTAACCGTCAGCTCGGTACGATAACCGGAAGGCGAAACCACAAAATCGGGAGACGCCTGGTCCACCGTTTCTTCCAGTGCCGTGGGGGTGCTGCTCAAGGTGTCTGCGTAGGTCCGCTTGAACACATTGCCAATGACCGGAACCTTCCACTTATAAGCGGTGGGTTCCACCATCTGCCCGGCAAAGGTCACGGTGATTTGGGGCAGCATATCCGGTGTGGCACTGCGGTACAGCCACGCCACACCAAAACCTGCAATAACCAGCACAAAGAACAATACCAACAGCAGCCATTTTGCCATGCCGGACAGGCCGTTGCGCACATGGTCCTGAATCGTTACCGGCCCGTCATGCGCGGACTCATCGTCGGATTCGCTATCTTCCGCCCCGTCGGTCTGCGTTTCGTCGCTGACCTGAGACATGATCTGTTCTACCGAAAGCTGCACCGTACGGGTCATATCCAAAAGCCGCTTTTCTTCTTCCGGAGAAGGTGTTTTGTCTTCGTCCTGCTCATCGGAAGAATCTTCCGCGGTTGCTTCTGTTTCAGATTCCGGGGTCTCGTCCTCTTCAGGCTGTTCCTGTGGTGTTTCCGGGGGCAGTTCATCCTCGGAAGAGGCGTTTTCTGTCACATCAGTTTCATCCACAGTCTGCTGCACTGACTCTTCTTCCGGTGCGGGGATTTCTTCCCTGGTCACCGTCGGTTCGGCCGCCCCTTCAGGTTCTTCCTGCTGTGCCGCTTGCTCCCGCTCGGGGGCGTCCTCAGGCTGCGGTTCTTCCTCAGCAACCGGTTCTTGTGCGTCCTCCTCCGATTGTAAAGCAGGTTCTTCCGTTGCTGTAGGTTCTTCCGCCGGCTTTTCTTCGGTTTCTGCTTCACCGGACATCTGTTCCGTTTCGGTGGAAGGCTCCGAAGGAAGTTCGGCTGTTTCAGCCACTTCATCCGGAGTCTGGGCTTCGGATGCCGTTTCTGCTGCAAGAACCGGCTTCTGAACTTCTGCTGACGTTTCTTCCGAGACAGGTTCCACCACGGCGGATACATCCTGCGGTGCCGCTGTTTCTTCCGTCGTTTCAGCCTTCACGCCTGTTTCCGGCGCAGTAGTCTGCGGCCGGCCGGCATTTCCTTTTTTTCTGCGGCGGCGGTGTTTGCCGCCGGTTGCCTGCGGAGGCGTGGTTCTATTCTTCTCGTCTTGCATGGTAAATCCCACTCTCCTGTTCCCCTCATCGCTGAAACACAGACTATCCTCGTCGTCTGTGTTTATTTATAAGCAAGAGCGCCGCGGCTTATTCCGACTCCCGGTACTGCAGTCCGCTGCTGCCCATAATCGCTTTATCCGGATCGACGGATTTGTTGCCGATCCGCAATTCGTAAATCAAATCATGCTCTTCGCCTGCAGTGCCCACGGCATCCCCGGTGGAAACCGTTTGCCCCTGGGTGGCAGTAACCGTCTGCAGCCCATAGAGATAACTCTTGACGCCGCATCCGTGATCGATCACGACCGTGCCGCCCGTAAGGGTAAGCGTGCCGGCAAAAACCACCTTGCCGTTCTGCGGCGCCGTAATGGTTTCTCCCGATGCTGCACCGTAAGTCAGGCCGGTGGCCTGACCGCTGCGCTGCCCGTCTACCATCTGCACCACACCGTAAGACATTGTAACTTCGCTGGCGCTGGGGCGCTGGAAGGCACCGGACCACAACTTCTCGCTTTCTCCGGTGGTGTACAGCGGCCAGATGGCATTGCGGAACTCTTCCGCGCCGCCGACGTCTTCTTCCGCCGGCACATCCACGTTGCCGTACTCGGTCTTGCTGACCGACAGTGTAATCTCCTGCGTCAGGCTGCCGCAGGTCAAGGTCATCACATGGTCGCCGCTTTCGGCGTTGTATGTGACCGGGATGTAGCCCATATAGCCGCTGGTGGTTTTACGGAACCAGACAGTCCCCAGGTCCGTTTCCAGTGACGGCTCCCCGTCCAGAATGCCGGACAGCATAATGGCTACGATACTGCCCTGCGCCGCACGTTCGCTGCTGAGGGTGACCGTGGGGGTAAGCTGCATGGTGTAGCCTGCCCGGTAAGCATACCACCCCTGCGGGTCTGCGGGGGGCTCGTTTTCCTGGTGATAAGCAGTAACCACGATCTCATAATCGCCGTTCTGCGTATAGGTATAGGTATTGCAGTCCTCGACACCGCCGGACCAGGAAGTTCCGTCCGGCGCCGTAATAGTAACTTCCGCGCCGGTGACCCATTCCGGCAGCACAAGCTGCGGAATGGTGTCTGTAAAAGTGCCCAGTTGCTGCACCGTCAGGTTGGTCGGGCTCTGGTACGTCTTATTGACAGAATCCCCCAGTACAGGCACAACCCAATCCCAGCCGTTGGGTTCCAGTGCCAGTTCCCCAAACGTGACCGGCTCCTGCGGAAGGGAATCTTCCCCTGTACGGCTGTACAAAAATGCTGCTGTGCCGCCCAAAATCAGGGCGACCATCAAAACGACCATGACCAACCAAAGCAGTAATTTGCGCATAACATCTCCTTGCCAAGCCGCCTTGCGGGCAGGTAAGAATGCCGTATTCCAGGCAGCTTGCGGCAATACCGCAAAGCAGGTCATCGCCTTACGGTGACTTAAAAAGCCGGGCGCGGTCAGGTTTGCGCCCGGCGGCTTATTCTTTTGTACTGTGCGGAATCAAGAATCAGAACTTGACTTCGTCCGCATCCTCGGTATCGTCCACGGAAGTCACAGGCTCGTCCTGGATTTTCTCGTAAACCGTGCCGTCATCGTAATCGTCGTCCTCGTCGTCATACTCGTCGCTGAACAGCAGGCGCTCGTATTCGTCGAGCTCCTTCTCACGGCGATACAGGTAGAGGGCGGCAGCGGTCAAAGCACCGGCCGCGGCAAACAGAAACGCCAATACGGCGCCAAACGTCGATTTTTTCATCATGAGGCATTCTCCTTTCCGTGATCGGGGCCGTTTTCCGCGGCCTGACAGCGGTAAAATCACCGGGTGAACAGGCTTTTGTAAACCTGCACCGGGTCTTTTTTATTATACCCGACCCGGCGCCGGAATACAACACTGCATATGTAAAAATTTGACAAACACAGCCGCTATTTTTGCAGGTAAGCCGCGTAGGCATTGGGCACCGCATAGACCTGTTCCAGCTGGTCCGGGGCCGCCCATACCCATCCGTCCGGCAAAGGGCAGGCCGGGGCTGTCCCCTGCCATCCGCCCAGGTTCCATATTTTATGGGTAAACACATGCCGTGCCGCCGGCAGGGCCGTTTCCCAGATGACCTGCACACCGATTTTTTCCAGTTCGGCGGCCAGTTCTTCCCGGGTAAGTGCCCGCTCCCAGGCTGCCGGCTGCCACAATCCGGCCAACAATCCCTTGGCCGGTCGCCGCTGCAGCAAAAGCCCCGCCGGGCTGTGTACCAGTGCCACCGTGACCGCAACCGGGGCCTTGGCTTTGGGGGCTGGTTTCACAGGCAGTTCTGCCTGCCGCCCTGCCGCATACCCCTGGCAGAGTTCTGCCAGAGGGCACTCCTCACAATGCGGTACTCCCGGCACACAGACTAAGGCACCCAGCTCCATCAATGCTTCATTGTAGGGGCCGGGGGTTTCTTTGGGCATCTGGTCCAGAACCCGCCCGGTAAACAGGCGCTTGGTGGCTGGCTGCATAATATCTGCATCATCATTATAAAGCCGGGCAAAAACGCGCAGCACGTTGCCGTCTACCGCCGGTGCGGGAATCCCGAAGGCAATGCTGGCAATGGCCCCCGCGGTATAATCGCCGATTCCCGGCAGTGCCCGCAGCGCATCGTAGTCCGCCGGCAGGTCACCGCCGTACTGTTCACATACGATGCGGGCTGCTTTTTGCATATTGTTGACGCGGTTATAATACCCCAATCCTTGCCACAGTTTGCGCAATGCATCCGGCTCACAGACTGCCAGCGCGGCAGGGTCGGGTAAAGCCGCGATAAAACGGTTATAATAAGGAATCGCTGCGGCTACCCGGGTCTGTTGGAGCATGATTTCGCTGACCCAGATATGATAGGCAGAAGGCTCCTGCCGGAAAGGCAGGAGCCTCTTGTTTGCCTGAAACCATTGCAGCAGCGACGGCGCAATGGGCCGCAGCATTAAAAACCTCCACAGGTGCGCGGGAACGGGATCACGTCACGAATGTTGGGAATGCCGGTGACATACATCAACAGGCGCTCGAAGCCCAGGCCGTAGCCCGCATGTTTTACGCTGCCGAAACGGCGCAGATCAAGGTACCAGTCGTAGTCCTCGCGGCTCAGGCCCAGCTCGTCCAGACGGGCCAGCAGCACATCCAGACGCTCCTCACGCTGAGAGCCGCCGATCAGCTCGCCGATACCGGGCACCAGCATATCTGCCGCAGCCACGGTTTTGCCGTCCTCGTTCTGGCGCATATAGAACGCCTTGATCTCTTTGGGATAGTCAGTGACAAACACAGGCTTTTTGAAGATCTGCTCGGTGAGATACCGCTCATGCTCGGTCTGCAGATCCATACCCCAGGACACTTTGTACTGGAAGTTGGCATCGTTCTGCTTCAGCAGCTCGATGGCATCGGTGTAGGTGACCCGGGCAAAGTCGGAATTTGCCACCAGTTCCAGACGCTCGATCAGGCCCTTGTCAAAGAATTGGTTGAAGAAGGCCAGCTCATCGGGGCAGTTGTCCAGCAGGAAGCGAATGACATATTTGGTCATGGCTTCGGCGGTATCCATGTAGGTGTTCAGGTCCGCAAAAGCCATTTCGGGCTCGATCATCCAGAACTCCGCGGCGTGGCGGGTATCGTAGCTCTTCTCGGCACGGAAGGTGGGGCCGAAGGTGTACACGTTGCCCAAAGCCATGGCCATAGCTTCCGCTTCCAGCTGACCGGAAACGGTCAGGTTCACGGGACGCTTGAAGAAGTCCTTGCTGTAATCGATGGCACCATCCTCGGTACGGGGGATATCGTTGAGATCCATGGTGGTAACCTGGAACATCTCGCCCGCACCCTCACAGTCGGAGCCGGTGAAGATGGGGGTATGCACATAGGTGAAGCCCCGCTCATGGAAGAACTGGTGGATGGCAAAAGCTGCCTGGCCGCGCACCCGGAACGCCGCATTGAAGGTGTTGGTGCGCGGGCGCAGATGGGTCATGGTACGCAGATAGTCCATGCCCATCTTTTTCTTCTGCAGCGGATACTCCGGCCCGCAGGTGCCCAGCACCGTGATGGCGTCGGCGTTGATTTCAAAAGGCTGCTTGGCGTTGGGGGTCAGCACCAGGGTGCCGGTGACCTCAAAACTGGTGTACAGGCCGCACTTGGCAATTTCTGCGTAATTGGACAGTTTATCAGCCTGAAAAACGATCTGTACGGGCTTATAGCAGCTGCCGTCCGACAGCGAGATAAAGCCGATATTTTTAGAATCGCGTACTGTTTTTGCCCAGCCGCAGACAGTGACTTTGGTGCCGTCTGCGGGGGTGGCCATGTACAGCGATACGAGTTCGGTTCTCTGCATGGGTGGTCCACTCCTCTTACTAAAAACAATGATTGTTCTTATTATAGCGGGTTCGGACCAAATTGTACAGTACTTTTTTATAAAGGGGAGGCGCTTAGTCCAGGTGGCCGCCTAACAGTACGGCCAGGGCTTCGGCCGCATACTGACCGGCACGTATCGCTTCAGTGACGGTGTTGGCATGGCCGCCGATCTCGATCAGCAGGCTGCCGGTGGTCAGGTCCTGATTGTAATAACGGTAAGCACACATCACCGGGCGGGTCAGGCCGGGGGTGCGGCTCTCCATCGCTTCCTCCCATGCCGCCGCAAACCGAAGATTCAGCCGCCAGTTGGGCAACCGGATGCTGGAACCGTTGTCACACCCGGCAATGATCATCACCTGGGCGGTATCTTCCCCGTTGATGGTACACAGCGGTTTGACCCGGGTGCCGTCGGAATCTTCGATGGCATCCCGGTGAACGTCCAGCACCACCTTGATGGAAGGATATTTTTCCAGATAGGCCTGGGTCGTGGCGTAGCTGCGGTCATAGCTTTCGGTGTAACTGGGGGAATCGTGCAGAGTCGTATCGTGCAGGGTGTTGATGCCTGCATCGTTGAGGACCTGCGTCATCTTTTCCCCCACCGCGCACATGTTCAGGGCGGTGTTTTGGGTACGTGCCGTAAAATCCGGATCGTAAATCAGGTTCGGCCAGGTCTGGTAGGTTTCGGTAGCATGGGTATGCAGAATGAGAACCTGAGGTTCATCGCTGTCTACTTCCACATCAAAAGGCAGTGAAGGCGTACTGACCGCCGACCGGAGGTCTGCATCACTGCAGGAAGTATAGTTGCGGATGCTGCCGGCGTTTAGGGTAATATAGCCCTCCCCGCTGCCCTGGCCGAATTGTTCTGCCCGGATACTGCCGGAATTTTCGATATCCGGTGCAGCGCTGGGCAACGGAGTCGCCGTGGGTTCCGGTATGGCGGCGGGCGCAGGTGTCGCTGTCCCCTGTGGTTCCTGCACCGCGGCGGAAGCTTCTTCGGTAGCCGTTACAGGTTCCGGTGCAGAGGTTGCTTGCGGCGCAGGTTTTTGCTGCGGAACAGGCCATGTGACGGCTGCCGCAGCCACTGGGTCCTGCCACAGCAGGGCTCCCCGCAGCAGCCATTCATGCCCCGGCAGGTTGGCAACCGCCAATACCGACAGAGCCGTACTGCCTGCGAACAACGCCGTACACAGCAATATGTGCAGGCAGCGGCGCAGCAAACCCATGGTGTCCACCTCCGTTCCTCTCAATTTATGTGATTTTTGCGGCTTTCATGA
>NZ_JACJKP010000013.1 GCF_016901605.1 Gemmiger formicilis
ACCGCCGCCGATGGTCACGATGCAGTCCGCTTCGGCGGCCTTGAAAGCGGCTACGCCGTCCTGCACATTCTGGATGGTGGGGTTGGGTTTGATGTCGCTGTAGAGGGCATAAGCAAAGTTTGCTGCATCCAGCAGGTCGGTGACTTTTTTGGTGACGCCGAACTTGACCAGGTCGGGGTCGGAACAGACAAAGGCTTTCTTGTAGCCGCGGGCGGTCAGCTCGGGGACGATGTTCTCAATGGCGCCGTGGCCATGATAGGAAATGGTGTTCAGAACAATGCGATTTACCATAGCAGTGGTTCTCCTTTTTCACATTTTTTGAGCAGATGCAACAGTTTCCGTTATATATCCGTCCAAATTCTGTATACATTGTACGCCGCTTTTTGCTGCTTGTAAAGTGTTGTTTTTCTGAAGTCCGCCCTTGCCATTTTATACGAAGTAGTGTACAATAAAAGGACACTAAAATTTTGGGGTGCAATTTATGGCAGAAGAAAAATTTTCCAACTTTTTGACGGATATCATTGACGCCGACCTTGCCGAGGGCAAGGTCGATACCGTGCATACCCGTTTTCCGCCGGAGCCCAACGGATACCTGCATATCGGTTCGGCCAAGGCTATTTTCATCAACTACACCATGGCCAAACACTACGGCGGCCAGTTCAACCTGCGCTTTGACGACACCAACCCCGCACGTGAAGGCGACGAGTACGTACAGAGCATTTTGCAGGACCTGCATTGGCTGGGTGCCGACCCCAACGGCGGCATCTTCTACGGCAGCGATTATTTTGAGCGCTGCTATGAGTACGCTGAGCAGCTGATCCGGGAAGGCAAAGCTTATGTGGATGACCTGACCCGTGAAGAGATGCAGGAATACCGCGGCAACGATGCCGGCAAGCCCAGCCGCCCGAGCCCGTACCGCGACCGCACACCGGAAGAGAACCTGGACCTGTTCCGCCGCATGCGTGCCGGGGAATTCGCCGACGGCGAAAAGACGCTGCGCGCCAAGATCGATCTGGCCAGCCCCAACATGAATATGCGTGACCCTGCAATCTACCGCATCAAGCATGTGGCGCACCATCGCCAGGGCGACAAGTGGTGCATCTACCCGCTGTACGACTTTGCACACCCGATTCAGGACGCCATTGAAGGCATTACCTTCAGCCTGTGCAGCCTGGAATTCGAGAACCATCGCCCCCTGTACGACTGGGTGGTCCGCAACCTGTTCGGCACCGAATTCCCCAAACAGCGCGAGTTTGCCCGCCTGAATGTGACCAACACCGTCATGAGCAAGCGCTACCTGCGCGAACTGGTGGAAAAGAACATTGTGGACGGCTGGGATGATCCCCGTATGCCCACCCTGAGCGGCCTGCGCCGCCGTGGCTACACCCCCACCAGCATCTTCACCTTTGTGAAGGAAGCCGGCATCTCCAAAGCCGACAGCCTGGTGGATATGCGTCAGCTGGAAGCCGTACTGCGCGCCGAACTGGAACTGAATGCCCAGCGCCGCGTGGCTGTGCTGGACCCTGTCAAGCTCATCATCGACAACTACCCTGCCGATGCCTGCGAGTACTTTGACCTGCCCAACAACCCGAACCGCGACGCCAACGATACCACCACGCGCAAAGTCGCATTCACCAAAGAAGTCTGGATCGACCGCAGCGACTTCTTTGAAGTACCGCCGCCCAAGTTCAAACGCCTGACCCTGGGCAGCGAAGTCCGCCTGATGGGCGCTTATCTGGTACGCTGCACCGGTGTGGACAAGGATGAAGCCGGCAACGTTACGGCCATTCATGCACAAGCCGATCTGGAAACCAAGAACGGCAATCCCGCCGACGGCCGCAAGGTACGCGGCACCATCCACTGGGTCAGCTGTGACCACTGCGTGGAAGCAGAAGTCCGCCTGTACGATAAACTGTTTACCGAAGCCAACATGAACAGTATTCCGGACGGTGCCGACTTCAAGGATTACCTGAATCCCGAAAGCGTAACGGTTATCTCCCACGCCAAGCTGGAGGAAAGCCTGCAGAATGCACAGCCCGGCGAGCGGTTCCAGTTTGTGCGCACCGGCTATTTCACCCCCGACAGCAAACACCCTGGTGTATACAACCGCATTGTGACCCTGAAAGACAGCTTCAAACTGTAAAACATAAAAAGACCGACGCCGCAGCGTCGGTCTTTTCTTTTGTCTGTTACTCGTTGTGATGGGCGGCGATACAGCGTTTCAGCCATCCGCCTTTGCGGTAATAGATCACAAACAGCAGCGAAGCCAATGTCCAGGTAATGGGATAACTGAGCTCCACCGTAGCCACCGAATGCCATACCGGCACCGCTGTCAGCAGCCACACAATACGCAGCCCGCAGACGCAGAACACCGTAATGATCGTAGGCACCCGTACATCTCCGCAGCCGCGCAGTGCGCCGGAAAGAATCTCGATGCAGACATAAGTCACATAAGCGGGAACCAGCACATGCATCATTTCCACACCTACGGCAATCACTTCGGCATCCTGGCTGAACATCCGGAGCAGGGGTCCTGCCGCAAAGTAGAACACCACACTGATGCACATGGTGATACCGGCAGCCATAGCCAGGCAGATGCGGGTTCCGCGGCGTACACGGTCATACTGTTTGGCGCCGAAATTCTGCCCGGCGAAGGTGGTAATGGAAATGCCCAGCGAGTTGATGGTCATCCAGAAAATGAAGTCGATTTTGCCGTAGACGCCCCAGGCTGCGATGGTATCGGTACCAAAACCGTTCATACAGCTCTGGATCATCATGTTGCTGACGTTGTACAGCGCACTTTGGGCAGCTGCCGGAATACCGATCATACAGATTGCCACAAGAATGGTACGTTCCATCCGCAATTTGCTTGCCGCCAGGTGCCACGGCATTCCCTGCGACCCGGCCAGGCAGCGCAACGTCAGAACCGCACTGGCCACCTGGCTGATGATGGTCGCCAGCGCCGCGCCTGCCACGCCCCAGTGGAACAACGCAATAAAAATCACGTCCAGCACAATGTTGACCAGCGACGCCACAATCAGGAAATACAGCGGCCGCTTGGAGTCGCCCGCTGCACGCAGGATGTTGGTGCCCATATTGTACAGGATCTGCGGGATCATTCCCAAAAAGTAGATGCGCAGATACAAAGCCGCATCCCCGATGATCTCATCCGGCGTACCCATCAGGCGCAATACCGGCTCTGCCGTCAGCAAGCCCAGCACGGTGAGCAGCGCGCCGATCACCACACTGAATACCAGGGATGTATGTACCTGCCGGTCTACGGCGTCCACGTCCCGGGCACCGTAGCTTTGGGCCACCACCACGCCGGCACCGCTGCACAGGCCTACAAACAAGCCCACCAGCAGGTTGACAAAAGCGCCGGTCGCACCGACCGCCGCCAATGCATTGGTACCTACAAAGTTGCCGACAATCAGTGTATCGGCTGTATTGTACAATTGCTGGAACAAAGTGCCAAACCAGATCGGCAGAAAGAAGACCAGCAGTTGCCGTGGAATGCTGCCGGTCAAGATATCGGTTTGTTTGACATTACGCATGATAAATCCTGTTTTTCTCCTCTTTTGTATTCCTTGCGCACCTATTTTATGCTATAATGGCGATATTGTAAAGAGGGGGATTTCTATGACTTTTTTATGGCAACCCTGCACCGGCGGAGCGCGCATTTTACGGGTGTTGGGCGACTCCCCCTGCCCTGTGATTCCCGAGGAAATCGACGGTCTGCCGGTAACGGAACTGGGGCCTTACTGCTTTGCCGTGCACCCCGTGGAAGAAGGCCGTATTTGGCCGGTCGGTTCCGAGGAAAACCATGAAGTGACGGGGGAATTTCTGGAAGAAGCCATATTGCCGGATACCCTGCGGGTCCTGCACAGTGCGGCCTTTTACAATTGCCGCAAACTGCGCCGCATTGAAGTCGGTCCCAACCTGGAAAGCCTGGGCAGTGACCTTTTTACCAACTGCCGCGCGCTGCGCACCTTTGCACTGCGTGCCTCCCCTGCCGCCGGCACCGGCCTGAAGAAACTGTTGGGTGCAGTGAGTGCGGATATTGAAGTGGAGTTTCTGGATGCGCCGGGTGTCCGGCTTTTTTACCCGGAGTATTTTGAGCTGCTGGATGAAAACACACCGGCCCACATCTTCAACCGCAGCATCGAGGGAGAAGGCTATCGGATGCGGCAATGTTTTGCCGGCAGCGCCGTGGACTACGCAGCCTATGACGCCACCTTTGCCCAGGCCTGTGTGGGCGAGAGCGAGGATAAACTGTGCCGCCTGGCCTTGGGGCGGCTGCTTTTTCCCTTTGCTTTGCAGGACAACGCCCGCACCGACTACGAGTTCTATCTGACAGCCCACCCTGCCGCGGCTTTTGGATGGGCCATCCGGGAACGGAACGAAGCAGCCTTACGGCTGCTGGCAGGCCTTGGGCTGGCGGTGCGGGATGCCGCTTCCCAGTGTGCCCGGGCCGGTTGGAGCGCCGGTGCCGCCATTTTGCTGGCACGACCCAAACGCGCTGCCAAGCAATACGATTTTGACGACTTATAATGGAGGGGCTTATGCCGCACATCGAAACACAGACCGAGTGGGAACAGACGATGGCCCGCCGGGTGATGGAACAGATCCGCGGCGAGCTGTACCTGGACCAGCGGTATCTGAACGCCGCCTTGGGCGCCCTGCCCCCTGCCCCGCTGAACAGTACTCAGACGGCACTGGCAACGGACGGCGCCCAGTTGTACTACCCACCGGAATGGGTTCTGACCACCTACCGAAAAAACAGGCGCTACCTGCCGCGTGCCTATCTGCACAGTTTGCTGCACTGTATCCTGCGCCATTTGTGGCTGCGGGACCGCCGCGATGCCGATTTGTGGGGACTTGCCTGCGATATTGCGGTAGAAAATATCCTGGATTCTCTGAACAGTCCCGCCACTACCCGCCCGGTGGGCTGGCTGCGGCAACAAACCTATGCCCAGCTGAAAGATCAGTGCAAACTGCTGGCCGCCGGCCCCATCTACCGTGCGCTGCTTCATACCGATGCCGCCACACGACTGAAATACCAACGGGAATTTTATTGCGACAGCCACCGGCTGTGGCCCGATGATCCCGACAGTCCCGCTGCCCAGATGCGCGGCAAACAGTGGGAGCAGATGGGGCGCCAGACCCAACTGAGCATGGAAGAGTCCGGCCGCCAGGCCGGGGAGAGTGACGGTGCCCAGGCGCTGCAGGCCCAGGTACAGGCCAGCCGCAGCCGCCGCAGTTATAAAGATTTTCTGCGCCGGTTTGCCGTCTGGCGGGAAGAGCCGCACCTGGACCCCGATGAGTTTGATTTAGGCTACTACACCTATGGTCTGCGCACCTACGGCAAGATGCCGCTGATTGAGCCACTGGAAAGCCGCGAAAGCAAAAAGATCCGTGACTTTGTAATTGTGCTGGATACCAGCGAATCCACCGCCGGGGATCTGGTGAAGAATTTTTTGCGGGAGACCTTTACCCTGCTGACCAGTCAGGACAGTTTTTTCCGCCATTGCCGGATTCTGGTAATGCAGGCCGACAATGCAGTGCGTGACGAAACCTGGCTGTATGACTTGGAAGCTCTGGACCGCTACACCGAACAGTTCACCCTGGTGGGCGGCGGCGGGACGGATTTTCGCCCGGCCTTTGCCCGCATTGAACAGCTGCGTGCCGAAGGGCCGCTGCGCGATATGCAGGGCGTTTTGTACTTTACCGACGGCAAAGGCATTTATCCCGCCAGACGTCCGCCTTTTGACGTTGCCTTTTTGTTTTTGGAAAACGGCGGCGTTCCCCCTGATGTTCCCCCCTGGGCCATGCGGCTTGTGCTGCAGCCCGAAGAGTTCCTACCCCAACCGAAAGGATGATAGCACATGGACATCCAACGTGCCAAAGAGGAGATCAAACATACTGTACAGGCCTATCTGGCCTGTGATGATACCGGCTGCCCGCTGATTCCGCCGGTGCGGCAGCGCCCTATTCTGCTGATGGGCCCTCCGGGCGTGGGCAAGACCCAGATCATGGAGCAGATCGCGCTGGAATGTGACATTGCCCTGGTGGCATATACCATCACCCACCACACCCGCCAGAGTGCTGTGGGCCTGCCCTTTATCCGGGAGCGCAATTTTGGCGGCAAAACCCGCAGCGTAACCGAGTACACCATGAGTGAAATCATTGCCAGCGTTTACGCCGCCATGGAGCGCACCGGCAAACAGAACGGCATTTTGTTCATTGACGAGATCAACTGCGTAAGCGAAACGCTGGCCCCCACCATGCTGCAGTTCCTGCAGTGCAAAACCTTCGGCAACCAGGCGGTGCCGGGCGGCTGGGTAATTGTGGCGGCAGGCAACCCGCCGGAGTACAACAAAAGTGTACGGGAGTTTGACCTGGTCACACTGGACCGTGTACGCCGCATTGATATCGAACCCAAGCTCAGTGTATGGCAGGACTATGCCCGTGCGCATCGTCTGCATCCGGCCGTAATGGCCTATCTGGAACTGCGTCCGCAGCATTTTTACAAGATTGAAAACGACGTAGACGGGCCGCAGTTCGTGACCGCCCGCGGATGGGAAGATCTGTCCGCTTTCCTGCAGGCTGCGGACAAACTGGACCTGCCGGTGGACGAGGGTGTGATCGGGCAGTATCTGCGGCATCCGGAAGTTGCCCGGGACTTTGCCGCTTACTGGGTGCTGTACCGCAAATATCACCAGGACTACGGCGTGGAGGATATCCTGCAGGGCAAGCCTTTTGACGCCGTGCTGGAACGTGCTCTGAACGCCAGCTTTGATGAACGGATCAGTCTGGTCAGCCTGCTGCTGGCGGGGCTGAATACACGGTTTGCCGCTGCCCGCAGCGCCGATGCCGTTACCGATGCCTGCTACCAGCAGCTGCGGACCTTCAAGCGCACACTGAATCAGGCCGGTCCGGAGGACACCCCCGCCGGGTTGTTTGCCGAACAGCGGAAAGCCTACCGCACACGCCTGGAAGAGGGCAAAGCGGCCGGCACCATTTTGCCCGCCGAGGCAGCCACCCGCACCCGTGCGGCCACCCTGCTGGACCAGTGGGCCGAACCGCTGGAGCGCTGCCTGGATGCCGACGACGCCTTTGATACGGTGCGCGCCGCTTTTAACCAGCAGGTCCACAAGCGGGAAGATGCGGTTGCTACGGCTTCCGAGGCATTGGAAAGCGCCTTTGATTTTATGGAGCGTGCCTTCCCGGATGGGCAGGAAATGGTCGTGTTTGTCAACGAGCTGGCTCTGGGTCCTGACTCGGCACCGTTCCTGGCAGATAACGAATGCGAACGTTTTGACTTGTACAGCCAAAAACTTCTGCTTCACGCCGGAGAAGACGCCCTGCTGGCCGAATTGCAGCGGGATGACCTGCGCGCGGAAGAACACAGCACCGATTTCTGATTCAAAGATTCAAATGCCCCGGCACTCGCAGGTGCCGGGGCATTTTTTACAGCTCTTTACACAGTTTTGCCATGGGAGTATAATGGGCCACGGACCGGCTGCGGCACAAGGCCGCGGCCTTTGCGAACGAGAGGGGTTTTGTGTATGGCACAACAAATTTCACGGGAATCCCGGCAGATGTCCGAGGCATTCCGCACGGTGTTGTTTCTGTCTCTTTCCGGCGGCCTGCAGGACGCCTACACCTACCTGGGACGCGGCAGTGTCTTTGCCAATGCGCAGACAGGCAACATCGTTTTTATGGGGCAGTCCTTCTTTGCCGGGGACTGGGCACGCTTTTTGCACTATCTGGTGCCGGTTCTTGCCTTTGCACTGGGTGTGGCCGCTGCGGAACTGATCCGGGTATGCTGCAAAGAAGGGTTTCGGCTGCATTGGCGCCAGCTGGTACTGCTGGTGGAGATCCTTCTGCTCTTTGCCGTCGGCTTTTTGCCGGAAGCATGGAACCTTGCTGCCAACGCCCTGGTTTCCTTCGCCTGCGCCATGCAGGTACAGGCTTTCCGCAAAGTACACGGGTATCCCTTTGCCAGCACCATGTGCATCGGCAACCTGCGCAGCGGCATGGATTCTCTGGTCACCGGGCTGCGCCTGCACGACCAAAAAGCGCTGCGCAAAGCGGCCCACTATTTCGCCGTGATCGTACTGTTTGCGCTGGGTGCCGGTGTGGGCGCGCAATGCATGGCCTGGCTGGGGCTGCGCACCATCTGGCTTTCCTGCCTGCTTTTGTGCGTAAGCCTTTGCCTGATGTTCCGTAAGGAAACGCACCGCCCGGCAGAAACCTACTGATCTTTCCATAGCAATACCGCCCGAAGGGAAATTTCCTTCGGGCGGTATTTTTTATGCTTTCTTTTTTTGTCTGTTCAAACGGCGGCCAGCCTTCCAGAGCTGATCCACAAGGTGCGTTGCCGTGCGCAGTACCGGCAGCACCAGTGCTGCCAAAACCACCAGCACCAGCGTACTGCCAAGGTCCAGCGGCACCAGTTCCAACCAGGGCGAAAAGAGCACCGCACCACCCAGACCCAGGATCGTACAGCTGCCCCACAGGGTCCAGCGCAGGGGCGTAAACGGATCGCAGACCTGGAACAGTACAATCAATCCGGTTTCCAAGGTCAGCAGCGTGCTGATCGTTCCCAAGGCATCTGCCGGAAGATCAAACGCATAGGCAAACCCCTGGGCGCAAAAAACCAGCAAAAAGTCCGTCAGACCGCCGGGCAGCGCCGCATGCAATACATTGTGTATGAATTTCCCCCGTACCATCTCATAGTTCGGTTCCAATGCCAGCACAAAGGACGGCAGACCAATGGTGACCGCCGACAGAAGCGAAAGCTGCAAGGGCTGGAACGGGTAAGCCAGCGGCAGGCATAGAGCTGCCAGGCTGAGCAGCAGCGAGAAAATATTCTTGACCAGAAACAGCGAAGCCGAACGCTGAATGTTGTTGATGACCCGGCGGCCTTCGGCCACCACATCCGGCAGGGCGCCAAAGTCGGAGTCCAGCAGTACCAGCTGCGCCACCTGACTGGCCGCCTGCGCGCCAGAAGCCATGGCGATGCCGCAGTCTGCATCTTTGAGTGCCAGCACATCGTTGACGCCGTCCCCTGTCATTGCTACCGTGTGCCCCTGGTTTTGCAGTGCATGCACCAGTTTTCGCTTTTGCTCTGGCGTTACACGGCCAAACACCGTACATTGCCGGGCTGCATCTTCCAGCGCCGCGTCACTGTGGAGCGATGCGGCATCCACCCATTGTTCCGCATGGGCAATGCCCGCCTGGGCCGCCACATGGCTGACAGCCTGCGGATCATCGCCGGAAATCACCTTAATGTCTACCCCCTGCCCTGCAAAATAGGCAAAAGTCTGCGGGGCATTTTCCCGGATGCGGTTCTGCAGCGGCAGCAGCGCCAGGAACTCCAACCGGGTATTGTCCAGCTGTTCCGGTTTTGCGGGCAATGCTCCCTGATACCGGGCCAGCAGCAGCACCCGACGGCCTTCCGCCAGCAGCGGGGTCAGCTTTGCACGCAGTTCCCCTGCACGGGGACCCGCCAGAATATCCGGTGCCCCCACCACATAAACACCTTTTTCTCCAAAAGATTTTGCACTGTACTTATAGGCCGTATTGAAAGGGATCTCTCCCGTGACCGGCCACAGCGGTCCTGCCTGCCCATAGCGGGCTTTCAAGGCACGGCCTGTGTCGTTATCCGGCTCTTCCGCGCCATAATAACTGCGCAAAATCTCCTCTACCGGCACAGCGCTCAGCAATACCGGATCATCGGCCTGCATGGCGCTCTCGGTAATGGTCCCGGTTTTATCCACACAAAGCACATCCACGCGGGCCAGCGTTTCAATGCAGTTCATGTCCTGTGTAAGCACCCGACGGCGTGCCAGACGCAGCATTCCTACCGCCAGCGCCACACTGGTCAGCAGGTAGAGCCCCTCGGGAATCATGCCGATCAGCGCCGCTACCACACTTTCCACCGAACTGCGCAGATCAATGGCCAGCATCCAGTGCTGTTTATAGAACAGGGCTACCCCTACAGGTATCAGCCCCAGGCCAATGGCTTTGATGAGTTTATCCAGCGAACGCATCATCTCGCCCTTGGCCACCTTATGGCCATCTGCCTGGGCGGCCGCGGTCAGGCGGCTGGCGTAACTTTCCGCGCCCACCCGCGTCAGGCGCGCGGTGCAATGCCCGGACATGAGAAAACTGCCCGACCGGAGTTCCCCGCCCACCGTTTTGGGCACAGCCTTTGCTTCCCCGGTAATCAGTGATTCATTCACCTGGGCGCTGCCTTCCAGCACAACGGCATCGGCTACAATCTGCTCCCCGGCATGAAAGGCCACCACATCATCCTGTACCAATTCTTCCGACAGGCATTTGCCCCAGACACCGTCGCGCAGGCAATCCACCTTATGGGCCGATACCAGCGTCAATTCGTCGATGGTCTTTTTGGCGCGCAGCTGCTGGGCAATGCCGATGAGCGTGTTGCAGACCACCACACCCAAAAAGCCCATATTCAGCCAGGAACGCACCGATGCCAGCATCACAGCCAGCACCACAAACACCAGGTTAAAATAGGTGCACAGATTGTCCCGCACGATCACCCCGACCGTCTTGGTGGGGGATTGGGGCGGATGATTGATTTTACCTTGCTGCTGCCGTGCCGCCACTTCGGCGGCCGACAGACCCGAGTGGGATGCCATACAGAGCCTCCTTGTTCCTATGGGATAGAAACTAGTATACCCGGCCTTTGTGAACAAATAAAGGCGGATTTGTCTTAGAAATGGTACTTTCTTGCATTGGCCGGCCGGTTGGTATACAATGAAATCAAAAT
The DNA here is from genome assembly GCF_016901605.1 of Gemmiger formicilis. Taxonomy (GTDB): domain Bacteria; phylum Bacillota; class Clostridia; order Oscillospirales; family Ruminococcaceae; genus Gemmiger; species Gemmiger formicilis_B. Next base: position 10,805 of record NZ_JACJKP010000013.1, read on the forward strand.
CTGATTTAGCTATATCCATGGCGGGAGGGATTTTATGAGGCGTCGTTTTACCACCGGATTCCTGCTGTTGGCTTCTGTTCTGTGGCTTCTGGTTTCAACCGGTTGTACAGCGGCCTCTACGGCTTCCGAACCAGCGACCGTTCCGGCCCAGACAGAAGAAACCGCAGCCCAGACGGAGGAAACCGCAGCCCAAAACACAAGCGGCCAGATCTATTTATACGGCGAATCTCACAGCAATGAAATGCAGCTGAAAAAAGAGCTGGAAATTTGGCAGGGCTACTATGCCACAGGAATGCGGCATCTGTTTGTGGAAATGGCTTCTTACTCGGCCGAGTATCTGAACCTATGGATGCAGGCAGAAGATGACACCATTCTGGAGGAACTCTACGAGGACTGGGAAGGCACACAGGGCCATTCACAATACGCGATGGACTTTTATCGTGCCATCAAGGAAACCTGCCCCGAGACCATTTTCCACGGTACCGACGTAGGGCATCAATACAAGACCACCGGCAACCGCTATCTGGTGTGGCTGAATTACAAGGGAATGAAAGATTCCGACACTTACCGCCGGACCCTGGACTCCATTGAACAGGGCAAGACCTATTATCGTGACAACGATGCCGTCTACCGGGAAAATCAGATGGTGAAAAACTTCGCCCAGGCCTTTGACTCCCTGGAGGGAGAATCCGTCATGGGCATTTACGGGGCCTACCATGTGAGTCTGGAGGGCGATGAGCAGACACCCCGCATGGCCGCCCAACTGGCCGAACAATATCCCGGCCGTGTGCACACCGCCGATGTAAGCGAACTGTACGCCGAAGACCCCGTCCTGGAAGAAATCACGGTAGGAGAAAAGACCTACACGGCATCCTATTGGGGAGAGCAGGATGTTTCGGGATTTTCCAAGAAGTTGGTTTCCCGGAAATTCTGGCGTCTGGAAGACGGTGCGGAAGATTTTGCCAACTGCCCTACGGTAGACGACGTTCTGCCCTATGACAATTATCCGGTGGATGTCAGTACCGGACAGGTTTTTGCCCTGGATTATACGGCGGCAGACGGTACGGTGACCCGGCTTTTCTATCGCGCCGACGGCACCTTCTGGAATGACCGCCCAATCACGGTACAGATTGATGTTTCCGGTCTTGCCTGACATAAGAAACAGCGGCATGGCGCCTGGCCATGCCGCTGTTTTGGCTGTATTGTTTATGCGGGAATCGTCCCTTAACTCTGTTTGCCGTTGACTGCTCAGACCTCGGCCAGTTCGCCGCGGGAGCTGGCCTTCAGGTAGGCATAGATGAAGCCGTCCAGGTCGCCGTCCATGACAGCCTGCACATTACCGCTTTCAAAATTGGTGCGGTGATCCTTGACCAGCGTATACGGCATAAAGACGTAGCTGCGGATCTGGTGCCCCCAGGCGATCTCATTCTGTACACCCTTGATGTCGTCGATCTTATCCTTATGCTGCTGCAGTGCGATCTGATACAGCTTGGCCTTCATCATTTCCATGGCGTATTCGCGGTTCTGCAGCTGGCTGCGCTGGGTCTGGCAGCTGGTAACAATGCCCGTGGGCTTATGGATCAGGCGAACCGCCGAGGAGGTCTTGTTGATATGCTGACCACCGGCGCCGGAAGAACGGTACACCTGCATTTCGATATCCGCCGGGTTGATCTCGATCTGGATGTTGTTGTCCAGTTCCGGCATAACTTCCAGGCTGGCAAAGCTGGTCTGGCGGCGGGCGTTGGCATCAAAGGGGCTGATGCGCACCAGACGATGCACACCATGCTCACTCTTGAGCATACCATAGGCATTGGCGCCCTTGATCATCATGGAAGCAGACTTGATGCCGGCTTCATCACCGTCCAGCACATCCAGCACTTCCACACTGTACCCGTGTGCTTCCGCCCAGCGGGTATACATGCGGTAGAGCATCTCGGCCCAGTCCTGGGCCTCGGTTCCGCCCGTACCGGCATGGAAGGTCAGAATGGCATTGCTGTGGTCATATTCGCCGTTGAGCATAGTCATCAGCTGCAGTTCCTCAATGGATTTCTCCACATCTTCCACAGCCTGCTCGCCCTCACTGGCCAGAGAAGGATCGTTTTCTTCCTCGATCATTTCCAGCAGGGTCTCCGCTTCCTCATACTGGGTGGAGAGCTTGCCGAAACGCTCCAGCTTGTTTTTCACTTCGCCCATCTCGCTGATAACGCGCTGGCTCTTCTCCTGGTCGTCATAGAAACCGGGCAGCGTCATCTGATGCTCCAGCTCTGCCAGCCGCTTTTCACTTGCCTCAATGGAAAGTGCTTCGCGCAGGTCATCAACGGAAGTTTTCATTCCGCCGAGTTTTGCTTTCAATTCGTCAATGGTGATCATATCGTTACCCCTTGGTTGGCATAAATTCACATAGTAATAGTATAAACCATATCGGAAAAGTTGTAAAGGGGGGCTTTTTTGCGCAAAAGCTGCCAGAATGCGGAAACTTCATAGAAAATTCTTTGCATTTGCAGGACCGATGCGGTATAATGGCTCTATGCTATTGGGAGGATACTATACACATGGCACGTTATACTGGAAACCACTGCCCTGTCTGTGAGCAGGCTTTTACCGACGATGACGACATCGTCGTTTGCCCCGACTGCGGCACCCCTTATCACCGCGCCTGCTGGCACAAAGTAGGCGCCTGCATGCATCAGTCGGAGCATGCCTCCGGTTTTGAATGGAAACCGGAGTTTGGCCCCGAGGCAGAGGCCGCGGCCCACGCCGCGATCTGCCCCAACTGCGGTACCCACAACGAACCCGGTGCCGCCCGCTGCAGCCATTGCGGCGTTCCCCTGCCCCGCCCGGAAGATGCGGATGCACAGGCTGCCCAGGAAGAAACCGGGCCCATCTATGCACGCCGTCCGCAGGCCGGCGCGTACCCCCAGAACCCCGCCCAGGGTTCGCAGTCTGCGGCCGGCCCCCACATTGATGCCTACGGCACCGGCTTCGACGGCGGTATTTACCGCCGCGAGGTTGGTCCCGATGATCCCATTGACGGCATCAAAGCACGGCACTGGGCCATCTTCCTGGGGCGGTCCCCCATGTACTACCTGATGCAGTTTTTCCGCATGAGCGAGACCAAACACCGCGTCACCTTCTCTTTCTCTGCCTTTTTCTTTGGTCCTGCTTATCTTCTGTACCGGAAGATGTGGAAAGAAGGCATTGCGGCTGCAGCTCTGACCCTTTTGTTCTACCTGCCCACCATGTTGACCACCATCGCGTACTACAACGCAGATTTGTTCGGCAACATGCCCCTGGGCTGGCTGCCCATGGCTTCCACCATCGGTGAGTTTGCAAGCTGGGGTCTGCGTGTGCTGCTGGCACTTTTCTCGGTTTCGCTGTACGAAAAGCATGCCAAGAACCGCATCGAAGCCATCTGCCGGCAGTGTCCCGAAGGGCCTGAACGCACGGAAGCCCTGGCTCGCAGCGGCGGCACCAATGTGCTGGCAGCCATTTTGTATATCGGGATTCTGGCCCTGCTGGAAGTTGCGATTCTGTATATGGCAACGCCCGCGTTCCTGGAGATCATTCAGGCCAACCTGGGACTGTAAAAAACAAAATGTTTGACCCGACGGTTTCCGGCCGGGTCCTGAAATAAAAAATCAGAAAAAACAGAAAAGCAGGAGGAACCTATGAAAACAGCATTGGTTATCATGGCTGCCGGTATCGGTTCCCGCTTCGGCGGCGGTATCAAACAGCTGGCAGCGGTTGGACCGAATGGCGAGATTATCATGGACTATTCTATCCACGACGCAATCGAAGCCGGTTTTGACAAAATCGTTTTCATCATCCGCCACGACATTGAGCAGGCCTTCAAGGAAGCCATCGGCGACCGCATCGAAGCCACCTGCAAAGAGTTGGGCGTCGAGATTGCCTACGCTTTCCAGGCGTTGGAAAACGTACCCGAAGGATACGCTGTTCCGGAAGGCCGCACCAAGCCCTGGGGCACCGGTCAGGCTGTGCTGGCCTGCAAAGGTATCCTGCAGGAGCCTTTCGCCGTGATCAATGCCGACGATTACTACGGCAAGGAAGCGTTTGTGCAGCTGCACGATTTCCTGCAGGGATACGATCCCGCGGAACCCGGCAAACTGTGCATGGCCGGTTTTGTGCTGAAAAACACCCTGAGTGACAACGGCGCCGTGACCCGCGGCATCTGCCAGATGAACGAAGAGCACTACCTGACCGGCGTTCTGGAAACCAGCGGCATTGAAAAGACCGCAGACGGCGCAGCCGCCGGCGGCAAGTCCATCGACGTGAACAGCCTGGTTTCCATGAATATGTGGGGCCTGACCCCCGCCTTTGTGGATCTGCTGGACAGCGGCTTTGTGGAATTCTTTGAAAAAACAGAGCCTGCCAACCCGCTGAAGGCCGAATATCTGCTGCCCATCTATATTGATGAACTGCTGCACAAAGGCACTGTAAGCGTCAAGGTTCTGCCCACCCACGACAAGTGGTTCGGCGTCACCTACGCAGAGGACAAGCAGATCGTCATTGACAGTTTTGCCCAGTTGGTTGCCGATGGCGTTTACCACAAAGATCTGTTCAGCGATTTGAAAAAATAAGTTTTTCTATCCCCTGCCGGGTATATCCCGGCAGGGGATTTTTGATTGACAACCGTACGACAAAATGCGACAATAAAAGAAAGAAAGAAAGAAAACAGCCCCTTCTCTATCGCATAAAATGGCGAAAGGTGGTGCCGGCCATGAAACGTCTTGTCCTTCTTTCCGCGTTGCTTCTGGGATTGTCTGCCTGTACGCCCGCCTTGCAGAAACCGGCCCTCTCTGACACGCCGGAAACTGCCGGTACGCAGGAAACCGCGGAAGAGGCGTCCTCTGCCCCTTCCGGCAGCACTGTACCGGAATCCGCAATTTCGATGCCGGGATCGTTGCAGGCCATGGATCTGGCCGTACTGCCCTACGACGAAATCCGGCTGGTCTACCATTTCACCCAGTTTGATCCGCCGCTCAGCGGCTACTATACCATGTCCCAAAACGGGCGCTGGGGATTGATGCGCAACGACGGCAGCATGGTCTTACCCTGCGAATTTGACCAGCCCATTGCCATGTGCTCCGACAGCGCCCCCCAACAGCCTGCCTGGCTTGCCTTCAAAGAGGATGCCGACGCCTCTTTCTGGACCTCTGCGGGGCAATACCTTACCACCGTAGGGGAAGGACGCATCTGCCACGCAGAGCATTGCGGTCCCGGGTATGAGCTCTATTTTTGGGACGAGAACGCCGACCAGATGTTTGCCTATATCGGCAACCTGGGGCCCGGTATGCCCACGCATATTTCTCCCGGTCAGCAGGAAAGCCGCGGCTGGTGGTTCCCCACCCAACCCGGCACACTGATACAGGAAAGCTGGGGACTGGATGTAGACTATGATGCCGGTGCCTCCTTCCGCTATCGTTCCGCAGAAGGTACGGCCCTCAACAACTACGAATACCAACAGGCAGAGTTATTCTATAATGGTGCTTTGCTGGCAGCGGCACGGCGCGGCGACAAGTGGGTCTATCTGGACGGTTACGGCAAGGAAGTCACCTCCCCCGTCTATGACCCGGTGTACTGGAACATCTGGGCCGATACCGGCTACGCTTCTCCCCTGCTGAACGGATACGCCGCCGTAAGCCGCGATGAAAAGTATGGTCTGTTGGACAGTGCCGGGCTGGAATACCTGCCCTGCGAGTACCAGGGTATTGTGTGGGACGGCGGGCTTGGCTGGCTGAAGCTGGACGACGGCTGGCATGCATTCCGGATTCCCAGTGCCGCGGTACCGACCCCGGCGCCTTATGGACAAACCGATGAAGAAGACGCCCTGCGCCTGGTTCCGTTGACCACGGTTTTCCCGGATACCTACCCGGGCAACGGGCGCCGTACCGACTACACTACCATACGGGATGACAACCTGAATGTACGCGCAGGTCCCGGCACCCAATATGAAAAAATCGGCAGCATACCACCGGGTTCCGCCGTACGGGAACTGGGAACCAGCAGCACGGTCCCCGGCTGGACGTTTGTGCTGTACCAGGACTGGCTGCGTGGTTGGGTCAGTACCCAATATCTGGAATAATGTTGCCTTGTGCATGAAAACTGCAAAAGCATGACACGCAGCGCTATGGAAAACGGAGGTTTTTTGCGGTATGGTTAGTATAACAGAACCGAAAACACACCGCTACAGGAGGGTAATTATGGCAAAGAACGAATTTGACTGCACCGCATTGACCCCGGAACAGCGCGATGCCCGTCTGGCCCTGGATGTGGAACGCTTGCTGCGCTTTGGCCGCAAGCACAAACTCATCAAGGACCTGGACATTCTGATTGCGCGCAACACATTGCTGGATCTTCTGGCATTGAGTGCCCCCAGCGAGGCCAAGCCCCCGAAAGAAAACTTTGATACCCCTGCTGCCCTGTTGGACGAGATGGTGGAACTGGCCGCACAGAAAGAGCTGTTTGACGGCGCCGTTGCCCAGTACCGCATCAACTTTGAAACCCGCCTGATGGGCGCCCTGATGCCCCGGGAGAGCGAAGTCTGCAAGAAGTTCAAGAAGTTGTATGAGCGCAAAGGCGCCAAAGCGGCAACCGATTGGTTCTATGACCTGTGCGTAGTGACCAATTACATCCGCACCGCCCAGATTGCCAAAAACATCCAGTGGAACTCCGATACCCCCTATGGCGAACTGGAAATCACCATCAACCTGACCAAACCCGAAAAAGACCCCAAGACCATCGCGCTGGAACGGCTGCAGCCCAAATCCGGGTATCCGGCCTGCATGCTCTGCAAAGAAAATATCGGATACGCCGGCCGCATCAATTTCCCGGCGCGCCAGACCCACCGCATTGTGCCCATTACCCTGGCCGGACAGCAGTTCTACCTGCAGTACAGCCCCTATGCCTACTTCCATGAGCATTGCATCATGCTGCATGAAACCCACAAGCCCATGGAGATGGACCGTCAGACGCTGGCCGAAATTTTCGATTTTGTTTCTCAGTTCCCCCACTACACCTGCGGTTCCAATGCCGATTTGCCGATCGTTGGCGGCAGCATCCTGAGCCACAGCCACTTCCAGGGCGGCCGCTACGTCTTCCCCATGCAGAAGGCTTCCATCGCGGTCCCCCTGACCGATATCCGGTATCCCGGTGTTCGCGCCGGTATCCTGAACTGGCCGGTTTCTGCCGTGCGCCTGATCGGTCGCAGCAGCCAGCAGATGCAGATCGTTGCCAACAACATCCTGACTGCCTGGCGGAACTACTCCGACGAAAGCGTGGGCATTGTGGCACACACTGGCGACACGCCCCACAACACCGTAACGCCCATTTTGCATTACGATGAAAAGGACGGTTATATTCTGGATCTGGCCCTGCGCAACAACCGCACCAGTGAGGAATATCCCGACGGTATCTTCCATCCCCACAAGGAATACCACAACATCAAGAAGGAAAACATCGGCCTGATCGAAGTCATGGGCCTGGCTATTCTGCCCGCCCGTCTGAAAGATCAGGGCGCCCAGATCGCCGAAATCCTGGCCGGTCAGCGCCCCAACACCAGCCGCGAGGAAGGCTCTCCGCTGGCTGTACACGCCGACTGGATCGATCAGCTGATTGCCAAGTACGGCACGTCGATGGCACCGCAGGATGCCAACAACGTTGTCAAGCAGGAGATTGGTACGGTGTTCAGCCATGTTCTGGAAAATGCCGGCGTCTTCAAGCAGGACAAAGAAGGCCAGGATGCCTTCCTGCGCTTTATGCAGAGTGTTGGTTTCAAAGCCATTTGATTCTCAACTGCAAAACAGGGAAAGACAAAAGTCTTTCCCTGTTTTTTTGTAGACTGCCTTCGATTGCACACTTTACACAGCCGCGGTGTTGCCGCCCTTTGTTGCTGCACCGGACTTTTCCGTAACCTTCCAATGGCAACGCCCCGCCGGACACACAGAATCCAGCGGGGCGTTTTAGCACAAAACAAAAACCGGGCTCATCCCTCACGGAATGAGCCCGGGCAACCTGGTGGAAGATTAGGGACTCGAACCCAAGACCTCTGCGATGTGAACGCAGCGCTCTAACCAGCTGAGCTAATCTTCCATGTGGGGTCAACGATAGATATTATACGGCATTTATACCGTTTTGTCAACCCCATTTTTGAGAGTTTTTTGGAAACGTTATTTTACTTGCTCAGTGCCTCGGCCAGTTCTTCCACCTGGGCTTTGCTGGCGGCATTGAGGGCGCTCTTGATGCTGACCGTCTGATCCAGAATCGTCAGGTTCTTGCTGTTCTCCAGCATTTTACGCATCACACGGCCGGCCGTGGGTGCCCAGGTGCCGTTTTCGATGATACCCACCGTGCGGTTCTGGTAGTTACGCTCGGTCAGATGCTCGATAAAGCTGCGGGTAAACGGGAACACTTCGCCGTTGTAGGTCGGGGATGCCAGCACCAGCTTGCTGTAACGGAAAGCCTGGGCCACTGCTTCCGACATATCGCTGCGGGCCAGGTCCATAACCGTAACATCCATGCCCTTCTTGCGGAGCTCTTCGCCCAGCATTTCAGCGGCTTCTTTGGTATGGCCGTAGATGGAGCTGTACGCCACCAGTACGCCTTCCGTCTCAGGGCGGTAAGCGCTCCAGGCATCGTACACAGCCAGCACATCGCCCAGCTGTTCCTTGTGCAGGACCGGACCATGGAGAGAGCAGACCGTTTCGATATCAAGGCCGGCAGCCTTCTTCAAGACAGCCTGAACCTGCGGGCCATACTTGCCCACAATGCCAATGTAATACCGGCGGGCTTCGGGCAGCCACTCTTCCTCAACGTCCAGCGCACCGAACTTGCCGAAGGCATCCGCGCTGAACAGCACCTTGGCAGTGGCATCATAGGTCATGATAACCTCAGGCCAATGCACCATGGGCGCTGTGACAAAATGCAAAGTATGGGTACCCAGTTCCAGCGTGTCGCCCTCTTTGACAATGAGGCAGCGGCTGGTAAAGTCGGTATCAAAGAACTGCTGCATAATGGCAACAGCCTTTGCAGACGCCACGATCTGGGTGTTGGGGTAAGCCTGTGCAAAGGCGTACACAGAACCGGAGTGGTCAGGCTCCATGTGCTGCACAATCAGGTAATCCGGCGTACGGCCGCCCAGGACTGCCGCAATATTGGTCAGCCATGCATCGGTGAAATGCGCATCGACGGAGTCCATAACCGCAACTTTCTCATCCTGGATCAGGTAAGAGTTGTATGCCATGCCGTTGGGCACTTTGTACTGGCCCTCAAACAGGTCCACGTCATGGTCGTTGACGCCAACATACAAAATATCTTTGGTGATTTCCATTTTGGTAAACCTCCTCGAACTTTTATAAGTAAACAAAAGATTCTCCACAGGATAGTATAACATATACAAACGCATCTGTCCCCTGTTTTGAGAAAAAAATTGCAAAGAACACAAAAAATTCCCCGCCTTGCGGCGGGGAACATGTTGCGAAAGTTAGTGCACTTCCGGTGCGGGAACCGGCGCATCCACGGGACGCGGAGCGCCTTCCACCCACTGAATGGCTTTCTTGGGGCACTTGGTCACACAGGTACCGCAGCCGTTGCACTTGGTATAATCGATAACGGCCACGTTATCCTTGAGGAAGATTGCCTGCTGCGGGCAGTTGCGCACACACAGGCCGCAGGCAATGCAGCCCACCTTGCAGGTCTTATTGACCACAACGCCCTTATCCTTGTTGGAGCACTTGACAACGGGCTGGGGTGCAATGGGCTTCATCTGGATGACTTTGCGCGGGCAGACCGCCGTGCAGGCGGTACAACCGGTGCACTTGCTGCGGTCGACCACCGCCACACCATTGATCACATGGATGGCATCAAACTTGCAGGCGCGGGTGCAGTCACCCAGGCCCAGGCAGCCATACGAACAGGCACTGGGGCCGCCGGCCACAGCTGCAGCCGCTGCGCAGGTCTGGATGCCCTTGTAATCAAACCGCTTGCCGCAGTTTTCGCCGCCGGCACAGATCACCGTAGCGCGCATGCTGGGACGGTCGGATTCTTCCGCACCCATAATGCGGTTGATGGCATCCGCCGTCTTGTCGCCGCCGGGGGCACACTTGAAGGTGGGGGCACCATCTTCCACAATAGCTTTTGCATAGTCGGCACAACCGGCATAGCCACAGCCACCGCAGTTGGCACCGGCCAGGCAGTCGGTAATCTGGGCAATGCGGGGGTCCTCATACACAGCCATGAACTTGGAGGCCAGCACCAGGATAAAGCCGCCAACCAGGCCCAGCACCACCAGCACGACGATAGCCAATACGATCGGGTTCATTCTTTCCATTCCCCTTTCTTACAGAATCGCGTTGATGATGTTTTCCACCAGGCCGCCAAAGCCCATAAAGCTGAGCGACGTGATGGCCGCAGAAACCAGCGTAATGGGCAAGCCCTTGAAGCTTTCGGGCGGGTTGGAGTTTTCCACGCGCTGACGCACGCCGCAGAACAGCAGCATGGCTACCAGGAAGCCAACGCCTGCGCCCGCAGCACAGACCAGTGCTTCGGCATAGGCCAGACCAAAACCATACTGGGTAACAACCGCAGAGTAGTCCTGCACGGCCAGGATGGTAACGCCCAGCACGCAGCAGTTGGTGGTGATCAGCGGCAGGTACACGCCCAGGGACTGGTACAGAGCCGGGACGTAACGCTTCAGGGTGATCTCAATGAGCTGGACAAGGACCGCAATGACCAGAATGAAAATGATGGTCTGCATGTAGCCCAGGTTGAAAGCGTCCAGCAGGAAAATCTGCAGCGGGAAGGTAACTGCCGTGGCAATGACCATGACCACGATAACAGCCATGCCCATGCCGAAGGAGGAATCCAGTTTCTTGGAAACGCCCAGGAAGGGGCAGATGCCGAGGAACTGTACCAGAACGTAGTTATTGACCAGGATCATGCTGAAGAAGATCGTGGCAAATGTTGCGATATGGGAACTCATTCTTCAGCGCCCCCTTTCTGTTCGGCCTTGGCGGCGTCGACCTGGTCCAGCATCACATCACCGCAGGTCTTGCGTTCAATGGGCTTGTTGAGCTTGCGCTCCAGCCAGACGCAGCCGGCCATGAGGCAGCCAAACACGAAGAAACCGCCGGGTGCGGAGTTCATGACCGTCATACGGTCCACACTCTCGGGAATGACCGTAATGCCCAGCCAGGTGCCGCTGCCGATGATCTCGCGGATGGAGGACATCAGCGCCATGGTCAGGATGTAACCGATGCCCATGCCCAGACCGTCAAGGGCAGAGTCTACCACCGTGTTCTTGCAGGCGAACATCTCGGCACGGCCCAGAATGATGCAGTTAACGACGATCAGCGCCAGGAAAACACCCAGCGACTTGTACAGTTCCGGCACAAAGGCCTGCAGGACCATCTGAACCACCGTAACGAAGGTGGCAATGATCACAATGTAGCAAGGCAGATGCACCTTGGCGGGAATGGCCTTGCGCAGTGCCGAGATAACAATGTTGGAGCAGACCAGCACGAAGGTCATGGACAGGCCCATGCCCACAGCGCCGGAAACTGTGGTGGTAACAGCCAGTGCGGAACAGCAGCCCAGCACCAGGCGCAGAACGGGGTTTTCACGAATGATACCCGCAGTAAATACTTTCCATTTGCTCGGTTTTTCAGCCATCGTTACTCGCCCCCTTTGATCTGATTGGTGTAGCAGTCGATGGCCGCGTTGACGGCAGAAAAGACCGCGTTGCTGGAATACGTCGCGCTGGCGATGCCGTCCACCGGAGAGCCGCTGGACACCGCGCCGCCATTCCAGCCAATGAAGCCTGAAGTGAAGCTGTCATCCGCCACCTTGGAACCGATGCCGGTGGTCTGGGTGGAAGCATCCACGCTGATGTTGGTGATGGCACCGTTGGCATCGAATGCCACGTAAACGGTGACATCCTTGCCGGAATAACCGCTGGAAGCTGCCTTGACCGCAGCTGCACCGGCAGAGGTGGTCACAGCACCCTGCACATCCCCTGTGGCAGGATCAATGCCTTCCACTTCGGTAAGGTCCCCTTCCGTCGTACCTTCGGGCAATACCGACAGATAGGCAGCCAGGGTTTCCGCCTTGGTGTTTTCTTCGATGATCGGGGCGGTCACGTCATTCAAAACCGCCAGCAGGGCGCTGCACACCAGGCAGATGACCACCAGTACAATGACCGGCAGCACCAGTTCCTTAAAGGCGCTCTGCTTTTCCGGGGTCTGGTTGTTTGCCATCAGTCAGCACCCCCTTCCTTTTTTGCTTTGGCCTTTTTGGCCTTCTTGAAGCCCAGCGGCACCTGATGGCCCCAGGCATTGAACCACGGCACCATCAGGTTGCCCAGCAGGATGGCAAAGCTCATGCCCTCATTCATGCTGGCAAAGTGACGGATCAGGAAGGTCAGCAGACCAATAAAGATACCGTAGAACAGTTTTCCTTTGGTAGTGAAGGGACTGGTCACATAGTCGGTCGCCATAAACACCGCACCGAACAGCAGACCGCCTGCCATGCACTCCATCAGCGCCACATAGGGATCACCGGTGTACAGGGCCGTCAGGATGTAGCAGGTTGCCACAATGCTGACGGGAATGGTAGCCTGGATGGTGCCGGTAGCCAGCAGAATGGCAAAGCCGGCCAGGATGGCCAGGACGCAGGTTTCACCCAGCATACCGCCATGCAGGCCCAGGAACATATCCATAAAATTGACAGTGCTCAGGTCCACCGAAGAAGCCAGCGGCGTGGCGGAAGCCAGCGAATCCACCGCCATATCGGGGTAGACATACGCCGTCATACGGGCAGTAAAGCCCAGGAACAGCACAATACGGCCGACCAGAGCGGGGTTGGCGAAGTTATAACCGATACCGCCAAACAGCTGTTTGGTGATGATGATGGCCACAAACGCACCTACCACCGCGATCCACAGCGGCATACCCACCGGCATGTTCAATGCCAGGATAATACCGGTAACCACGGCAGAGAGGTCCCCCACCGTGTTCTGCTTATGCAGCAGAACCTCATAAATGTACTCAAACGCCACACAGGCAAAGGTCGTTACGACCACCTGTACCAACGCCTGCACGCCGAAGATCAGGGCCGATGCCAGCACGCAGGGCAGCAGGGCGATGACCACATTGCCCATCAGGCCACGGGTCGTGGAATGATCCCGGATATGCGGCGAGGCAGTTACAAGCAAACGTTCTTCCATTTGTTATTTGCCTCCTTTCCGCAGTTCACCCATATACCACGCCTTGGCCAGCGTCATGGTCTGGCTGACGGGACGCTTGGCCGGGCAGGCATAGCTGCAGCTGCCGCAAGCCACACACAGATCAACACAGCGCGCCTTGAGGGTGTCAAAGTCCTTATTATTGAAAGCCTCTGCCACCACAACGGGTTCCAGACCCATGGGGCAGGCATCGATGCAGCGGCCGCAGCGAATGCAGGCAGATGCTTCCGGCAGGCTGGCGGCTTTCTTGCTGAAAAGCAGCAGGCCGTTGTTCTGCTTCAATACGGGGAAGTCGGCGCTGGGAGCGGCACCGCCCATCATGGGGCCGCCAAAAATGATTTTGCCCAGTTCCACATCAGGTTTGATGCCGCCGCAGGCTTCGATCACGTCACGGTACAGCGTACCGATGGGTACTTCCACATTCTGCGGCTTGGCAATAGCATCCCCTTCCACGGTAACGCGCTTGGTGATCAGCGGAATACCGGTCTTGAGGAATTTGCCCAGCGTGGAAACACTGGTTACGTTCATGATGATGCAGCCCACATCGGCAGGCAGACCCGGCTTGCCGGAAGGACCTACCTGCGGCACTTCCCGGCCGGTGCAGGTTTCCACCAGCGTCTTTTCGGCGCCCTGCGGGTAACGCGTGGGCAGCGGCTTGACGGTAACGCCGGGCATCTTACGCACCAGAGAGCACATCAGGTCGATGCATTCGGGCTTGTTGCGCTCAATGCCGATGATGCAGTTGGGGATATTGCAGTACTTCATGACTGCGGCAATGCCGGAAATGATCGTATCACTGCATTCCAGCATTTCGCGGCAGTCGGTAGTGAGGTAAGGCTCACACTCTGCCGCGTTGATCAGCAGCGTATCAACGGTATCCGCCGCCAGTTTGACATGGGTCGGGAAGCCGGCACCGCCGACGCCCACCAGGCCACAGGCCTGAATGGCCGCCAGCAGACTGGCTTTGTCCGTGACCTCCGGCGGTACACAGGCCGGGTCCACCGTCTGCTGACCGTCGGTCTTGATGGCCACCGCAGTGGTCATCGCACCGTTGACCATACGCATCGGCGCAACATCCTGCACAGTGCCCGATACGCTGGAGTGGATGTTGGCACTGACAAAGCCGCCCGCTTTGCCGATCAAGGTGCCAACCATGACCGTGTCGCCCTTTTTGACGACGGGTTCCGCGGGTGCGCCAATGTGCATCGACATGGGAATGATGACGTGCTCGGGGACCGGCATTTTAACGGTCGGCTGCCCGGCTGTCGCCTTCACATGCGGCACGCTCGCGCCTTTGGCGGAACGCTTTAGGGATTTGAACAATCTTTTTCCCCCATTTCTCATTTTTCTTTCGCATTGCCGGTTCTCCCCCAAAGGAGATCGCTCTTCCTGCAATACGTCGAAGTATACCTAATTATTTTACCATGTTAAAAAAACAAGTCAAGTTTTCATGTCAGACAAAGACTTGCATTTTGACCGATTACGCAATTTCTGCAACAATTTGCGCAAATGTTGCAAAGGATGTACGATGCTTGCATCTTCTCGGTTTTTATGGTAGTATGGTGCTAACGATCGTTATACAGTGATTTTTCTCTTCAAGGAGGCAGGTATGAAACATTTTTGCAAGGTATTGGCCCTTTTGATTGCAGCCGGTGGCCTGCTGACCTTTATGGCATTTTTATGCGGCCGCCGCAAGCGCCGCAAACAGGCCAACTACGTTACATTGTATCAATATGACGACTAAACAAAGCCGCCCCGGCTCCTTACGGATGCCGGGACGGTTTTTTACAGGATTGTGCTTGCTCTTTTGCTTACAGGTCGATTTCCTGCAGGCGCAGCAGTGCCAGAATATAAATTTTCAGTGCTTCCATCAGCTTCTCAAAGGGAGCGCCCTCGTTTGCACCATGCATCGGGCCTGCAAATTCAGGGATCTCCAGGTCGGTATGCTCGGGACCGAAGCTGACCGCATAGGGGAAATGACGGGCATAGGTGCCGCCGCCCATGGTAAAGGGGGTCTTGTTCTCCCCTGTTACATCGTTGTAGGTGTTGATGAGCGTCTGGATGGCCGGGCTGTCCGCTGCAATATAGAAGGGCACGCGGCTGGTCAGGTTCTCCAGATGTGCAGCTGTTCCGCAGACTTTTTCCAGCGCAGCAGTCATCTTTTCGGGATCTGTGTTGGTGGGATACCGGCAGTCGAAGCTCTGGCGGATTACGCCGTCCTTCATTTCAATCGTTCCGCCAATGATGGTCAGCGGATCAAACAGGCCGTCGTCGGCGGCAATGCCCAGAGTGCTGCCGTCCGTAGCAGCGTGCAGCGTATGCAGCACCTGCAGGTAAGCCTGCTCCTGCGGCGTGCAGACGCCACTCTGCAGCAGGCAGTCTACCAGAAGTCCAATGGCATTGACCGTACCGGCCGGCATAGCCGCATGACCGCTCTTGCCCCAGCCGTGCAGCACGGTCGTGCCGTTTTCGCCGGCTTCCACCGTCACACCCTCGATGACTTTGATCTGATCGGGTGCCACACGCACCGTGCAGCTGGCACGGTCCGGCACCGCATTGCGTGCCACACCGCCCGCAAAGGAGAGAATGACACCATCATTCAGCACCGGGCTGACGATTTCACCATTGAAGCCGCCTTTTTCGCCATTGCAGACCGGGAATTCCGCGTCGGGCGTAAAGCAGAAGGCAGGCATCGGGTAATGCCCGGCGTAATAATCCACGTCGTGCATGTTGGTTTCCTCGTTGGTTCCCAACAGCGCACGGACAGGGTATTTCAGTTCCGCACCGCTATCCTTGAGATATTTCAGCGCATACAGGCACAGGATGCTGGGACCTTTGTCATCGGCCACGCCGCGGCCCAGAATCCAGCCATCCCGCACACGTACCGTATACGGGTCGGCATCCCAGCCGTTACCTTCCGGTACAACGTCGGTATGAGTAATCGTGGCCAGGTATTTCTGGCCCTCGGCAATGGTGCCGGTCTCGGCCCAGCCGATATATCCTTCGGCATTGCAGGTCTGCAAACCCAGCTCGGCCGCAATTTCCAGCGCTTTGTCCAGTGCGGCCTTGGGGCCTGCGCCAAAGG
>NZ_JACJKP010000121.1 GCF_016901605.1 Gemmiger formicilis
CCTGCGCCGCAACGTCGCGCTTGACATCAAGCGTCTGACCGAGATCCAGTGCTACCGTGGTGTGCGCCATCGCAAGGGCCTTCCCTGCCGCGGCCAGCGCACCAAGACCAATGCGCGTACCTGCAAAGGTCCCAAGCGCACCGTCGCGAACAAAAAGAAGTAAGGAGGAACTGAGACATGGCTGCTAATAAAGCTACTGCGGCAAAAACCCGCACTAAGAAAAGAGAGCGCAAGAATATCAGCGCCGGTGCTGCTCACATTCAGAGCACGTTCAACAACACCATCGTGACCATCACCGACACTCAGGGCAACACCGTTTCCTGGTGCAGCACTGGTGCGCTGAACTTCCGCGGCTCCCGCAAGAGCACCCCTTACGCCGCCCAGAGCGCTGCTGAGGTCGCCGCCAAGGCCGCCATCGAGCATGGCATGAAGACTGTTGAAGTCTACGTCAAAGGCCCCGGTTCCGGCCGTGAGAGCGCCATCCGCGCCCTGCAGGCAACCGGTCTGGAAGTCACCATGATCCGCGATGTGACCCCCATTCCGCACAATGGCTGCCGCCCGCCCAAACGCCGCCGCGTTTGATTGAAAGGAGAATTTGAGTTATGGCTAAAAATACCCAACCGATCGCCAAGCGCTGCCGTGCTCTCGGCATTTCTCCTGCTGTTATGGGTTATGGCAAGAAGACCACCAATCGTAACCCCGGCGGCCAGATGAGAAAGAAGAAGAGCGAGTACGCCACCCAGCTGAACGAAAAGCAGAAGGTCAAGTTCGTGTACGGCATCCTGGAGAACCAGTTCCATACCTACTACGAAAAGGCCACCCGTATGCCGGGTCAGACCGGTGTGAACCTGCTGGTTCTGGTCGAGCGCCGTCTCGACAACGTCGTCTACCGTCTGGGCTTTGCCAAGACCCGCCGCGACGCTCGTCAGCTGGTTTCTCACAACCATTTCACCGTCAATGGCAAGCGTGTCAACATCCCCTCTTATCAGGTTAAGCCGGGCGATGTGATCGAAGTCATCGAGTCCAGCCGTTCTTCCGTCAAGTTCAGCAAGCTGCTGGGCGAAGACGCTCCCGTCGTGCTGCTGCCCTCCTGGCTGGAGCGCGATAAGAACGCTCTGAAGGGCACCGTTGTGAAGATGCCCGTGCGCGAGGACATCGATGTGCCCATCGCTGAGCACCTCATCGTCGAGTTGTACTCCAAGTAATCCTCTTAGCAACTTTCTACGATTTTTCCAACCTGACTGGCACCTTTTCGTGCCAGCGTAACAAGGAGGGTTTTTATGATGGAGATCGAACGCCCCAAGATCGAAACGGCCAGCCTTTCCCCGGATGGTCGCTACGGTAAGTTCGTGGTCGAGCCGCTGGAGCGCGGTTTCGGCACGACCTTGGGCAACAGCTTGCGTCGTGTGCTTCTGTCCTCTCTGCCCGGTGTGGCTGTCACCAGCGTCAAGATCGACGGCGTGGTGCACGAGTTTTCCACCATTGAGGGCGTACGCGAGGACGTGACCGAGATCGTCCTGAACCTCAAGGGCATCGCCGCCAAAATCTACGGCGAAAGCCCCAAGACCGTCCGTGTAGAGGCCGTTGGTCCCTGTGAGCTCATTGCCGGTTCCATCAAGGGCGGCGATGACCTGGAGATCCTCAATCCCGAGTGGCATATCGCCACCCTGGGCGAGGGTGCCAAGCTGGTCATGGAATTGACCTTCGACAAGGGCCGCGGTTATGTTCCTGCCGAGCGCAACAAACTGGCGCTGATCGAGAAAAACGACATCAGCACCCTGCCCGTTGACAGCATTTACACCCCCGTGCTCAAAGCCAACTACACTGTGGATCATACTCGTGTAGGCCAGATCACCGACTATGACAAGCTCATTATCGAAGTCTGGACCGATGGCACCTGCAATGCGCAGGAAGCCCTGAGCCTGGCGGCCCGCGTGCTGACCGAGCATCTGAACCTGTTTGTGAACCTCTGCGACGAGACCGGCGAGACCGAGATCATGGTGGACAACGATGATCAGGGCCGTGAAAAAGCGCTGGAAATGACTATTGAAGAACTGGATCTGAGTGTCCGTTCCTTCAACTGCTTGAAGCGCGCCGGTATCAACACGGTGGGCGACCTCATCAACAAGAGCGAAGATGAAATGATGAAGGTTCGCAATCTGGGCCGTAAGAGCCTGGAGGAAGTCATGGCCAAGCTGGACAGCCTTGGTTTCTCTCTGACCAAGGACGACGAAAACTAACCCCCCGCGACACGCGGATACCAAGTATAAGGAGTGAAACGGAATGCCCGGTACCAGAAAACTCGGTCGTACCACCGATAGCCGCAACGCCATGCTGCGCGCGATGGTGACCTATCTGTTTGAGAACGGCAAGATCGAGACCACCGTTACCCGCGCCAAGGAAGTTCGTTCCATGGCCGAGAAGATGGTCACCCTCGGTAAGCAGGATGATCTGCATGCAAAGCGTCAGGTCTTCTCCTACATTACCAAGGAAGACATTGCCAAGAAGGTCATCGATGAGTACGGCCCCAAGTACGCCGACCGTAACGGCGGTTACACCCGCATTTACAAGATCGGCCCCCGTCGCGGCGATGCTGCCGAGATGGCGATCATCGAACTGGTCTAATTGATCGGATAAACAGCATGAACAGCGTTTGCCGCAAGGCAAACGCTGTTTTTTTGTGTCGCCAGGCGGCGTACAGTACCGCAATCCAGAAGGGGAAAAAGGCAAAATCCGGCAAATTGCAAATTTTTTGTAAAATCCGACAGAATTTTTGTCAGGGGGTCCGATGAATCATATTTAAAACGCAGAAAATGCAAAAATTGTCGGAAAAGTTGCGTCATAGGGCTGATTTTATCGGCTTGCTGTGTTACAATACTAATAAATGGGGCTGTATGCCCTTTGGAAAATACAATACATTCTGTAATGGAAGTAAGGAGCAAACACGTATGGCTGAACAAAATCTTGGCCCGCGCGATTTTTTTGCCAAAGAAGATGCAATTGCTGATTTGGGATTGATCGCCTGTCCCGGTGCCGAAGAACTCTGCAAACTGGTGGATGGACATCTCGTCCGCTGGGCGCGTGAGGTCGGCATGGAGGTCGATTCGTTCATTATTCCTTCGGATTGCCCGCGTTTTCAGTCCGGCGACGCCAAAGGTCTGGTCAAGGCTTCTACCCGCGGCGATGACCTGTTTATCTTTGTGGATCCGGGTAACTACAGCGTGACCTATCAGTTGTTCGGGTACGAGAACCATCTCTCTCCCGACGACCACTTCCAGAACCTGATGCGTTTGATTCAGGCTGTTTCCGGTCGTGCCCACCGCATCAGTGTGATTATGCCCAGCCTGTACGGCGGCCGTCAGCATCGCCGTGTCAGCCGCGAGAGCCTGGACTGCGCGTTCTCCCTGCAGCAGCTGCGCTCTGTGGGCGTAAAGAACATCATCACCTTCGATGCTCATGACCCCCGCGTTATGAACGCTGTGCCTACCATGAGCTTTGATAACGTTATGCCTACCTACCAGGTCCTCAAGTGCCTGCTGCATCATGTGCCCGATGTCAGCTTCCACAAGGAACATTTCATGATCGTCTCTCCCGATGAAGGCGCCATGAACCGCAACATGTACTACTCCAGCGTGCTGGGCTGCAACCTGGGTATGTTCTATAAGCGCCGTGACTACAGCCGTGTGGTCAACGGCCGTAACCCCATCGTTGCTCATGAGTACTTGGGTGAGAGCGTCAAGGATAAGGACGTTTTCATTGCGGACGACATCATCGCTTCCGGTGAGTCCATGCTGGACATTGCCTATGAGCTGAAGATGCGCGGCGCCAAGAACATCTTTACCTGCGCCACCTTCCCGCTGTTCACGGCCGGTCTGGACAAGTTCGACAAGGCTTACAATGATGGCATCCTCAAAGCGGTTCTGGGCACCAACCTGACCTACCGCAAGCCGGAACTGCTGGAGCGTCCCTGGTATTTCGACGTAGACGTTTCCAAGTACACCGCCTACTTCATCGCTGCTATCAACCACGACAAGAGCGTTTCCAGCATCATCGATCCCATGACCAAGATCCAGGCTTTGCTGGAGAAGCATGGCATCCCCATGGGCGGTCAGCAATAATCAGATTTTTCTCTTTTCGGCTCGCGCAGGCGGGCCGATTTTGTTGCGGAGAAGCCTCCGCCTGAGTATAATAAGAAAGACACGAATTCAACAGCAGGGGAGAGATGCACAATGCTGCCCATCGAACAGTTGCAGGAATTGATCCGCGGCAAGAAAGTTGCCTTTATCGGCGCGGGTGTCAGCCATAAGCGCTGCATTGAACAGTTTGTAGAGCTGGGAGCTCAGGTTACACTCTGTGACCAGAAAAAGAGCCTGGAGGAGTTTGGTGACTACGCCGATACGCTTCGCCGTCTTCATGTGGCGTTGAGCCTGGGCGAACATTATACCGATGGTTTTGCCGGGCAGGATATCATTATGCGTACGCCGGGCTACGAGTACTACAAACCGGAACTTCAGGCAGCGTTGCAGGCCGGCACCATGGTCACCAGCGAGGTGGAACTGTTCTTTGAGTTCTGCCCCTGTGAGATCATTGCCGTGACCGGTTCCGACGGGAAAACTACCACCACCACACTGATTTCCAAAATGATGGAAGCTGCCGGTCGGAAGGTTTTCCTGGGGGGAAATATCGGTGCTGCGCTGCTGCCCCAGCTGGCGGATGTAACGCCGGATGCGGTGGCGGTGGTGGAGCTGTCCAGCTTCCAGCTGATCAGCATGCGCCGCAGCCCCAAGGTGGCGGTGGTCACCAATGTGACACCCAACCATCTGGATCATCACAAGGATATGCAGGAGTACATCGACGCCAAGCGCAATATCCTGCTGTGGCAGGAACCGCCCTGCCGCGCCGTGCTGGGCTATGAGAACGAAGTCAGCCGTGGGATGCAGAGCGACTGCAAAGGCGAGCAGGTATGGTTTACCCGTCTGCATGAAACCGACAACGGCGCCTTCCTGCGGGCAGAGGATGACATGCTCTGCTATGCTGAACAGGGAACCGTAACGCCGGTAGTGGCGCGCAAGGACGTGAAACTGCGCGGCCTGCACAATGTGGAGAACCTGTTGGCGGCGATTGCTGCGGTTTGGGGGCGTGTGCCGGTAGAAGCCATGCGTCAGGTGGCTTCCACCTTCTGCGGGGTAGAACACCGCATTGAGCCGGTCCGTACGCTGGACGGTGTGACGTATTACAATGATTCCATTGCCTCCAGCCCCACGCGGACCATCGCCGGGCTGCGCAGCTTTGACCAGAAGATCATTCTGATCGCCGGCGGCTATGATAAGAAAATCCCTTATGAACCCCTGGCACCGGAGATTCTGGCCCATGTGAAAACACTGATCCTGATGGGCGCTACCGGTCCTCGCATCGAGAAGGCCGTGCGGGAACATCCTGATTTTGCGGAAAGCGGATTGACCATCCTCCATGCTGACGGAATGCAGGATGCCGTGGAAAAGGCCCGGCAAACGGCTGTGGCAGGGGATGTTGTGAGCCTGTCGCCGGCTTCGGCCTCCTTTGATCTTTATCCGAACTTTGAGGTCCGCGGGCGCGATTACAAACGCATTGTGATGGCCCTGCAGTAAAGCAGGACAATTTGTAAGGAACCCCTATGATTCAAGCTGTTACCACACCGACGCATTTTGCAGAGTTTGCCCGACGCATTGCCGGAAAGCCCTACTTTGCCGCAACAATGGGAACCCACTGCACATTGTTTGGCTCTCATCCTGCCAGCGGGTGGTGCTTTTACCTTCTGCCGGGGACAGCGGCGTTGGCCCTGCACGGCGGAACGGCAACATTGTGCGGCCGTTTGCCGGAAGGGGAAGCAGGAGAGGAAGCAGCGGAAGAATTACAGGGGTTCCTGCGTTTTTTGCGGGCAGACAGATTGCTGAGCGAGCAGCAGCTGTTGGAGGGTTGGCAACCGGAAGCCCCCCTTCTGTTGTGGGAACTTCCCCGCGGACAACGCCTTCCGCTGCCGCCAGCACCGCCGCCCGAACTGGTGCTGGAAGAGCATCCGGCCATGCAGCCGGTCAGCCGACTGGTGTTTCCGGAAAGTGAGACGGAACAGGAACAATTTTATACCACGGCCTGCACCGCCATTGCCCACGGTGTCGGCTGTTGCTGGGCACTGCAGAGCCATCGCACGCCTGTCTGCACAGTGGGCTGCTATGAAAAAAGCCAGGAAGAAGCCTATATGTCAGCCGGAGTCACTTTGCCGGGCTGGCAGGGGAGGGGACTGGCGGGCTGGCTGATCGTACGGATGGCCAACCAGTTGGCAGAAAGCCATGCGGTGCGGTTTGCCTGTGCACCACGGTTGCGGCCTTTTTATACACGCCTGGGCTTTACGCAACAGGGCATGATACATCAATATACACGGGAATGGGATACTCTATGATCGAACAGTTTTATCATATCAAACCGGAAGTTCTGGATCTGGACCGCAAAGCCATGGAACTGTGCCGTGCGCAGTTTGCTCATGTGGAGGAGATCCGCGATTATAATCAGCTGAAAATGCTGCGGGCTTTTACCGATTGTGGAGTGGAAGCGCGGCATTTCTGGGGGTCCAGCGGGTACGGTGTCTGGGATGACAGCCGCAACAAACTGGAAGAAGTGTTTGCCCGCTGCATGGGCGCCGAAGCTGCTTTGGTACGGCCGCAGTTCATGAGCGGCACCCACACACTGACGGTGGCGCTGTTCGGTCTGCTTCGCACCGGTGATACACTGCTTGCCGCTACCGGCCGCCCCTATGATACGCTGGAAGGCGTGATCGGTATCGGTGATGCCGGCAAGGGCTGCGGTACCCTGCGGGAATATGGCGTACAGTATGACGAATGCCCGCTGTTGCCGGACTTTATGCCGGACTATGATCTGATTGCAGAGAAGGCCAAGACAGCTACGGTGGTGCATATCCAGCGCAGCCGCGGCTATACCCAGCGCAATGCCTTCAATCTGGATACCATCCGCAAGGTGGCGGAAACTGTCCGCGCGGTGAATCCGAAGGCGGTTATTTTTGTGGATAATTGCTATGGCGAGTTTACCCAGACGCAGGAGCCGCTGGCAGTGGGGGCAGACCTGATTGCGGGCAGCTTTATCAAAAATCCCGGCGGCGGCATTACCCCTACAGGCGGGTATATTGCCGGACGGGCGGACCTGGTGGAAAAATGCAGCCACCGGTTTACGGCACCAGGCATTGGTGCGGATCTGGGATGCACCCAGGACAGCCTGCGGGACACTTTCCTGGGCTTTTACTATGCACCCGGGGTTGTATGTGAGGCACTGAAAACGGCCATTTATGCCCAGTGTCTGTTGGAGCTGGCGGGGGTACATCCGGTGCCGCGCTACACGGAAGATCATAACGACATCGTGACCTGCTTTGATTCGGGCAGTGCGGCGGCACTTACCGGGTTCTGCGCAGGTATCCAGCATAACAGCCCCATTGATAGCTTTGCCTCTCCGGAACCGGCGGATGAGCCCGGCTACACGGATAAGGTGGTCATGGCTTCCGGCAGCTTTACCGAGGGCAGTACCATTGAAATCTCCTGCGATGGCCCGCTGCGTGCGCCTTATACCTGCTACCTGCAGGGTGGGGTGAACTTTACCGCAGGCCGTGCAGCGGTTCTGAACGCCGTACAGAACGCCTTTTTTGCCTAACCAATAAAAGAAAAATCCCGTGTACTGATGTACACGGGATTTTTGTTTTGGAGGATTTACCCTTTGACGTAATCGCGCACCAAGGCTTGCAGCAAATCGTCACGGTCAATGCGGCGGATGATCGCACGCGCATTTTTATAGGTGGTAATGTAGGTCGGGTCCTCAGAGAGGATGTAGCCTACCAGCTGGTTGATGGGGTTGTAGCCCTTCTCTTCCAGCGCGCGATAAACCTGCAGCACAGCCTGTTTGATCTCCATATCACGATCATCGCGGATGGAAAATACGGCAGTAGGCTCAGAGATCGGCATATCCAGTTCCCCTTTCTCAGCGTAATATCACCTATATTATAACAAAACAGTATACAATTTGCAATGGCCTTGTCATAAATTTTTATACAAATTTATGAATACTGTCCGTCAGGCAAGAACCTCACCCTTGCGGATGACTTTTACGATATTCAGCTGATCGTCTGCCAGGATCACGTTGCCCCAGCGGCCGGGTTCCAAGCTGCCGTAGTCGGCCTCAATGCCAATGCTGCGGGCAGGGTTCAAAGAAGCCGCCCGGACGGCGCTGGCAAGGGGAACACCCATCTGCATCACGGCGTGCTTCATGCAGTCGTACAGGCAGGTGGCGCTGCCGGCAATGGTATCGGGATGCTCGGTCAGGGTGGCACGCGGGCCGCGCACGGTGACGGCCTGGCCGCCCAGGGAATACTGACCATCCGGCAGGCCGCAGGCCATCATGCTGTCGGCAATCAGGATCACATGGTCGTCGCCAAAGGTGTTGAAGGTAAAGCGGACCATGGCCGGATGAATATGCACGCCATCGGTGATCAGCTCTACTTCGGCGCCTTCTTCCAGCGCGGCGATGATGGGGCCAGGTTCACGGTGGGTGATGCCGGGCATGGCGTTGTACAGGTGCGTCATGTGGGAAGCACCGGCAGCAAACGCTTCCTTGGCGGTCTCGTAATCCGTGCAGGTATGGGCAATGGAAATACGGACTTCGTTATGGCATTCCCGGATAAAGTCCAGGTTGCCCGGTTCTTCGGGCGCAATGTCCACCAGGCGGATCAGACCGCCGCTGCGGGCCTGCAGGCGGCGGAACATGCCGGCGTCGGCAGCCATTACATACTTGGGGTTCTGGGCACCCACTTTGCGGGGGCTGATATAGGGGCCTTCCATGTTGATGCCCACCAGATCGGCGCCGCGCTCATTCTTGTGGGCAGCGGCCACATCCATAATGCCGTTCAGGAT
>NZ_JACJKP010000122.1 GCF_016901605.1 Gemmiger formicilis
GCCGGCATATAGTCAACGATCGCATCCAGCAGCTTCTGAACGCCGCGGTTCTTGTAGGAAGAGCCACAGACAACGGGCACGATCTCGTTAGAGATGGTAGCCTTGCGCAGCGCAGCCTTGATTTCTTCCTTGGTCAGCTCTTCGCCTTCCAGGTACTTCATCATCAGCTCTTCGTCGGTCTCGGCCACAGCCTCGACCAGCTTGTCGTGGTATTCCTGCGCCTGCGCCTTCATATCCTCGGGGATATCTTCGATGCGGACGTCGTTGCCCATATCATCATAGTAGATGTCAGCCTTCATATCGATCAGGTCAACGATACCTTTGAAGGTATCTTCCTGGCCGACAGGCAGCTGAATGGGCACACCGTTGGCATGCAGACGGTCATGCAGCATCTGCACGCAGCGGAAGAAGTCGGCACCCATGGTATCCATCTTGTTGACGTACACCATACGGGGGACCTTGTATTCGTCAGCCTGACGCCAAACGGTCTCAGACTGCGGCTCAACGCCGCCCTTGGCAGCCAGAACGGTCACAGAACCGTCCAGAACGCGCAGGGAGCGCTGGACTTCAACGGTGAAGTCCACGTGGCCCGGGGTGTCGATGATATTGATACGATGACGGTTCTTCTTGAAGAGAGCCGGATCGTGCTGGGTCTCGGTATGGCTCCAGTAGCAGGTGGTAGCAGCAGAAGTAATGGTGATACCACGTTCCTGTTCCTGCTCCATCCAGTCCATCGTCGCAGCGCCGTCATGCACCTCACCGATCTTGTGGTTAATACCGGTGTAGTACAGGATACGTTCGGTGGTAGTGGTCTTACCTGCGTCGATGTGGGCCATGATACCGATGTTTCTGGTCATTTGCAGAGATACATCTCTCGGCGTTGCCATGGCTTTAACCTCCTAAGACAGCGAATCAATAACGATAGTGGGCAAAAGCCTTGTTGGCCTCGGCCATCTTGTGGGTGTCCTCGCGCTTCTTGACGGAGCCGCCGACACCGTTGGTGGCGTCGATGATCTCGGCCGCCAGACGGGCAGACATGGTCTTCTCACCACGGCTGCGGCTGTACTGGGTCAGCCAGCGCAGGCCGAGGGTCTCACGACGGGCGGGGCTGACCTCCAGGGGAACCTGGTAGTTGGCGCCGCCGACACGACGGGTCTTGCACTCGAGGTTGGGCATGATGTTTTCCATCGCCTTCTCGAACATCTCGAGCGGGTCGTTGCCGGTCTTCTCCTTCACGATGTTGAATGCATCGTAAACGATCTCCTGCGCAACACCTTTTTTGCCATCCAGCATGATGTAGTTGACCAGACGGGTGACAACTTTGGAATTGTAAATAGGATCGGCCAGAACTTCGCGTTTCGCGACATTACCTCTTCTGGGCATCTTTCTTCCCTCCTTCACATAAATGATATCATCGGTACTCGAAAGTTAAGAAAACTCCCGTTGTGCCACAAAAAAGGCTTGGCCTATTTTATGGCGAAAAGATGTTTCCTTACTTCTTGGCACCGGCCTTGGGGCGCTTAGCACCGTATTTGCTGCGGGCCTGGTTGCGGTTCGCAACACCCTGGGTGTCGAGGGTACCACGGATGATGTGGTAACGAACACCAGGAAGATCCTTGACACGGCCGCCACGGATCAGAACGACGCTATGCTCTTGCAGGTTATGGCCGATACCAGGAATGTAAGAGGTGACCTCGATACCATTCGTGAGGCGGACACGGGCAACTTTACGCAGAGCAGAGTTCGGCTTCTTGGGGGTCATGGTACGCACAGCAGTGCAAACACCACGCTTCTGGGGACTGTTCAGGTTGGTGTACTGCTTCTTCTGGGAGTTGTAGCTCTTCAGAAGGGCAGGCGCGGTGCTCTTCTGAACCAGAACCTCACGGCCTTTGCGCACGAGCTGGTTAAAAGTAGGCATTTCTTTTCTCCTTTCTTCACGTATTCACGCTTGTTTTGCGGCAGGCACTGCCTTACGGCCGAACTTTGCCGCGCAAACTCACGCATTTGTTATTTTATAGGAAAGAACCTGCGTTGTCAAGAGTATTGCCAAAAAAAACGCAGAAAAATCGTGCAAAACGGAGATTTTTTCTGTTGCGTTCAAAAATTATACAGTAAGACTCGTTTTGTCTGCTTTCTTATGGCCTCCATTATATATAAAGGCTGAAACTGTGGTTCTTATATGGTTATGCCCTGCCGCTGTAATAGCGACCCAAAAGCCGCCTGCCTGTTCCGAGTTTAAATGATGTATATTTTCATTATTAGGAGAATGCCCTTTTGAGATCTTTTATGCGAGAAGGCTTTCACAATGTTTTCATACATATACTGCGAAATGCACTTATAATCGTGCCTGCATATCGATTTGTTTGTTAATAATGCACAAATATAGAGCCTGATTTTTTCTGATTAAGTCTTGCAATTCTATTGCACATTTCCATTTGCTTTGTTATAATCAAAGCGTAGAAGCTCCTTACCCGGGAGCGTCAAAATTAAGGAGGTATCAATTATGAAAAAACTGCTCGCGTTCCTGCTTTCCGTATGCATGGTCTCTGTTTTTGCTGTACCGGCTTTTGCCGATGCCAACAGTGATTACATTGCTGCCGTCAAAGCCTATCAGGCACAGGTAGCCGCCAAAGAAGCGGCATACACCGCTGCCGTGCAGGCCGCCGCACAGCAAGCTCAGGCAAAAGCCGATGCCGAATGCCTTGCCGTAATTGCTGCTGGTAAGGCCGCACAGGCCAAGGCAGATGCCGATGTTGCTGCTGTTATCGCAGCTGGCAAGGCTACCCAGGCCGCTGCCGACCAGCGTGAAGCCGCCTATGCTGCTGCTGTAAAATCGTACCAGCAGCAGGTAGCCGCCAAGGAAGCTGCTTATACCGCCGCTGTTATGGCCGCTGCGAAAGACGCCCAGGCGAAAGCTGACGCTGATGTCGCTGCCGTGATCGCCGCTGGTAAGGCCGCGCAGGCCAAGGCCGACGCTGATGTTGCTGCCGTGATTGTTGCCGGTAAGGCCGCTCAGGCTGCTGCCGATCAGCGTGAAGCTGCTTACGCCGCTGCCGTGAAGAATTATCAGGCGCAGATCGCTGCTAAGGAAGCTGCTTATATCGCCGCTGTTCTTGGCCAGTAATATGTTGATTTGGTTTCCCTGAGCCAGATCAGACAATACTTACAACGAATAAAATCCCCCGCAGGATCTCCTGCGGGGGATTTTTATTTAGACTGATTTACTGCAGTTTGGCGAGCGTAGCTTCCGCGTCATCCAGAATCCGTTCGAATTTTTCCAGTGCTGCATCTACCGGCGCCGGGGTTGCCAGATCTACACCGGCATGGCGCAGCTCATCCAGCGGATAAGCACTGCCGCCCATGGACAAGAACTCGCGGTAACGCTGCACCGCAGGCTGGCCTTCTTTCAGAATACCTTCCGAAAGCGCCACCGCCGTGGAATAACCGGTTGCATACTTGTACACATAGAAGGGACGATAGAAGTGCGGAATCCGTGCCCACTCATACTGGACTTCCTCATCCATTACCAGTTCCGGACCGAAGTAATCCTCTACCAGACGCTTATACAAGGCGTTGAGTGTCGACGGATCGAGCGCCTCACCCCGTTCTGCCATGGCGTGAGCATCCCGTTCAAATTCCGCGAACATAGCCTGACGATAAACCGTTCCTTTGAAGTTCTCCAGATACTGATTCAAGAGGTACAGCCGCATCTTCGGGTCCTGCTCTTTTTCCAGAAGCTGTTCGATCAGCAGGTTCTCGTTGACAGTGGAAGCAACCTCGGCTACAAACAGCGTATAATCTGCGTACTGAGGCGGCTGATGGCGGTTGGAATGCCAGGTATGCATGCTGTGGCCCATCTCATGCGCCAGCGTGGAAACGCTGTCCAGCGTGCCCGTATAGTTGGTAAGAATATAGGGGTTAGAGTCATAGGTGCCGGAAGAATAGGCGCCGCCGCTCTTGCCCTTGTTGGGGTAAACATCGACCCAACGGTCAGCAAAAGCCTGGCGAACCAGTGCACAATAATCTTCACCCAAAGGGGCCACCGCATCCAGCACCATCTGCTGCGCCTGTTCGTAGGTATAGTGAACTTTGACTTCCTCTACCAGCGGGGCATACACATCGTAGTAATGCAGATCCTCGACGCCCAGGATCTTCTTACGCAGCGCCACATAGCGATACATGGCCGGCATGTGCTTACGAACGGTGGCAATCAGATTATCGTACACTTCGGCAGGGATGTTCTCCCCTGCCATGGACATAGCGCGGGAAGAATCGTAATGACGGAGCGCCGCCTCTGCCGTAGCTGCCTTCACCGCACCTGCGTACGACGAAGCAAAAGTGTTGATATGCTGGCGATAGCCTTTGTAATAGCTCTGGAAGGCATTTTTGCGCAGCGTGCGGTCCGTAGACATCTGCAGGGTGATATAGTTGGAACCGGTCACTTCCACCGTATTGCCATTGTCATCCTGTACCGCATCAAACACCATGTCGGCATCCTGCAGATTGTCTGCAATTTCTGCGGGAGCTCCCAAGGCCTCACTCAGCGTCGCCAACACTTTTTCTTCCGGTGCACTCAACGTATGAGGTTTCTGGCGAAGCAGATTCTCCATTGTGAACTTGTGATCTGCCAGCTGTTCATCTTCCACAATTGCTTTGAGCGTTTCTTCCGGCAGAGAGAGAATTTCCGGCTCCGCAAAGGACATAGCAGCCAAAGCCTGTGCATATTTTGCGGTAACGCGGGCGTACATGCTCTGCCCTGCTTCTGCACGGGTATCCTCACTGCGCCGCAGAGAAGCGTAACCATACAGATTGGACAGCTTACGGATAAAATCCGTGCTGGCGTCCAGATAAGCCCCAATGGAAACCGCATCTTTCAAGGTACCGGCAAAAGCGGACAATCCCTGAATTCGCTCATCCATGGTGGCAAAGTCGGCTTCCCATGCTGCATCATCACGGTACATCGGCGTCAGGTCCCACTGATACTGCGGGTCAATTTCGCTGCGCTCTTTGAGTACTTCCATCTCAGACATAAAGTCCTCCTTATTTACACAAAATTTCTTGCCATTCCGCAGGTTTGAACCCTACGAGAACAAAATCGTCATCAATCAGCAGCGGGCGTTTCACCAACATGCCATCCGTTGCCAGCAGCTTCAGCTGCTCCTCTTCCGGCATAGCCGGCAGCTTGTCTTTCAACCCCAAGGATTTATAGGCAAGACCACTAGTGTTGAAAAAACGTTTGAGCGGCAAACCGCTGCGTGCGTACCAGGTACGCAGTTCTTCTTCCGAAGGATTTTCTTCTTTAATATGCCGCGTTTCATACGCAATGTTGTGCTCATCCAGCCATTTTTTGGCTTTCTGACAAGTGGAACACGGTGGATACTGTAAAAATACCACAGAATCACTTCCCTTCTGTTTCCTGACTCCAGTATTATCAATTATACCCAATTCCCTATACAGCGTCAACCAACACAAAAATCCCCGCCACATCCGTGACGGGGATTTTTTATAATCAATTAATGGTCGTAGGCAGCTTCAGCAGCATCGCGGGCGATTTCTGCCTCTTCGAGCTCCTTCTCCACTTCCGGCAGACCAGTACCGGCGGGGATCAGCTTACCAATGATGACGTTTTCCTTCAAACCGGCCAACGGGTCAGTCTTACCACGGATGGCAGCCTCGGTCAGGACACGGGTAGTCTCCTGGAAGGAAGCAGCGGACAGGAAGGAATCGGTCGCCAAGCTGGACTTGGTGATACCCAGCAGCACCTGGCTGGCCTGGACCAGCTTCAGATCGGTCTCACCGGCATCGATGCGGGCCTGGATTTCCTCGTTCTTGATCATCACATCGCGGCGGTTGACCGTGCTGCCAACGATAAAGTCGCTGGAACCGGCATCCTCAATGCGGACCTTGCGCATCATCTGACGCACGATAACTTCGATATGCTTATCGTTGATATCAACGCCCTGCAGACGGTAAACCTTCTGAACTTCGCTGATCAGATAGTTCTGGGTTGCGATGGGACCCTGAATTGCCAGAATATCCTGCGGATATGCATGGCCTTCGGTCAGCAGCGCGCCCTTCTGGACTTCGTCGCCTTCCATAACCTTCAGACGCTGACCGAACGGGATCAGGTAGCTCTTGGTGATGGGAGCGCCGTTGTCATCAAAGCCGTTGATTTCGGCATGGCGGCTCTTCTTGGTATCGTCGATATGAACGGTACCGGCGATCTCGCTCATGATGGCCATAGCCTTGGGACGGCGGCTTTCGAACAATTCCTCAACACGGGGAAGACCCTGGGTAATATCTTCAGCCGATGCAATACCACCGGTATGGAAGGTACGCATGGTCAGCTGAGTACCGGGTTCACCGATGGACTCAGCAGCGATGATACCAACGCTCTCGCCGACCTTGACGCATTCGCCGTTGGACATGTTGGAGCCGTAGCAGCGAGCGCAGACGCCCACGTGCGCACGGCAGGTCATGACGGAGCGAATCTCCAGTTCGGTAATGCCGGCATTGGCGATCTTCTCGGCATCGAACATATCCATCATCTTGTCCTTGCTGACCAGCAGTTCGCCGGTGTTCGGATCGTAGACGTCATGCAGAGCATAACGGCCGTTCAAACGCTCCTTGAAGGACTCGACAACAGAGTTGCCCTCGCTGATCTCGCGGACCCAGATACCCTCGGTAGCATGGCAGTCTTCCTCTCGGATGATCACTTCCTGAGAAACGTCAACCAGGCGGCGGGTCAGGTAACCGGAGTCGGCGGTACGAAGCGCGGTATCGGCCAAGCCTTTACGGGCGCCTCGAGAAGAGATGAAGTATTCCAAGATGTTCAGGCCTTCACGGTAGTTAGCGCGGATAGGCATTTCCAGCGTCTTACCGGCTGTATTTGCCAACAGGCCGCGCATACCGGCCAACTGCTTGATCTGGTCCATAGAACCACGAGCACCAGAGTCGGACATCATATAGATGGGGTTACGCTGGTGGTTGGTACGCAGGTTGTTGCCCAAAGCCTCGGAAACCTGCTCCGTGGCCTGCTGCCAGATAGCAACGGTGCTGCGATAACGTTCCTCGTCCGAAATAAGACCGCGGTTGAAGTTCTTCATGACCTTCTCGATCTTCTTGTCGGCCGCTGTCAGAATCTCCGGCTTTTCTTCGGGGATAATAGCATCGGGAACGGCAACCGTAATGGCAGACAGCGTGGAGTACTTATAGCCCTGTGCCTTGATGGCATCCAGCATCACGGCGCAAGCCTTGGTGCCATGCTTGGTCAGGCAGCGGCTGATGATGTCGGGCAGACCCTTTTTGGTCAGCTTGTCGGACTTGCCGCCGGAAGCGATCTTGAGGGTGCGGGGGTTCATCTCGTAATCGAACTTGTGCTCGGGGTCGGTGCGATCTACGTAGCCCAGGTCCTGAGGAATGGGGCTGTTGAAGATGATCTGGCCCATGGTAGTATCCACCAGAGCGCTCTCCTCTACCCCGTTGAAGGTCATGGTGCGGCGTACCTTGATGGGAGCCTGCAGCGTGATCAGACCTTCGGAGTAAGCCATCATGGCTTCGTTTTCGTCGCGGAAAATCTTGCCATGGCCCTTATCGTCAGGGTTGACCAGGGTCAGGTAGTAGCTGCCCAGGATCATATCCTGCGTAGGCACGGTAACGGGTTCACCGTCAGAGGGCTTCAGCAGATTGCCGGAAGCCAGCATCAGCATCTTGGCCTCGCGCTGTGCCTCGGTGGACAGCGGCAGATGGACAGCCATCTGGTCACCGTCGAAGTCGGCGTTGAAGGGGGTGCAGACCAGGGGGTGCAGCTTAATGGCGCGGCCCTCGACCAGCACCGGCTCAAAGGCCTGGATGCCCAGACGGTGCAGCGTAGGTGCACGGTTCAGCAGAACCGGGTGGCCCTTGATGACGGTTTCCAGGGAGTCCCAAACTTCGGGACGGGCACGTTCCACCATCTTGCGGGCGGACTTGATGTTGTTGGCCTTTTCCTTCTCGACCAGATCCTTCATGACGAAGGGTTTGAACAGCTCCAGCGCCATTTCCTTCGGCAGACCGCACTGATACATCTTCAGTTCGGGGCCGACAACGATAACGGAACGGCCGGAGTAGTCAACACGCTTGCCCAGCAGGTTCTGACGGAAACGACCCTGCTTGCCCTTGAGCATGTCGGACAGGCTCTTGAGCGCGCGATTGTTAGCACCGGTGACCGGACGGCCGCGACGGCCGTTGTCGATCAGAGCGTCTACCGCTTCCTGCAGCATGCGCTTCTCGTTGCGCACGATGATATCGGGGGCGCCCAGTTCCAGCAGGCGCTTCAGGCGGTTGTTACGGTTGATCACACGGCGGTACAGGTCGTTCAGATCGGAGGTGGCGAAACGGCCGCCGTCCAACTGCAGCAACGGACGCAGATCCGGCGGAATTACCGGGATCACCGTGAGGATCATCCACTCAGGACGCTGGTTGCTCTCGATGAAAGCCTCAACGGCTTCCAGACGCTTGAGCAGACGCACGCGCTTCTGACCATTGGATTTTTCCAGCTCTTCACGCAGTTCGGCAAAGAGCTTATCCAGATCGATCTCAGCCAGCAGCTTCTGGATGGCTTCTGCACCCATGCCGGCTTCAAACGTATCTTCGTACTTTTCGCGCATCTCTTTGTACTCGCGCTCGGTCAGCAGCTGCTTTTTCTCCAGCGGCGTGAAACCGGGATCGGTAACAATGTAGTTGGCGAAGTACAGGACTTTGTCCAGCTGGCGGGGGCTGATGTCCAGCATCAGGCCGATGCGGCTGGGAATGCCCTTGAAATACCAGATATGAGACACGGGCGCGGCCAGTTCAATATGGCCCATACGCTCGCGGCGAACCTTGGCGCGGGTAACTTCGACACCGCACTTGTCGCAG
>NZ_JACJKP010000123.1 GCF_016901605.1 Gemmiger formicilis
GGTGCGGTAGATCTCCCGGTCGCGGCCGATGATGCGGTCCGTCTTGCCGTCACGGGCTTTCTGGGTCAGGTTTTCACAGTAGGTATCCAGGAACTTGCGGCGGGGGGCTTTGCCCTTTTTCCCGTTGGGGGCACCTTTGCCTTCCTCACCGTTCTGGCGCTGTGCACCAAATCCGAAGGGAAACACCGGCGAACCGCCGGGCACAAAATCGTCCTGGGCGGCTTCTTCGGGGGCATCCTCCCCGGTGGGCATCAGCGCGCCGGACTCGGCGGCTTCCTGCAGGAAGGAACTCATCCGTTCCTCCATATTCTCAAGATCCTGGTCGGACATACCGAATTGTTTCATCAGGTCATCCACCGGCTGAATATGCATGGCCCGTGCGCAGGTCAGGCAATACCCTTCCTGCAGGGGCTTGCCGTTTTCCATCCGTTGAACAAAGACCACGGCAGTACGTTTTTTGCAGCGTACACAAAGCATAAGCTTTCACCTCTCTATATAAAAAGCATGCGCTTGTCAAAATTCCAATGGTTCTATTATCAGGCGAACCTACGGTTTTTGCAAGCGCTGGCGGACATTGTTTAGAATTTTTTCATTTAATAATATGTCAGGAACGGGTTAAATGCGCCAAAGAAACTGTATCCCACGCTCTGTTTCAGAATGCCCAGTGTCAGGAATTCCAAGGACCCGGCCGTCACACTGGCAATAAACCAGAGAACCAGTGCCAGCAGCCAGCAATCCAGTGCGCCGGTCGCCAGACCCAGAACCAGCCCGAACAGACGGTTGACGCCCCCCAGCAGCGGGATGCCGTTCACGTGGCGCAGCAACCCCACCAACAGACGGAACACCCACCGCACCAGCATGCAGAGTACCACAAACAGCAGCACCTGCACAAAGGGCAGCAGAATGGGCTGCAAGGCACCGGTGATCTGTTCCGGCAGAACATCCCCCGCCCCCTGCAGCATGGCTGCCAGATTATCCCGCACAGCCGCGGGCAAAAAGTCCATGGCCTGTACAGCCTGGGCCAGGTCACCGCCGGACTGCGCCACAGCGGCCTCCACTTTTTCCGAGATGGAACCGCTGAGGAATTCCCCGTAAATGGACGGTGCCAGTGTCCGGCTGGCCCAGACCGCGATTCCGACACCCAGCACGGCACCGATCAGTTCGGTCAACCCGGCCAGAAAACCTTTTTTCCAGCTGGCAACGGCCGCGTAGGCAAACACAGCCAAAAACAAAAGATCATAGATCCACGCCATAGTCGCTATATAATCCTTTCCCAAAATAATTTATTCATCCGGCGGCGTCAGTACATCCACCGTATTGCCGGTAAAGACCAGCAATTCCGCCGCGTCCAGCACTGCCTGGGGATGTCCGGCCAGATCGTTGCGCACCCAGTTCTGCACACCGTCGTAACCATAGCACTCCACCGAATTGGGGCAAAGAAGATACACATCGGTATCGGTAGCCGTTACGCCGAAGGCCTGCCGGGCGGGAATTTCCGCCAGCGGGGTCAGGTCGCTGTCAAAGGTGACAAGGCTGTTGCCGCCGCGGATATTGAGCAGCAGCGCCGTCTGGCGTATGCCCGGCGCCGCGCTTTGCAGCGTAGCACCGCCAAAATCATACCGTGCTGTTTCGGTGCCGGTGCGCGGGTCCAGAACGGCAATGTAGGTATCAAACACCGCAACCACACGGCTGTCGCTCTGCCAGTCCAGCAAAAGCAGCATACTGCCCTGGGTGGCGGAATAGACCGGGCCTTGGCTGTCCTGGGCGGTATCCATAAAATAGACATTGCAGCTCAGCTGGCCGTTGCGCGCCGCCAGGGTACCGGCGGCAAAGCGCCGGTTATCCGGTGCAAATTCCACCACAATGGGGGTGCCCTCATTCTGGGTCATCTGCCAGCTGTATATTTCATTGAAAGACGGGTCAAAAATCTGCAGCTGCGCCGTATAGCGGCCGGACTCTGTGACCACAGCCAATGTGTTGTTGTTGGACATGGAACACAGCAG
Organism: Gemmiger formicilis; assembly: GCF_016901605.1. Lineage (GTDB taxonomy): Bacteria > Bacillota > Clostridia > Oscillospirales > Ruminococcaceae > Gemmiger > Gemmiger formicilis_B. The sequence continues at coordinate 2,004 of NZ_JACJKP010000123.1, forward strand.
GATGCTTTCGTCAAAGGTCCGTGTAAAGAGATTCCGCGTGCGGCTGGAGACCTGCAGTTCGTTGCCTGCACGGTTATATACCACAAACCGGGTACCGCCCACCGCCAGTACAGGGCGGGCATACGCAGGCTGAAAGCTGCGCACCTGGGTGCCGTAAGCGGAATAGACCACCACATCTTCTGCACCCATTTCCACAAATCCGCCGGCCAGTTCCTCGATCTGCAGCGGTTCGCTGATGCCCGTATTGATGGGAAAACCTCCGTTTCCCCGCTTGAGATACAGGGTCAGGCTGTCCACACTGTCGGCCAGCAAAGCAATGGAGGCCGACATGGCACCGGTAAACACCGCAATAAACAGGGCGATTACCAGCACCACAACGCCCAGTATAGCGCGGCGGCGGCGCTGCCGCTGTTTGAGCAGCGGTGTAAGGGATTTGAGCCGGGATGTCTGTGCGGTTTTGGATTCCTGCGGCGGTGTAGTGCTGCGATGCACCGGCTGCGGCGTACGCAGCCCAAGATTGCCGCTGGTCCCGGGAATGGGCTTGGTGGAGGTATGCCCCTGTTCCCGTGCCAACATCCGCTGGCGCCGTTCCTGCCGTTCTTTATCCGCTTTGTTCACAGGGGCCTTCCCTCCTTTCCTGTGTGTATTGTTGCTTCGGGCACCGCTCCGGTGTTACAGGCCGGGATAGGCCACATCTTCCAAAAACAAGCCCTTGGCCGGCAGCGTGGGGCCTGCCTTGCGGCGGTCCCGCCCCTGCAGCAGCGCGGAGATGGAGTCTGCCGTGCGCTTATGCAAACCGGCTTCCACAATGGTACCGGCCAGAATCCGCACCATATTGTACAGGTATCCGTCCGCTGTCACGGTAATGACAAAACGGTCCCCGCTGCGGCGGACCGTGCACTGCGAAACAGTGCGTACGGTATCGCCATGGGCGGCGACCGATGAGCCAGACGCGCACAGCGCCAGAAAATCATGGGTACCGACAAACTGCGCCGCCGCAGCCTGCATGGCTTCCAGGTCCAGGGGCTGGGCCACGCGGTGGCAAAGATCCAGCGTAAAAGGATCGTCGATACGTGCATTGAGAATGTAATAACAGTAGGTTTTTTCATGGGCTGCATACCGGGCATGAAAATCATCCGGCACCGGCTGCAGGGCCAAAGCGCGGATATCCGGCGGCAGATGGGCATTGAGCGCCGGAACGATCTTATCCGCCGGAACTTTGCCAGTATAACAGAAACTGAGCGCGAAACGCCGCGCATGAACGCCCGCGTCGGTGCGGGAACATCCCTTGACATCGGGGCGGCAGCCCAGTGCCGCCTGCATGGCGTCCTGCAGCACCGCGCAGACCGTGGGTGCGTTGGGCTGTACCTGAAACCCGGCATACCGGGTGCCTTTATAGGCGATCCACAACAGACAGGTCATCATACCAACCCCGGCACAAAGAAACGGGTGGAAACGATCACGGCCAGCGCGGCAGCGATCACCAGTGTGCAGCGCACATCGGTGGCGGTGAACCGCAGCTGTTTAAGCCGGGTACGGCCCTCGCCGCCATGATAGCAGCGGCACTCCATGGCCATGGCCAGTTCATCGGCCCGGCGGAATGCCGAGATAAACAGCGGAATCAGAATGGGCACCAGAGCCTTGATGCGCTGGGTAAATTTACCGGTATCCAGCATGGCACCGCGGGCTTTCTGGGCGTTCATGATTTTCTCGGTCTCCTCAATCAGGGTGGGGATAAACCGCAGCGCAATGGTCATCATCATAGCCAGCTCGTGTACCGGAAAGTGTACCTTTGCCAGTGTACGCAGCAGGTTCTCGATGGCATCGGTAAGCACGATGGGGCTGGTGGTGTAGGTGAGCAGGCTGGTGCCCGCGATCAGCGCACAGACGCGCACCGCCAGCAAAATGGCATACCGCACGCCTTCGGCGTAAATATGGAACACCCAGAACTGAACCAGCGGTTCCCCTTCCCCGGTGACAAAGAACAGATTGAGCACCGCCGTGAAAATCACGATGGGCACAATGGGTTTCAGGCTGCGCAGGATCATTTTGCCGGGAATTTTGGCAACGCGGTAGAGCGCTGCCAGCAACAGCAGCGACAGCGCAATGCCCAGAGGATTGGCTGCCACAAAAAGCACCACGATATAAGCAATGGTGGCCACCAGTTTCAGGCGCGGGTCACAGCGATGCAGCACCGAACGCCCGGGGTAATATTGCCCGATGGTAATATCTTTGAGCATTTACTCCACCCCCTTGCTTTGTTTGGCGGCCAGCGCCTTCCGGATGGTTTTGACCGCATAGGGGATGGTGTATACGTCGGTGGGAATATCCAGCCCCATCTGGCGCAGTTTGAGGAAAATCTGGGTCACCTGAGGTACAGACAGCCCCAGTTCCAGCAGTTCCTGGGCACGGGCAAAGACGTTTTCCACCGTATCGTACATGGCAATGCCCGCCTTGTGCAGCACCAGCACCCGGTTGGCATACTTGGCGATGTCCTCCATGGAATGGCTGACCAGCAGCACCGTGATGCCGGTCTTTTCGTGGTAGGCCTTGATCTGGCCCAGAATGGCATCCCGGCCTTCCGGGTCCAGCCCGGCAGCAGGTTCATCCAGCACCAGAACCCGGGGACGCATGGCCATAACACCTGCAATGGCTACACGGCGCTTCTGGCCGCCCGAAAGTTCAAAGGGGCTCTTCTGCAGCAGATCGTCGCTGAGACCTACAAAGGCAGCCGCTTCTTTGACGCGGCGTTCCACCTCCGCTTCGTCCAGACCCATATTGCGGGGGCCGTAGGCGATATCCCTGGCGCAGGTTTCCTCAAAGAGCTGATATTCCGGGTACTGCATGACCAGTCCCACCAGAAACCGGAAGGAGCGCAAATCGGCACCGGGCGCCCACAGGTCTTTGCCATCCACCAGGACCCGGCCTTCGGTGGGTCGGTTCAGGCCGTTGAAATGGCTGATCAGGGTAGACTTGCCGCTGCCCGTGGAGCCGATGATGCCCACGAAATCCCCTTCTTCCACCGCGAAGGACACATCATCCAGGGCGGTGGTGGCATCCGGCATGCCGGGGTTGTACACATACTTCAGATGTTCTACACGTATGATCTCTGACACGATCGTTTTCCTTTCCCGTAGAATACCGCCCGGCCGCTGCCGGTGCCGTTTCTGCCTTTATGGGGTGCGGCTTGCGCCGCGCGTTTCAGTTTTTCAGCAACTTATACAGTTCCTCGGCACAGCGTTCCGGCGTGATGACGTTTTCCGGCAGATCAATGCCTGCCTTGACCAGTTCATCCCGCAGTTCCGCGGCCTGGGGCACATCCAGATGGTAGCTGTGCAGCCGTTCGGTCTGGCTGAACACCTGTTCCGGCGTGCCTTCCATCACAATGCGGCCCCGGCTCATGACCAGCACACGGTCCGCCTGGGCGGCTTCCTCCATATAATGGGTGATGGATACAATGGTGATACCGGCTTCCCGCAGCTGGCGAATGGTACGCATGACCTGTCCGCGGCCGTGGGGGTCCAGCATCGCCGTGGCCTCGTCCAGCACCAGGCAGTCCGGGCGCATGGCAATGACACCGGCAATGGCCACCCGCTGCTTCTGGCCGCCCGAAAGTTTGTAAGGTGCGGCTTCCCGTTTTTCATAGATACCGGCCAGTTTCATGGCTTCGTCGATGCGGGTGCGGATCTCCTGGGGCGGTACGCCCAGATTTTCCGGCGCAAAAGCCACATCCTCTTCCACAATGGTGGCCACGATCTGGTTATCCGGGTTCTGGAACACCATCCCCACCTTCTGGCGGATATCATACAGGTGTTCCTCGTTGCGGGTGTCCATGTCCTCCACCAGCACTGTACCGGTTTCGGGCAGCAAAATGGCGTTCAGGTGCTTGGCCAGGGTACTTTTACCGCAGCCGTTGGCACCCAGTACCGTCACAAATTCTCCACGGTGCAGTTCCATGCTGACGCCGTCCACCGCAAAGCGCGGCTGTTCGGGGTCATACCGGAATTTCACATCCTGCACCCGGAGCATCGGATTTTCAGTTGGCATACAATCACTTCTCCCAAATGGCCGTAGCACCGCAGGGCACCACGCCGCCGGTGGCCGAGACCGGCAGGCCGATCTCGTCACAGTGGGTACGCCCGCCCTGGTACGGGCAGAGCGTGGTTTTTACGATGTACTCCATAACCGCCGGACTCAGGCCTTCGGTGTAGGAGTTGATGGCAAAAAAGAGCGGATCATCGCTGAGGACCTGCTCGGTCAGGGTAATCAGATCGTAGACATTGTCCTCCAGCTTCCAGATTTCGCCGCCGGGGCCGCGCCCGTAGCTGGGCGGGTCCATGATGACGCCGTCGTACTTGTTGCCGCGGCGGATCTCCCGCTGGACAAACTTGGCACAATCATCCACGATCCAGCGGCAGGGGCGGTCGGCCAGATTGCTGGCCGCGGCATTTTCCCGCGCCCAGGCGACCATGCCCTTGCTGGCATCCACATGGGTGACGCTGGCCCCGGCTGCCAGGCAGGCCAGCGTGGCGCCGCCGGTGTAGCCGAAAAGATTGAGCACCTTGATGGGACGCCCGGCCTGCCGGATTTTTTCCTGGTACCAGGCCCAGTTTACGGCCTGTTCCGGAAAAACGCCAGTGTGCTTGAACCCGGTAGGGCTGACAACAAGGGTCAGGCCCTGCCAGTGGATCTGCCATTTCTGGGGCAGCTTCTTGTGGTATTCCCACTGGCCGCCGCCCTTGGCGGAACGGTAATAGATAGCATCGGCTTGGGCCCAAAGGGGGCTGGTCTCGGCGTTTTTCCAGATGACCTGCGGGTCGGGACGGATCAGAATGGTCTTGCCCCAGCGCTCCAGCCGGTTGTGGTTGGTCGCGTCCAGCAGTTCATAATCCCGCCAGGTATCGGCAGGGCGCATAAGCGGTTCTCCTTTCTTACTTGTCGAGGATGCGCTGGCGGATCATATCGGCGATGCGCTCGGCGCTGGTCTGGATGGCAGCCTGGTCCTCGCCCTCGACCATCACGCGGATCTTGGGCTCGGTGCCGGAAACACGCACCAGCACACGGCCCATGCCCATCAGGCTCTGCTGCTGGCTCTCGATAAAGCCGGCAATGTATTCATCCTCTTTATAGGCCTGTTTCTGTTCCTTGTTGGCCACCAGGTTGATGAGCACCTGGGGGAACTTGGTATACACGGCATTGAGGTCACTCATCTTGGTGGCAGGATTCTCCGCTTTCTTGCGGGCCAGCACCTTGAGCAGCTTACCGGCGGTCAGCTCGCCGTCACCGGTGGTGGAATGATGCAGGAAAATCACGTGGCCGCTCTGCTCGCCGCCAATGGCATAGCCGCGGGCACGCATCTCTTCCAGAACATAGCGGTCACCTACCGCCGTGCGGGCCGTTTCGATGCCCAACGCTTCCATGTGCTTCATGAAGCCCAGGTTGGACATGACGGTGACCACCACCGTGTTGCCGTCCAGACGACCGCGCTCCTTCATATCGGCGCCCACCAGCGCAATGATCTTGTCGCCGTCCATCTCGGCACCGGTCTCGTCACAGGCCAGGCAGCGGTCGGCGTCGCCGTCAAAGGCAATGCCGCAATCGTAGCCGTCCTTGCGCACCGCGGCTTCCATAGCTTCCAGATGGGTGGAGCCGCAGCCGTCGTTGACCGTCAAACCGTCCTGCAGGGTGCCCATAAAGCCGCACTCGCAGCCCAGGCGGGGGAACAGCTGCTGTGCCACCGCTGCCGAGGCGCCGTTGGCACAGTCAAACAGCACCTTCAGGCCGGTCAGGTCCGCGTCAATGTGTTCCTGCAGGAAGTCCACATAGTCATTCAGGCCGGTGCGGCACATGTGGATGCGGCCAATATCGGCGCCTTCCGCCAGGCGAATGTCGGCGCAGTTATTGAATACGTGCGCCTCGATCTGGTTTTCCACCTCGTCGGGCAGCTTGTAGCCGTCGCCCTTGAAAATCTTGATACCGTTGAATTCCATGGGGTTGTGAGAAGCGGAGATCATGATGCCGGCGTCGGCATGGTACTTGCGCACCAGATACGCCACGCCCGGGGTGGGAATCACACCCAGCAGCTCCACGTCGGCACCGACGCTGCACAGGCCGGCCGCCAGGGTGGATTCCAGCATATCGCCGGAAACGCGGGTGTCCTTACCAATGAGGATTTTGGGGCGGTGGCCGTCCAGCTGGGTTAACACCGCAGCCGTGCCACGGCCGATCTGAAGCGCCAGCTCACAGGTCAAGTCCTTGCCCGCTACGCCGCGGACGCCGTCGGTTCCAAACAGTTTACCCATAATATCAGGTCCTTTCGTTGTCAGTTTGGTCTATTATTCTATGCCGCTGCTTTGTCCAGCGGTCCGGGAATGACAAAATCAGAACATGCTCTGCTGGCCGTCTTCTTCATATTTGCGGGGCACAGCCATGTGCAGATGTTCGTACGCCAGACGGGTCACACAGCGACCGCGTGGGGTGCGGGTCAGCATGCCCATCTGCATCAGATAGGGTTCGCAGAGATCTTCCAAAGTAACGCTTTCTTCCCCCAGGGCCGCGGCCAACGTTTCCAGACCAACCGGGCCGCCGCCGTACATTTCGATGATGGCGCGCAGCAAACTGCGGTCCAGTTCGTCCAGACCCATGGCGTCAATATCCATCCATTTGCGGGCGGCCACAGCGGTTTCCTCGTCGATGGTACCATCCCCCTGCACGGTGGCAAAATCCCGCACCCGCTTGAGCAGCCGGTTGGCGATACGGGGTGTACCGCGGCTACAGCGGGCCAGTTCCAGGGCACCTTCCTCCGTAATGGGAATGCCCAGTATACCGGCGCTGCGGG
>NZ_JACJKP010000124.1 GCF_016901605.1 Gemmiger formicilis
CTTCCTCCGTAATGGGAATGCCCAGTATACCGGCGCTGCGGGTAATGATCTGCCCCAGTTCCTTGGGGCTGTAAGGTTCCAGTTTGAGCAGGATGCCGAAACGGTCCCGCAGCGGTCCGGTCAGCTGCCCCGCACGGGTGGTGGCGCCGATCAGCGTGAACCGCGGCAGATTGATCCGGATGCTCTGGGCACTGGGCCCCTTGCCGATCATGATGTCCAGCGCGTAGTCTTCCAGCGCCGGGTAAAGTACTTCCTCCACCTGACGGGATAAGCGATGAATCTCATCGATAAAAAGGACGTCGCCTTCCTGCAGGTTGGTCAGCAGTGCCGCCAGATCCCCGGGCTTTTCAATGGCAGGGCCCGAGGTAATGCGGATCTGAACCCCCATCTCCTGGGCAACAATGCCCGCCAGCGTGGTTTTGCCCAGACCGGGAGGGCCGTAAAGCAGAATATGGTCCATGGGTTCCCCGCGCTGCTGTGCCGCGCGCAGATACACCCGCAGGTTGCCTTTGGCTTTTTCCTGGCCCACATAATCATCCAGCGTTTTGGGGCGCAGGCTGATTTCTTCGGCATCGGCGGGCAGCGCGTCGGGGCTGACCAGACGGCTGGGATCAACGGTATATTCCTGATTCATAGCTGTCTTTCCCCCTCCTTACCGTGCGCGCGACAGACTGCGCAGCGCCACCTTGATGATATCCTGTACGGGCAGTGTTTCGTCTACCCGGGCTACGGCAGCCGCCGCGTCGGACGGCGTATAGCCAAGGCTGACCAGTGCCGCCACCGCCTGGGCGGGCGCGGAACTGGGGGCCGGGGACGCAAGATCCCCGCCGGCAAAGCCGGTTCCTTCGGCCAGACCCTTGCCCACCTTGTCTTTCAGTTCCAGGGTGATGCGCTGGGCCAGCTTGGGCCCCACACCGGAGGCTTTGGTAAATGCCTTGTGGTCGCCGGAGGATGCCGCCAGCGCCACCTTTTCGGGACTCATGACCGAAAGGATCGCCAGGCCCGCCTTGGGCCCCACACCGGATACGGCGGTAAGCATCTTGAAGCAATCCCGCTGTTCCTCGGTGGCAAAACCATAGAGTGAAACATCGTTCTCACTGACGTTCATCACGGTATACACCGTCCCCTCCTGCCCCGGTGCGGGCAGCGCCTCGCCGGTGGTGGCCGGGATCTGGACAGCATATCCGACTCCGCCGCAGCTGATCACAGCGGAATCCAGTGTCTTTTTCAAAATTTTGCCGGTCAGGCAATAAATCATGGTCGTATTCCTCGCATTCAGTCCGGTTCACCGCTCAGCGCGGCTGCGTCCCCATCAGGCGGCTGCGGCTGCAATGGCAGTGGGCAATGGCCATGCCCAGCGCATCGGCCGTATCGTCCGGTTTGGGGATGGTTTCCAGATGCAGCATCATACGGGTCATCTCCTGGATCTGCTTTTTGACCGCTTTTCCGTAACCTGTGATGGCCTGTTTGACCTGCATGGGAGTGTATTCGTAGATGGGCACACCGCACTTGGCGGCAGCCAGCAGGATCACGCCGCGGGCTTCCGCCACGCCGATGACCGTAGTCTGGTTATGCTGATAGTATAATTTTTCGATGGAGAGTGCTTCCGGCTGGTACCGGCGGCAGATATCAAGCACCGAATCGTAGATCTCGGCCAGACGCTGTTCAAACGGCGTGTCCTTCTCGGTCAGGACGGCGCCGTAGCCGATGGGGGCAAACCGGTTGCCCACATATTCCACAACGCCCCAGCCCACAATGGCATAGCCGGGGTCAATGCCCAATACCCGCAACTCCTTACACCTCCCCACAGTAACCGATATAGTATACCACAATTTTTATAAACCGTCCACAGGGCATTTTTCCTTTTCACAGTTCAAAAACCACGAAGCCCTGTATTTTTCAAAAAAAATTTATTTTTTTTGAAAAAAGGGCTTGATTTTTTCTTTTGGATTTGGTATGATTACAGGCGTCGCAAGAAGCGCGGCACAAATATGGACGGTTAGCTCAGCTGGTAGAGCATCTGCTTGACGTGCAGGAGGTCACAGGTTCGAGTCCTGTACCGTCCACCAGGAAAACCACATTTCAGGTATCTGAAATGTGGTTTTTTGTTTTTTCCCTTTTGCCGGAACCCGCGAAATACAACCATAAGCGTTCCGGCCCTGCCTCATAGCGAGATAAACAAACCGGGTGCGCAGAAATTTCTGCACACCCGGTTTTCGTTATCGATTTTCCTGATTGCGGCGGTTTTCCCGCTCTTTATCCCGGTCCCGATGGTCCCGGCGTTCACCTTTGCGGTGGTGTTCTTTTTCCTCCGGCGGGCGGCGGGTCAAGCGTACTTCCTGTACGCGGCGATGACTTACACGTGTCACCGTACCATCGCAGTCGCCCCAGGCGAAGTGATCCCCCACCTTGGGCAGGCGGCCCAGTTTTTCCTGTACCAGACCGCTGATGGCAATGGCGTCGATTTCCTCTTTATCTTTGATGGAAAGTTCCTCGGCCACATCATCCACACCGGCAGCACCGGATACCAGCCAGCTGCCGTCGCTCTGCTGATGGATCTCCTCCACCACATCGTCGTGCTCGTCCCAGATTTCGCCGACCAGCTCTTCCAGGATGTCCTCCAATGTGATGATACCGGCCGTTCCGCCGTATTCATCCACCACGACCGCCATGTGATGCTTGCTTTCCCGCAGGGTCAGCAGCAGCGTGGAGATCTGGGTGGCGCTGGTGGTATACAGCGTGGGCGAAACCAGGCTTTCCAGCTTGATGTCCTTCACATCGCCCTTGCGCATGGCGGCAAAGCAGTCCTTCTCATGCACAACGCCGATAATGTTGTCGATGGTTTCGTGGTAAACCGGAAGGCGGGAATAGCCGCTCTCGGCGAACATATCCACCACTTCTTCCATCGGGGTGTCGTCCTCCACAGCCACCACGTCCACGCGGGGGGTCAGCACGTCCTGTGCTTCCACGTCATCAAACTCGATGGCGCTGCGGATCAGTTCACTTTCCCGGTCGGTCAGTTCGCCGTCTTTTTCGGCTTCACTGACCATCGTCACAAGCTCACCTTCGGTGATGGTATCGCGGTCGCCGGTGTAAAAGCGCTTGGCCAGGAAGTTTTTCCATTGGCCGAACACCCAGTTCAGCGGCGTGAAGATCGTGACCAGTACACTCAATGCCGGCGCAAAACTCAACGCCAGCGATTCCGGCATCTCCTTCGCCATGCTCTTGGGGGTGATCTCGCCGAAGGTCAACACCACCAGTGTCAATACGATGGTGGAAACCGTAGGGCCATACGCACCGCCCAGCACCTTGGTGAACAGCACCGTACCAATAGAAGATGCGCCGATGTTCACGATGTTGTTGCCGATGAGAATGGTGCTGAGCAGACTGTCGTACTGCTCGGCCAGTGACAGCACTTTGGCGGCCTGACGGTCACCGGCATCTGCGCGGCTGCGCAGTCGGATCAGATTCAGCGAAGAGTACGCTGTTTCGGAAGAAGAAAAGAAAGCCGACAAGAGCACCAGAATGACCAGTGCCACGATCATAAATATACTGCCATCGTCCATGGGAGAACAACCAACTCCATATTCTATATTGTATTTTTATGCATTCCCGCAAGGTGCAGTGAACGCATATTGTAATGAATGATACCATACTTTGCCCCAAAACGCAAGGTATCGGCCTTATCCCGCGCAATTGTGCCAAAAAAGCGCCGTTTTTCGGTTCTTTCCCCGCCGGGCTGTACAAGCCCGTTGCGATTGCGAAGCCTGTTGGCCCGTGTTATAATAAGGTAATTCTGGTTTGAATCTGTGGCAAGGAGGCCCCCTGATGAATTCAATCTCCCAAGTCTGCCGCCGGCATCGCCGGCTGCTGCTGGCAGCCGGTTACCTGTTGGTACTGGCCTTTGCGGTGATGTATCTGCGCGTTACCATCAGCGTCCCGCCGGAGGGCGACGACAAACTGACTTTGAATGCCTGGATGTACGATTTTCAGCGTATGCCCTTCTGGCAGTATCTGCTGCAGGACCTGCGGCAGCGGCTGGGGTATTTTCTGCTGGAAGAAGTCCGCTTTTTCCCGTTCCACTACCCTTCCGCCATTTCCCTGCTGTTCTTTGGCTCGCTGACCAGTTACCGGCTGTACATCATTGGGGTGACCGCTGCCGCTGCGTTCCTCACCGGCCGGGTCATTGCCCGGTTGAGCGGCAGCGAAGGACTGGCGCTGGGCGGCTTTACGCTGGCTCTGGCCCTGGCTCCCATTTTTAACGAGGGCATGTACAGTTACTATGCCGTCCCCCAGAAAGCCCTGTTCTGGGCCATGGCCGCCTGGCTGTGCCTGCTTCACCTGCAGGATACCGGCCGCCGCCGTTGGGGCGTTGGTGCCGCCGTACTGGCTTTTATCTCCTGCGGCACTTATGAGATCGGCTATATGTACACCGTGATTGTTGCAGGTGTTTTTCTGGTGCTCTCCCACAGCGTGAAAAAAGCCTTGCTGCGCTGTGCTCCGGTCCTTGGCGGCACCGCCGTGGCACTGGCGTTTCACCTGGCATCCTCCCGCGGCTCCGGTTCCACCGGCAACGCACTGGCTGTGAATCTGCCGGAAATTGCCCGGGTCACGGTACAGCAAATGGCTGCTTCCATTCCCTTTTTCAATCCCATGATGCTGGGTGAAGACCCCGGCGTGATCACCAACGGCGACAAGCTCTGGCCGCTGCTGCTGGGCATTGTTGCCGGGCTGGTGCTGTGCTTTGTGGTACCGCTGCGCAAGGTGCCCGCCCGGGTACCTGCCGCCATGGCCGGCCTTGGTCTGGCGCTGTGGGCCGGCCCCGCCTTGCTGCTGGCCTGTTCCGAGCGTTACCAGCAGCCCGAGGCCATCACCTGGAAATGGGGGTACATTCCCGCGGCGGCCAGTTCGGTAGGGTTTGCCCTTGTACTGGCCTGCCTGATTGTACTGCTGGCCGGTTGTCTGGCACGCCTGCCCCGCTGGCCCGGCGTACTGCTGCGCCTGGCGCTGGCGGCGCTGGTGGCGGTGGGCATTTGTGCCAACGGCGCCTATACCCGCGCCTGCCTGCGCAACCACCATGCCAAGAATCTGGACAACTATTACTTCTTTGTGGATACCATTGAAGCCGGGCTGGCCGATACGGTAACCGCGGACGACCTGCTGCTATGCAACGAAAATGTTTGGGGTGGTGATACCGCCGCCGAATCCATGTTCTTCAGCCGGTTTGCCGGCCGGGAACTGCACGCCCAGCTGGTGGGTGCCGATGTGATTCCCGAAGACCTGAAGGGCAGTGTATTTGCCTACCAGACCTACCGCGATTACGGCGGCTATGATCTGGCCTGGTGCGGCCGTGCCCAAGACGAAAATGCTGAACTGCTGGACACCCTGCAGGTGTATGTGCAGGGAGCCCTGGTGCCGGACAACGCCGTGATCAAATACACCGTGCGCCTGCCGGACGGCAGCGAAGAAGCCCGGGCCATCTGCCTGCTGGACTGTGACCAGACCCCGCGCAACGCCAAGGGGGACTACATCGCCACGGTGGAGGACAGTTCCATCCTGAACGCCAAAGTCATGATCTGGGACGGCTGATTCCGGAAAAGAGGATAAACGATGCAAAATATTCTGCAATGGATGCGCCGGAACAAGGGCTTCACCGCCCTGCTGGCCGCGGAACTGGCGGTACTGCTTGCGCTGGTTGCCGGATTGTTCGGCGCCCCCTATACCCTTACCCTGACCCCCTCGGATTTCGACAACGATTTTTCCGACATTGCCGCCGTAAAGGAAGATGGCAGCGCGCTGCAGATCTACAACGACGGTTCGTTCCATACCGAGGATGAGATCACCTTTTCGTCCCGGGGCTGTGCGCTCCCTTCCGGCGCCTACGAGTTGACGATTTCCTATTTTTCCTGCGAAACCCCCGACGCCCCCACCTTCAGCGTACTGCAAAGCGCCGGCACCCTGACCTTTTCCTCCGAGAAAGTCCCCTCTGCCGTTCAGATGGACCCGCTTACCCTGGACGACGGCCACCGCACCGTTTCCACCCGCCTGTGGGTGAGTTCCGGTGCCCGGCTGGAGGATCTGACCGCCACTTTGACCTACAATGGCGGGCAGCTTTATCTGTATTCCCTCACCCTGACCGAACAGCCCATCTACCGCCTGACCCGTCTGGTTTGCTTTGCCGTATTCTTTGCTGTGGCGGATTTTCTCGGCTGGCTGTTCTTTGCCTGTGCAGGGGCCCGGGGGGCTGCACGCCGCAAATCTCTGGCCCTGCCACTGGCCATCGCAGGAATCACACTGGTTGCCTGCCTGCCGCTGTTCAGTGACCAGCTGTATTTTGGCCACGATCTGCGCTATCACCTGCAACGGATCACCGCCATGGCAGAGGAACTTTCCTACGGGCAGTTCCCTGTTCGCATTGCCACCACCTCCCTGAACGGGTACGGTTATATCAACCCCTTGTGTTACTGCGAACTGTTCCTTACCCTGCCCGCCCTGCTGTACAACGCCTGGCTGCCGCTGCGAACCTGCTACCAGATCTATGTGTTCGCCGTCACTTTGGCTGCCTGCGGATTCAGTTATCTGTGTTTTGCCCGGATGACCAGCCGTCGGCGCTGGGGGCTGCTGGGTGCCGCCCTGTACACCCTTTCCACTTATCGACTGGTTTGTGTGTACTTCCGCGCTGCCGTGGGCGAATACACTGCCATGAGCTTTTTGCCCCTGGTACTGCTGGGCGTATGGGAGATCTACCACTGCGACAAGCCCCGCTTTGCCCAATGGGCGCCCCTGGCGCTGGGCATGGCGGCACTGGTGCAGTGCCACCTGATCTCCACCGAACTGACCGCGGTTTTCCTGCTGATTTTCTGCCTGCTGCACCTGCGCCGCACCTTGCAGCCAGCCCGGCTGCTGGCCTGGTGCAAGGCCGCGCTGCTGGCCCTGGGGCTCAGCGCCTGGTTCCTTCTGCCGTTTATTTCCACCACATTGTCGGTGGATCTGCAGGTCAACAATCCCTCGGTGGGCAAACCGCAGCGGGAAGGACTGTACCTTCTCCAGCTGCTGAACCCCTTCGGTTCCGGCTTCGGCGGCACTTCGGTGGGAACTTCCACCGACATGAGCCTGACCCTGGGCCTGCCGCTGTTGCTGGGGCTGGCGTTGGCCCTTTATTGTCTGGCCCGCCGTGAGGAATGGTCCCCCCGCCCGGCGCTGCGTACTGTAACGGGACTGGGGATTCTGGCCGTGGTGCTGACGCTGCAGATCTTCCCCTGGGACTTTTTGGAAAGCTGGCTGGGCAGCGCCGCCGCCAAAGCAGCCTGTACCTTCCAGTACCCCTGGCGGTTCCTGGCCTTTGCCACCCTGCTGTTTACAGCAGCTACCCTGTGGGCTCTGCAGCTTGTACAGCGGCGCCATCCTTCGCTGTTCCGTGGTGCCGTGCTGGCTGTGGCGGTTTCCCTTGTTGCGGCGACCAGTGTATTCCAGATGCAGCTGCTGACCTGCAATGAACAGAGCAGCTATACCATCAGCCGCGACGACACCCGCGATGTGGGGCTGGGTGAATATATGATCGACGGTTGCAGCATTTACGAAACCATCTGGGCACAACCCAAACCGGGCAGTGAGGAACTGACGCTGACCAGCTACGAAAAGCGGAACGGCGTCGCCTACCTGACCCTGGAGAACAACGGCGGCGACACGGATATTTCGGTGCCGGTCTTCAACTATGGTCACTACACCGCCGTGAACGAAGCGGACGGCGCCCCCTTTGCCATGACCAGCGGCGAAAACGCCCGCATCGTACTGCAAATTCCCGCAGGATATCACGGCACCATTGTGATTGCCTGGCGTTCCCCCACCTGGTGGCGCGGCTGTGAATTGCTTTCTCTGGTCTGTTTGGTGGGTACAGTGGCTTATCTTCTGTACCGGCGCCGCAAAGTGCGTCGCCGTACTTGCCCGCCGTCCACCTGATACAGCTTTTCTGCCTGCATTTTTTTCAGCGGGAAACTCCTGTTTTTCTTTTCAAAAAAAATTTACAAAAAGTGCAAATTCTTTGCACCTTGCGTCGTTATAGTAAATAGAAATCCACTTTATTACATAGCACCGCCAAAGCGTACAAATTCCCCTGCAACTGTTTGGGATTTCTTGTCGCCTTTTCCGCTTGCTTTCGGTGTGGTTTCCGGCGTATAATAGCATCGCCATAGGTATGTTTTGAATTTACCCGAAAAGGAGTTTCCTATGCGTAATTGGTGTGCACGTCACCCCATTGGTTTTATGGCGCTGTACCTTGTATTTTATCTGGCCTGCTTTGCCTTTTTGGAAAAAAGCATTCTGGTGCCGGATTTATGGGTACACTGCCGCCTGGATGACCTGATTCCCTTCTGCAAATATGCGATCGTGCCTTATTATATGTGGTTTGCGTGGATTCCCTTCACGCTGTTCTACATACTGTGGCGGGCGCCGCGCGCCGACTTCTGGCGTGTCTGCCTGCCGTTGTTTGCCGGCATGACCTTGTCGCTGCTGTTCTATCTGATCGTTCCCAACGGCCTGTCCCTGCGTCCCCGCAGTGTTCCCGGTACCGATATTTTTGCCCAGGCCGTTCGGGCACTTTATCGCAGCGATACCCCTACCAACGTATGCCCTTCCATCCATGTGTTCAACTCGGCAACCTTGATGCTGGCGTACTATCGCTGCAGCTGCTTTGACGCCCCGCGCCGCCGCTGGATGCGTCCGGCCGCTGC
>NZ_JACJKP010000125.1 GCF_016901605.1 Gemmiger formicilis
ACTGCGCAGTGCCGTCAGCCGGGATACCACCTACCTGACCGAGGAGGACTGGGATGCCTGCAAAAAAGGCATTGTACAGCTGGCGCTGAAATATCCCGGGTCCCTGCTGCGGGAACGGCTGGGCGTGTTCCGGGGGACCGTGGAACAGCGCGAGACCGAATCCAACCAGAAACTGGTTTTTGCGGCCACGGTACTGCTCTATACGGCGGAACCGGAAAGCTGGGATGAATCCCAGGCAGACTTTTTCCAGAACAGCGCGGCGGTGATGCCGCTGAACCGGCAGCTGCGGGAAGACTTTATCATGGCGCTGTCGTACAGCACCGACTTTTTGGGCGGCGCGCTGAATGTCACCTGGCTGATGGTGCCTTCCTTTGTACTGTTGCTGGTGGCGGTTCTGGTATCGCTGGTGCGCCGCCGGTGGATGCTCTACTTTGCGGCGGGGGCGCTGTTTGTGCGGATTCCGCTGGTGTTCCTCACCGCACCCGACACCTATTTTATGTATTATCTGGCGCCGTTCATGGCGGGGTATGCCGTGGCGGCTGCCGGGCTGCTGTACGGCATTCTGTGGCAAAAAAAGAAAAAAGAGGAAAGAGGAAACCTGCAATGACGCTGGCATTTTTGTTGCTTGCCATGGTGCTGGTCCTGGCCGGGCATGCCTTCCGCCTGCTGCGGTGGGAACAGTTTGTCCGCATTTATGAGCGTCCGCGGCGCGGCATCATGCTGCGCGGCCTGGCGGGGGGGTATGCCATCAATACCGTGCTGCCCCTGCACCTGGGCGATGTGTTCCGGGCGGTCTTTGTGGGCCGCCGGATGAAATCCGGCATTGGCTTTGCACTGGCCACCGTCATTATGGACCGGTTTCTGGACGTCTGGTTTGTGGCGGTGGGCTTCGGTGTTTTTGCCCTTATGGGGGTGGGCGGTGCGGCCGCCCATGCGGCGGCACGGTACTACCTGCTGTTCGCGGTGCTGCTGGCGGTGGCGCTGGTGGTGGTGGTTGCCCTGCGGGACGGCATCAAGCGGATCTGCCTGGCGGTGTGCGGCCTTTTTAACGAAACCCTCAAACTGGACGGCATGGTATTTTGCTGGAGCCTGATCAATACCTTCAAGGATCTGCGGCGGATCAATCTGCTGCGGCTGGCCGCCAATACGGTCCTGATGTGGGCTGCCTACCTGGGGTCTTATGCGGCCCTGGCGGCAGCCATGACCTCCGCCGGCCGCCCCATGGACCTTGTGGAGGTATTCAGCCTGCTCTTTGGCCAGACGGCGGGGGACCTGCGGGTCCTTCTGCCTGGCGGTGTGCTGGAAGGCGCGCCCGCAGCGGCCTACGGTGTGCTGCTGGGTTGGTTCCTGGTGCCGCTGGCGGTCATGTGGCTGGCTACTTTGCTGCCTGCGCAGGTGCGCGGCGTGGTCAACCAGGCCACGGCGGCGGCCCCGGCAGGGGAAAGTTACCTCAACCTGCTGCCCCAGGCGGACCCCCAGGACCGGGCGGCCTTCCTCAGCCAGTATTTCGGCCTGCAGAACAAAGCCTGGGTAGATCGCTTTTTGCAGATGAACCAGGACATCACCATCCTGCAGGATTACTCGGCCGGGTCCAACGCCACCACCATGCTCTGCATGGACAAAAACCGCACCTTCTACCGCAAATATGCCTTTGGCGCGGACGGCGAAAAACTGGCCGAACAGCTCCACTGGCTGCGTGCCCAGCAGGACCGGCTGCCTTTGTGCGAGATCCTGCGCACCGGCGAGGAAGCGGGCTGCTGCTGGTATGATATGACCTACGACCCCCAGGCGGTGGGCATGTTCCGGTACCTCCACTCCAACCCGGTGGAAAAAAGCGCCGCGGTGCTGCACCAGGTACTGGATACCCTGGAGGAAAAACTCTACCGCCCCACGGCGGTGGCGGCCGACCCCGAAAAAATCGAACAGTATATTGCCAAAAAGGTGGACGGCAACCTGCAAAAACTGCATGAGGCCCGCACCCTGCATGAACTGATGGCGGCCCCTACCCTGTGGATCAACGGCAAGGAGTACAAAAACCTGAACCAGCTGGGCTGGCTGTTTGCCCACGAACGGCTGCGGGAACTTTTTGCCGCTGACCCGGTGGGCACCATCCACGGGGACCTGACCATTGAGAACATCATCTGCCGTACCGACGACAAGGGCTGGTATCTTATCGACCCCAATACCGGCAATCTGCACGAAAGTCCCTTCCTGGATTATGGCAAACTGCTGCAAAGCCTGCACGGCGGCTACGAATTTATGATGATGACGCCCCGGGTCACGGTGCAGGGCAATCATATCGATTTTGCCCTGACCCGCTCGGCTGCCTACGACGCCCTGTTTGCCGACCTGATGGCCGATCTGGAACGGCGGTATCCGGACCAGGTGGACAGTATCCTCATGCACGAGGTCGTTCACTGGCTGCGGCTGATGCCTTACAAACTTTCCCGCGACCGCAAACGCGCACCGATGTTCTACGCCGGGCTGGTGATGGTGGCCAACGACGCCGCCGACCATGCCCGCCGCTGAAAGGAGAAATTCCCTTATGTTGATCTGCGTCGATCTGGACGGTACCCTGCTGGACACCGTGCCTGCCAACGGGGCGTCCTACCGTGCCGCCCTGGAGGAGATGGGCTTTACCGTCACCGACGAATACTATGCACAGCACTGCAACGGCGGCTATTACAAGGATTTTCTCCGCCCGCTGATGGGCGGCGACCCCACCCCGGCCGATGTGGAACGGGTACACGACCGCAAAAAGGAACTGTACGGCGATTTCCTGGACTCGGTACGGCCCAACCGGGCGCTGTTTGAGCTGCTGCAGAATATGCGGGCCGCCGGGCACCGGCTGGCCTGTGTGACCACCGGCAGCCGCCGCAATGCCACCGAAGTGCTGACCCATTTTGGCTGTGTGTGCTGGTTTGACCTGATCCTGACCAGCGAGGACGTGACCAAAAGCAAGCCTGACCCGGAAGGCTACCTCAAGGCCATGGCGCATTTTGGTGTGACTCCCGCCGAGACCATGATCTTTGAGGATTCCGGCCCGGGACTGGCAGCAGCCATGGCCAGCGGTGCCGCGGTCTTTAAGGTAGAAAAATTTTGACGCTTGACGAACGCGCCCCGACGCGTTACAATGTCAACCATAACAAGGCGAAGGTGCCCTTTGGGACATCTTCGCCTTTTTTCACGGGAGGATGCAACGATGGAAACTACAAAGCGCCCGCTGATCGGGCTTGTTCCGCTGGTGGATTATCAGCGCGCCAGCTATTGGATGCTGCCCGGCTATATGCAGGGCATTGAGCAGGCGGGCGGTGTGCCGGTCATGCTGCCCCTGACCGATGATGCACAGGCTCTGGCCCGGGTGGCGGCAGTCTGCGACGGATTTCTGCTCACCGGCGGGCAGGATGTGACCCCGTCGGTCTACGGTGCCGAACAAACCGCCCTTTGCGGCGAGACCAGCCCCCAGCGGGATGCCATGGAGCAACAGCTGCTGGCTCTGGCCCGGGCGCAGGATAAGCCGGTGTTGGGCATCTGCCGGGGCATCCAGTTCCTCAATGCGGCGCTGGGCGGCACCCTCTGGCAGGACCTGCCGGTGGATTACCCTTCCGAGGTCAACCACCACCAGACCGGCGCCTACGAAGCCCCCATTCATACGGTGCGGCTGCTGCCGGGTACCCCGCTGGCGGATCTGCTGGGCAAGGATGTGCTGCCCGTCAACAGTTACCATCACCAGGCCATCCACACACTGGCCCCGGGGCTTGTGGCCATGGCAACCGCACCGGACGGCATTGTGGAGGCTGTGTACGAGCCGGGCAAACGGTTTGTATGGGCGGTGCAGTGGCACCCGGAATTTTCCTGGAAGGTCAACGAGGACAGCCGTAAAATCTTTGCGGCCTTTGTGGGGGCCTGTTGACCGATTCTTTACGCAAAAATGACTGAAATACGATGGATTTCGCGCAGGGACGGCGGTATACTAAAGACAACATCCTGTTTTACATAAGGGAGGTAACGCCTATGCTGCCCTGTCAGAAAACCTGCCCCCACTACTGTGAGGGCTGCCACAAGACCTGCACCGCCTGGCGCACTTTACAGCAGCGCCAACAGGAGGACCGGCAGCGCAAAAAGGAGTATCTGCGCCGCGCCAATGAGGCCTGCCGCCAGATGCTGCATATCTATTGGCAGGCAGGCGGCTATATGGGCCCCCAGATGGGCCACTGAAACTTTGCCCGCCGGACGGTGGACTGCATGGGGAGATGCGGTCCGCCGCTTTTTTTCTGCCCGTGGTGTGCAGCGCCGGGCCGGATGTGGTATAATGGCAAAAACGCAATTACCCACCATCAGGAGAATAATGTTATGAAAATACCCGCAAACGGCTTTACCCACGGCGGCAAATTCCATGCCGACGATGTATTTTCCACGGCGCTGCTGCAGATCGTGCGCCCCGATATCAAGATCACCCGCGGCTTTACGGTGCCCGATGACTTTGAGGGCATCGTCTATGATGTGGGCGGTGGTATGTTCGACCACCACTCCGAACCCCGGGAGACCCGCCCCAACGGCGTGCCGTACGCGGCTCTCGGCCTTCTGTGGCGGGTGCTGGGTGCCCAGCTGGTAGGGGAACATCAGGCCCGCCTGCTGGACGAAAACTTCATCCAGCCCCTGGATCTGAACGACAACACCGGGGAACAGAACTCCCTGGCCGATGCCATCGGCAGCTTCAATCCCCTGTGGGATTCCAAGGATGACCCCGACGAATGTTTCTGGCGGGCGGTGCCGGTGGCCAAAACCATTCTGGAAAACGAGATCGCCGCGGCCAACGCCGTGAACCGCGCCGACGAAACGGTGCGCCGGGCCTATGCCAATATGCGGGACGGCATCGTGGTGCTGCCTGCCTATATGCCCTGGAAGAACGGCCTGTATAAAACTGATGCGCTCTTTGTGGTGTATCCCAGCCAGCGGGGCGGGTACAGCGCCCAGTGCGTCAACGACCACCGCACCAAGCGCAGCAAACTGCCTTTCCCGCCGGCCTGGGCTGGCAAGCCGGAAGAGCAGCTGCGCCAGATCAGCGGTCTGGGGCTGCGGTTTTGCCACCCCAGCCGGTTCCTGATCACCGCTGACGACAAGGCCACTGCCATCGAAGCCTGCCGCCGCACCCTGCGGGCCGCGGGCCGCCCGGTGAGCGAATGAGTACCGCCGGATTCGGTCCCGCCCCCAGCCTGGCCGCCGACCGGCAGCCATACACATCGGCCTGGGTCTACCTGCTGCGCTGCGCCGACGGCAGCCTGTATGCGGGCTGGACCAATGACCTGGCCCACCGCCTGCGTGCCCACCGCACGGGGGCAGGGGGGGCCAAATACACCAAAAGCCATGGCAAGGCTGCTGTGCAGCTGGCCTACGCCGAGCGCTGCGCCGATAAATCCGCGGCCCTGAAACGGGAGGCGGCGCTGAAAAAGCTGCCCAAGGCCGAAAAAGAAGCCCTGGCGGCGGACTGGGCCGCCCGCAGCCGCCTGACGGTACGGATGGCTACCCCCGACGATGCTGCCGATGTGGTAACCCTTTATAATTGGTACGTTACTCACGGTACCCAGACCTTCCAGTATGAGCTTTCCACCGAGGAAGAGTACCGGCAGAATATTGCCGATGTGCTGGAAAAAGCCCCCTTCCTGGTGGCTTACACAGCCGACGGACGGCTGGCGGGCTATGCCTGCGCCCACCCCTGGCACACCCGGCGGGCCTTTGCCTGGGATGTGGAAACCACCGTCTACTGTGCGCCCGATGTGTTGGGGCAGGGCACCGGCCGCAAACTGTACAGGGCGCTGCTGGAACTGCTGCGCCGGCAGGGCTATCATAACGCCTTTGCCCTGGTCACCCGGCCCAATCCCCAGAGCGATGCCTTCCACAAGGCACTGGGCTTCACCCGTTACGGTGTGGAAAAAAACAGCGGTTACAAGTTCGGCCGCTGGCTGGACCTGGGGTACTGGGCCTGCCCGCTGAACCCGCCCGCCGACCCGCCTGCGCCGGTGCGCCGGCAACTGCCCGGGGGCGAGGTGGATGCGGTGTTGGAACAGGTCAACAGTGTATAAACCCGCAAAGCTGAAAAAATACGATGACCCGTTGGAGTTTTGCAAGAAAAACTGAATATTCATGCATTAAACCGCATAAGGGACAAAAAACGCTGTGCATCTTGCTTAAAAAGCAGCAATACGTGGAAAATCCTTTGTGCGGTTTTCCACTTGCCTTTTGCAGAAAAAGTTGTATAATATACATCAATGAATGAATAAATATTCAGCGACGGCAAGCAACCGAATCC
Source organism: Gemmiger formicilis (assembly GCF_016901605.1). Taxonomy (GTDB): domain Bacteria; phylum Bacillota; class Clostridia; order Oscillospirales; family Ruminococcaceae; genus Gemmiger; species Gemmiger formicilis_B. The sequence continues at coordinate 6,311 of NZ_JACJKP010000125.1, forward strand.
CCGGCGCTGGCACAACAGGAGAGGGAACATCATGAAAAAGAACAAAGCGGACATCAAGAAAGTCGTATTGGCTTACTCCGGCGGCCTGGATACCTCCATCATCATCCCCTGGCTGAAGGAAAACTACAACAACTGCGAAGTCATCGCCGTTTCCGGCGACGTGGGCCAGGGCACCGAGCTGGACGGCCTGGAAGAAAAGGCCATCAAGACCGGCGCTTCCAAGCTGTACGTGCTGGACCTGAAAAAGGACTATGTGGAAAACTACATCTGGCCCTGCCTGAAAGCCGATGCCAAGTATGAGGACTACCTGCTGGGCACCTCCCACGCACGTCCCTGCATCGCCAAGGCACTGGCCGATATCGCCAAGCAGGAAGGCGCCGACGCCATCTGCCACGGCTGCACCGGCAAGGGCAACGACCAGGTCCGTTTTGAACTGACCCTCAAGGCTATGGCCCCCGATATGGCCATCATCGCTCCCTGGCGTGAGTGGAACATCAAGAGCCGTGACGAGGAGATCGACTACGCCGAGGCCCACAACATCCCCCTGAAGATCAACCGGGAGACCAACTACTCCAAGGATAAGAACCTCTGGCACCTGAGCCATGAGGGCCTGGACCTGGAGCAGCCTTCTCTGGAACCCCAGTACAATAAAGAGGGCTTCCTGGAACTGGGCGTCAGCCCCGAACAGGCGCCCGACACCCCGACCTATGTGAAGATCCACTTCGAAAAGGGCATCCCCACCGCTGTCAACGATCAGGAGATGGACGGTGTGGCCCTCATCGAATACCTGAACAAGGTGGGCGGCGAAAACGGCATCGGCCTGCTGGACATTGTGGAAAACCGGCTGGTGGGCATGAAGAGCCGCGGTGTCTACGAGACTCCCGGCGGTGCCATCCTGTACAAGGCCCACAATGTGCTGGAAACCATCACCCTGGACAAGGAGTCCTTCCACTTCAAGGAGATCATCGCCCAGAAGATGGGTGACCTTGTCTACAATGGCCAGTGGTTCACCCCCCTGCGGGAGGCCATCTCCGCCTTCACCGACGATCTGCAGAAGACCGTTACCGGTGATGTGACCCTCAAGCTGTACAAGGGCAACATGATCAACGCCGGCGTCACCAGCCCCTACACCCTCTACGATGAGCAGACCGCTTCCTTCGGCGAGGATGAGGACTACAACCAGGCCGATGCCAGCGGCTTCATCAACCTGTTTGGCCTGCCCATTGCCGAGCGCGCCAAGCTGGCCAAGAACTGGCCCACCCAGGACTAATCTGAATTTTTGACCCCATTCCGTACCGCCGTGGGCGGGCTGTATGCCCACGGCGGATTTTGTTATTACCACCCTTAAGGAGGGCACTTATGGCACAACTGTGGCAGGGCCGCGCCAGCAAGGCCGTCGACAGCCGCGTCAATGACTTTAACTCCTCCATCCGTTTTGACGCACGGATGATCGAGCAGGATATCCAGGGCAGCATGGTCCATTCCGCCATGCTGGGCCGCCAGGGCATCATTTCCGCCCGGGATGTGGAGGATATCCACAAAGGTCTGCAGGGGATTTTGGAGGATCTGCACAGCGGCGCGCTGGAAATTGACCCCGCTGCCGAGGATGTGCATACCTTCGTGGAACAGACCCTCACCGCCCGGGTGGGGGATGCGGGCAAGCGGCTGCACACCGGCCGCAGCCGCAACGACCAGGTGGCTTTGGACCTGCGGCTGAACCTGCGGGAAGCCTCCCGCCATCTGCAGGGCCAGATCAAGGAACTGATCGAGACCCTCTGCACCCAGGCGGAAAAAAGCGCCGGGTACGTCATGCCCGGTTACACCCATCTGCAGCGTGCCCAGCCGGTGACCTTCGGCCACCAGCTGATGGCCTACGCCTGGATGCTGCTGCGGGACCTGGGGCGTCTGCAGGACGCTACCGGCCGTATGGATGCCGAGTGCCCCCTGGGGTCCGGCGCGCTGGCGGGCACCACCTACCCGCTGGACCGTTTCTACACCGCAAAGGAACTGGGCTTTGACGCCCCCTGCGCCAACTCCATCGACGGCGTGTCCGACCGGGATTTCTGCATTGAACTGTGCGCGGCCCTCTCCACCTGCATGATGCATCTTTCCCGCCTGTCGGAGGAGATCATCCTCTGGTGCAGCTGGGAGTTCAAGTTCATTGAACTGGACGACGCCTTCACCACCGGCTCCTCCATCATGCCCCAGAAGAAAAACCCCGACGTCACCGAACTGATCCGCGGCAAGACCGGCCGGGTCTACGGCGATTTGAACACCCTGCTGGTGATGATGAAGGGCATCCCCCTGGCCTACGACAAGGACATGCAGGAGGACAAGGAGGCCATCTTCGACG
>NZ_JACJKP010000126.1 GCF_016901605.1 Gemmiger formicilis
GCCGAGCCTTAGGCCCGGCCCGGAGATTGCTATTATGCACCATTAGCTCAGCTGGTAGAGCAACTGACTCTTAATCAGTGGGTCCTGGGTTCGAGTCCCCGATGGTGCACCAAAAGACGCCTTACGGAAACGTAGGGCGTTTTTTTTTATGTTTGCGCCTATGGGAAAGCAGTGCCTGGTGCAGACGGGGACGAGAACAGCACGTCCGGGCGGTCAGCGTCCCGCCCGGTTCCAACAGTCCAGTGGACTGTTGGAAAGTGCGCGGGTCCCTCCGTGGCCTGATTAGTCAGAAAGGGGACTGCCCCTACCCCTTCGGGGGGGCTCATGCGCCGTGCAAGCGCTTGCATTCGCCTCGCGGGGATCGGTCGCTAATTGTGCACCATACTGAAAAATCCGAACGCATACTTTTGCAGATGCGTTCGGATTTGTTTTTTGTGGATGTATTGAGGAAATTGCGGTTACACTCGATAATGTCACAGAACTTATGGGTACTCACCAGAAGGCTTTTAAAAGGCCAAGGAGGATCTCTGTCGCCATTTTTGTAAAAGGCACATACCGCACTGTAACAAAATGTGTTTTTTCTTTCTTGTTTCGTCGTCAAGAAACAAAATGATACAATAAATTGAAAAAGGGTGACCTTTTGTCATTGTGGAATACAAAGGAATAATCTATCATTGAATTGTTGGAATTGCACGAATTCGGGCTTTGCTGGTGGAGAATAACTGATGAAATGACAAGGAGGACAGCAATGCTCAAGTCTATCCATATGAAAAATCCGGGAATGCCTGGATCGCTGCAGTGCTGGGTAAGGCTCATTCCTCCGCAATATGTCGGCGGTATTCCAATGGGGTGAGACCATACTCACGCTGAAACACTTTGTAGAATTGCGTTCTGTTCTCATAGCCCAGTGATGCCGCGATCTGGCAGACCGGCAGCTCTGTGTTTCTCAGAAGCCGCGCCGCCTCGGCCATCTGTACCTTTTGACAGTACGCTTTAAGTGTGTATCCGGTGTTTGTCTTGATGATGCGGGATATATGCTCGCAGGAGTAGTTGAGTGCCTCCGCCAGATTGGTCCGGTGGATAGCCCCGTGGTGGGCTTCAATCAGCTTCTTGACCTGTTCCACCGCCAGCAGTTCTTGACTGTGCCTCAGCGAAATGTGTGTTGCTTTGTATATGTCAGGATTCTCTAGGGCGGCAAACAGCCGGAGCAGAGAGGAGTAAACGTCAAACTGGTATCCGATCCGCTTGACCGAGAAAGCACGAATCAGTTCCTGGGTGAGCTGTGGGATCGTATCTTCTCCTAAAAGGGTGAAGTCCAGGTAGTCCTTTTTATAGGCGGCACGTTCCGACAGGTTGTCGCTGAAAAACTGATTGAGAATGCTTTTGTACTGAAAGGGTGGTGGAAATGATTTGGGCCACTGTGTCAGCAGAGAGGCGTTGATGCCGATGTAAACGATATCCGCGTTCGACATATCTGTTTCGCGATGCATAGTGTTTCGATTGAGGAGACAAAGGTTTCCCTGCGTATAGGTGGTCTCGGCCCCCTCGATCATCACCCGGACGTGGCCCCGCTGCACATACATCAGCTCAAAAAAATTATGTTTGTGCATGTAGGTCTCATGAAAGAATTCGTGTTTGTTTGGGGTGTGAACGCAAAAGGACCATGCATCCATATAGTTGGAAAACAGATATTCCTGAGGTTTCTGGATGCTGGTTACGATCGACAACGGAGAAAAATAGTCCCGTTCGGCCGTATGGTTGCGAAGATAGTTCGGACCATGGCTGCCGGTCTGGTTCCGCATTTCATCAATGCTGTCAAAAAACAGGTGTTCCATGCGAGCATCCCCCCTTTTATGGCAGTATAGCATGGAATTGAGTATTTTTGAAGGAGGAAGTATCTGTGAAGCGGCAATGCTATAACCCCTATCTTCCCAGTTGGGAATACATCCCGGACGCTGAACCGAAAGTATTTGGTCAGCGGCTGTACATTTATGGGAGCCATGATCTCTTTGGTGCCAAGGAATACTGTGAGGGCGATTACGTATGCTGGTCGACCCCGGTAGACGATCTTTCCGACTGGCGGTATGAAGGCGTAATCTTCAAAAAGCAAGATACGCCGTGGAATAAAAAGAACCTGTCCTACTATGCACCGGACGTGGTGCGCGGCACAGACGGACGGTACTACCTTTACTATTCGGTTGCCAATACGTCGATCACATCGGTCGCTGTGTGTGACAAACCTGCGGGAAAATACCAATATTTGGGCGATGTTCACTTCCCGGACGGGCGAGTCTACGGCTCAAAGCCGGAGGATTGGTTTATGTTTGACCCAGCCGTTCTGGTTGATGATGACGGGCGGGTGTTTCTCTACGTGGGTAGCGGGCAGAAATCCAATGGACAATTCGGCCACGAGATCAAGGGGCTGTTTGTGATGGAACTCAGCTCTGATATGCTGACCATCATCAGCGAACCAACCATCATCATGCCGGCGGATTTTGATCCCAAGAAGCCGAACTATTGGGAAGGACCCTCTATCCGTCACATCGGTGAGTGGTATTATCTGGTCTATCCGGCCACGGACATCACCGGTCTCAATTACGCGATGAGCCTGTTCCCCGACAAGGGATTTATCCACAAGGGACCGATCCATTCCTCAAGCGATATCGGTCTGGAGGGAAGAAAGCTCATGAATGCGGCATATCCGATGGGGAACAGCCACGGCGGTATGGTATGTGTCCACGGGCAATGGTATATATTTGACCACCGAACGACCAATGGCGCCAAACGAAACCGGCAGGCGGTAGCCGAGCCCATTGAGATCCGTGCGGACGGGACCATCCGCATGGTGGAGTCCACGAGCTGCGGATTGAATGGCGGCCCTTTGAAGGGAACCGGGACCTATCCGGCCTACATTGCCTGTGTTCTGCACCATGCCGGTACGTTTGGTCTGCGCAACCCGATGGGCGGACCCGAGATCACCCAGGATGGTCCGGACTACGAGCCACCGGAGCCCGGGGAACGGGAAGTGACCATAGAGACCGAGAGGACGGCACCAAAGGCGTATATTTCCAAAATGAAGAATGGCAGTATTGCCGGCTTCCGATATTTTGATCTGAATGAAAGCACCCACATTGCTGTAACGGTTCGCGGCGCAGGCGGCGTGCTGGAACTCTTACCTGGGGAAAAAGGCCCTGTCATAGCATCCATTCCCATTGCCGGGACAGCCGACTGGACAACCGCCGGAGTAAAATTCAACGCCAGACGTTTGGCGTTGGAGAGCCGGCGCCCCATTGATTCCTGCCCGCTGTATTTCCGGTATAAGGGAAAGGGAACGCTTGACATCTTGAGTATTACGTTGGCATAAAGGGGGATAACGATGGACTGGACACCAATTTGGCATCAAGCCGCGGCCCCTGCCTTTGCGATGGGCTTTTTGGCGGGCAAGAAAAAAACAGTGGTGTATTCTGTGATATCCCAGGTTTCGGGCGAGAAACTTCGGGTCCGCTTCTCCAACCACTATGGAAAGAAACCCTACACCATTGGGGGACTGACCGTGTGGGCACATGGAGAGATGCATACCGTCACACGGGACGGTAGCCGTGTTTTCACGGTCCCCGCGGGGGAAAGCTGTTATTCGGATGAGTTGACGCTCCCGGTGACGATGGGGGAAGAGCTGGAAATCAGACTCTACTATGCATCCAAGGTCATGGACAGCAATATGATCGAGGAAAATGCGGTAAGCTACCCGGGAAATCATACGGCGGACAGAGAGCTGCCCCCGCCCCGGCGGGAAAGATATATGGAACAGTACAACCTTTATGAAGCGATTCCCGGGATGGATCAGATCGAGGTGTTTACCGGTCAGCCTTCCAAAATCATCGTGGCGTTCGGGGACAGTATAACGGCTATGAACCGCTGGGTAAAGCCGTTGCAAAGGCGTCTGTTCGATGCGTATGGCGGTGACTACGCACTGATGAACGCCGGAATCGGCGGGAATTGCCTGCTTTATGATGTTCCGGGCCTGATGGGGGCTTCCTACGGGGAAAAAGGGGTCTCTCGCTTTGAGCGTGATGTACTCCGTTTTTCAGAACTCTGCGGAGTGATTTTTGCGTTGGGGGTCAATGATGTGGCCTACTATTCCCAAAAGACAGGGGCGGTCATTTCGCTGGAACAATATTGTTCGGCCGTAACCGATATTGTGGATCGGCTTCATAAGGCAGGTATCCGGGTGATTGCCCAGACTCTTCCGCCCCGCACCGGTTTTGTGAAAAAAGGGTATACCCGGGAGATGGAGGAGCTGAGAGTCCGCATCAATGGATGGATCAGAGATAGCGCGCTGTTCGATTATATGCTTGATGCGGATGCACTGCTGCGCGATCAGAAAAATCCTTCGTTCACCGACGAGCGTTATCACCAGGGGGACCACCTGCACCCGAATCAGGTCGGAGGAATGCTGCTGGCGCAGGCGTATGATTTGCAAAAGCTGACAGGGGAGGTGTAGGCATGGGGAAAAAGTATTTCACGCTCAGCTTTGATGATGGACTGGAACAGGACAAACGGGTGATCCGGCTCATGAGGCAATACGGGCTCAAAGGAACCTTCAATCTCAATGCCGGCCTGTTTGGCACTCGCGGCGAGGTGAAGGGACTTGGAACCTTCTCTTTTCAGGATTGCCCCGAAGGCGTAAAGCACAAGTGGCCATTTTCCTATGTGCAGCACAACCGAATTCCACTGGACGAGGTGTGCCAGGTCTATGAGGGAATGGAGATTGCCACCCATGGCTTCCGGCATGAACCGCTGGGGGCTGTCAGCGAGGATGAAATGCGCGCATCGGTGGATGCGGACAAGGCCGCGCTGGAAAAAATCTTCGGCACCACGGTCGTGGGGCACGCCTATGCGCAGGGTTCAACCTCGCCGGCTGTCCAGGCGTATCTGAAGGCGCAGGGGTATCAATATGCCAGAGTGGTCTTTCCCACCGGCGGCTTTGCGTTCCCGGATGATCCGCTGAACTTTCGGCCTTCCTCCTCGCTTATTCTGAAAAATGCCGTGAAGCTGGTGGAGCGCTTCAAACGTGAGGAACCCGGAGAAAAGGATCTGCTGTTGTTCCTGTGGGCACACAGTTATGAAATGGACTACGAAAAGGGGAACGCCAGTTGGTATGCTTTGGAGCGGCTTTTTGAATCGATCGCAGGCCGAAGCGATATCGTGTATTGCACAAACAGCGAAGCGTTCGCGCATATTTAAGGAGAGCAGGAAAGTGAAAAAGAAAGATTTTAACCGAGGTTGGCTATTTGGCGCCGTGGGAAAGGAACAGTCTATGCAACCGGTCACGCTTCCCCACGATGCCATGCTGTACGAGAAACGTTCAAAGGATGCGGCAACAGCGGGAGCGTGCGGATACTTTCCCGGCGGGGTCTATGTCTACGTCAAACGGATTCTTGTGCCTGAAACGTGGCGGACACAGTCCGCTGTACTGGAATTTGAGGCGGTTTATCAAAACGCGCAGGTGTTCGTGAACGATGCGCTTGTGGCTGAACAGCGGTACGGGTATACCAACTTCTTTGTGGTGCTGGACCCACAACTGAAGTATGGCGAAGAAAATGAGATCAAAGTGATCGCGGACAACTCGTCGGTACCCAATTCCCGTTGGTATTCCGGTAGCGGAATTTATCGCAACGTAAACCTCTTCCTGGGCGATAAGAGTCATATCCGCCCGGATGGACTGCTCGTCTCCACTTCCGGAAACGATGCGGCCCATGTGAAAGTTTCGGTCACCGGTGGTGATACGGTCAGAGTCTCTATTCTGGATGGTGAAAAGGTGGTAGCGCAGGCCGAATCTGCGGTCAAGGAAGGCACTGCATCGGCGGACATTCCCGTTTCCCAGCCGCGGCTTTGGGACGCGGAACATCCCGAACTGTACCGGTGCAGAGCGGAACTGTTGAAAAATGGTGAGATGGTGGATGAGGCGGACGCCTGGTTTGGATTCCGTACCCTTAGCTGGAGCACCAGAGGATTTTTTGTAAACGGCAAGAAAACGCTGTTCCGTGGCGCCTGCGTCCACCACGACAATGGTATTCTGGGCGCATGCTCTTTTGAGGATGCCGAGTTCCGCCGTGTCCGTCTGCTCAAGGAAGCCGGTTTCAACGCGATACGTTCCGCCCACAACCCTGCCTCCAAGGCGTTGTTGGATGCCTGTGACCGGCTGGGTCTGTACGTCATGGATGAATTCTGCGACAACTGGCTGGTACATAAAAACCCCTACGACTATGCGGACCAGGATTTTCGCGCATGGTGGCAGCGGGATCTCACAGCTATGGTCATCAAAAACTACAATCATCCCAGTGTGGTCATGAACTCTATCGGAAATGAAATCTCCGAACTGGCTATGCCCGAAGGACAGGAGTACTGTAAAAAATTGGCAGTCCTGGCACGAAAGCTGGACCCGGACAAAGCAGTGACGATGGGAGTCAACCTGATGCTGTGCAGTATGTCGGCCAAGGGCGGCGGCATATACGGCAACAAAAAGAATGGGAAAGAGAATAAAAACGGCAGTCAGACGATGGACAACGTTCCCACCAGCGCCTTCTTCAACATGCTAATGAACCTGGCCGGGGGTATGATCGAAAAAATGGCCGCCAAACCTGCCGCGGACGATGCCACAAAGGTGAGTTTCTCTTATCTGGATATTGGCGGTTACAACTACGCCGCGTCCCGATACGAGAAGGACGGTACGCTCCATCCCGACCGCGTCATTGTCGGGTCCGAGACCCTGCCCAAGAACCTGTATCATAACTGGCAACTGGTGAAAAAACTCCCCTATGTCATCGGCGACTTTATGTGGACGGGCTGGGATTATCTGGGGGAGGCGGGTATCGGTACCGTCCGTTACAAAAGTTTCAAAAATCCCGGACAGGATGCGCCCATCATCTCCGCCGGCTGCGGCGTGATCGACATTTGCGGAAAGCTCCGCCCCGAGGTGCAGTGGAACCGGCTGATCTGGGGGCTGGACCATACCCCTGGCATCGGCGTAGAACCGTTTACCCATGCAGGGGAGACCGGCTCGGTATCCATGTGGCGTGACACAGACGCAGTGGAAAGCTGGTCCTGGGCCGGCTGTGAAGGCAAAAAAACCAAGGTCACGGTCTACTCTGACGGCGAAACGGCGGAACTCATTGTCAACGGGCATTCCTATGGCCGGAAAAAGACGAAGGAATACAAGGCGGTCTTTAACCGCGTTGTCTATAAGCCCGGTACCATCACCGCAATCAGCTACGATGGCGAGGGAAAAGAACAGAGCCGGACTTCCATGAAGACGGCCGTAGGGCCCGCCGAACTGCGTGTGGTGGCTGACCGGAGCACCTTGCAGGCAAAAACGCAGGATTTGGCCTACATCAGCATTGACCTGACGGGGGCGGATGGCACCACAAAATCTTCTGAGGATACTGCGGTCACGGTGGAGGTTGACGGTGCCGGGAAGCTGCTGGCCCTTGGTTCTGCACGGCCCAACATGGGGGAGAACTTTTTCTCCGATACCCACACGACCTACTACGGCAAGGCATTGGCCGTGGTCCGCGGCGGCGATGTCCCCGGAAAGGTTACGGTCACGGTGAAGGCAAAAGGCCTGCGGGCCAAAACGCTTGAATTGGAAGTGATCTGAGAAAAGGGCATAGGCCAGACTGCAGATTCCGATGTCTCACCAAAAAGACTGCAACAATCGTTGCAGTCTTTTTCTACGTGATCTACTTCATAGATTTTGCGGGAAATTCACATTCTTCCGAAAGAGGGAACATCGGCTGCGCTATGAAGCGACCTTTAGAGCCTGTGCGTGCCAGCAGATAGCATTCGTGTCCTTCCGTCCGGAAGGTGAATGTGTGCTGTGATATTGGTGGGAATGGTGAATTCGTAGGTGACCGTATCTCCTTCATACCGCCAGCCGCTTTCGATTCGGCCTGCAGGCGAATCATAAACAGCTTTGGCGTACCCCAGCGCTTTGTGCGGAGTGGGAGCAATGGTCAGTTGACCGTCCGTGAAGTGAATGCCGCAGACGCCCCCGAACAGCCAGCCGCAGATAGCACCGTAGGAGTAGTGGTTCAGGGATTCGTGTGGTTTGCCCTCGGCGTCAATGCCGGTCCAGATTTCCCACATCGTGTTGGCTCCTTTGTTTACCTCATACAGCCAGCCCGGAGCCTCCGGCTGCAGCAGCAGGCGGTAAGCGGTATCAATGTAACCGTATTGGGCCAGCACACCGCACAGGAAGGGGGTGGAGAGAAATCCGGTGTTCAGATGGTATCCGTTGTCCACCACCATCTGGTTCAAGGTGGCAGCGGCTGTCTGGCTCTCCTCTTCACCCAGCAGGGCAAAGGCAATGGCCCGGACGTATTCACATTGGCGGTCCGAGTGAATGACGCCGTTCTCTGTGAAAGCTGCACGGTAGGCCTTTACGGCCTTATCGGCGGTAGCACGGTAAGCTTCGGCTTCTTCCTGCCGCCCCAGTACGGCCGCAATTTCGGCCAGCAACCGGCCGGAGTAGGCCAGGTACGCTGTACCTACGCTCTTGCGGGGATTGGCCATGGCCTGCATGGGTGTTACTCCGGGTTCGCACCACTCACCGTAGTCCAGGCCGTTGAGCACCGTGTATTTGGCATACTCGCCGCTCTGT
>NZ_JACJKP010000127.1 GCF_016901605.1 Gemmiger formicilis
CACAGGGCCAGCGCAGTTTGCGCAAAGCCCGGCGGCACAAAAGGACCTGCTGCTGTAAGGTCAGGTCGCTGTTTTGGGCTTCCTGTATAAAACAAATGGCCCGCATGAAAATCAACCTCCTTGGGGCGAACGGGGCAGGGGCATCAGGGAAAGAAAGGCATAAAAAGGTCCCGCTTTCGATTAGTTTGTCCGAAAAAACGCCCGCAAGCGGAAAACAGCAGAAAAAAGCAAAAATCGACCGTTTTTTCCGGTTTTACCAGATGACACCCGCACAGTACCGCAACCGCTGCCGGTGATCCCCGGCAAAAAACAGCAAAACAAAAGCGTGCCGGCACCGGAACGGGGTCGGCACGCTTTGTGCTGGGGTTCTGCTGATTTACCAGAAAAAAGGATGAATGAGCAGGGCCCTCAGAGCAGATCCTGCGGGCAGACGGTGGCCGCCAGGCGCAGCTGCCGCACATTCCGGGGAACAGGGCCGCCAAAGACCGCACTGCCCGAAACAAAACTCCAGGCACCGGCCGCATGGGCTTCCGCAATGGTACACAGGGTGATGCCCCCATCCACCTGAATGGGAATGGGCTGGGGGGCTGCCTGTACCAGCTGGCTGGCGGCGGCAATGCGGGCGTTGCTGCCCGGCAGGTAGGGCTGGCCGCCGCGGCCGGGATGCACGGTCATCAACAGCAGCTGGCGGATCTGGGGCAGAAAAGGCTTTGCGGCTTCCACAGGGGTTTCGGGGTTCAGCACCAGCCCGGGCTGCATCCCGGCGGCGCGGATGGCCTGCAGGGCAGGTCCCGGTCCGCCCGGAATCTCGTAGTGGACCGAAACTCGTTCCACGCCCAGGGCTGCCAGTTCCTCCACAAAATCCAGAGGCGTTTCCACCATCAGGTGCACATCCAGCGGCTTCCGGGTCAGTCCGCGCATGGTGCGGACCATCCCGGTACCAAAGGAGATGGCAGGCACAAAATGGCCGTCCATAATATCGATGTGGAAAGCATCCGCCCCGGCGGCATCGGCCGCCTGTACGTCCCGGGCCAGATGGGCAAAATCTGCTGCCAGAATGGAGGCACAAAGTTCAAACATGGCTATCCCTCCAGCGGTGCCGTAAGGCGCCGGTTCAGATCAGTTCCTTCACGGCGGCCACAATGGCGTCGCTGCGCAGGCCGAACTGCTCCAGCAAATCCCAGGCGGGGCCGGAATGGCCGAATACGTCTTTGACGCCCACCCGACGCATCTTTGTCGGGCACTGCTCGCCCAGCACCGCGGCCACCGCTTCGCCCAGACCACCCAGGATGCTGTGCTCCTCGCAGGTGACGACGGCACCGCATTCCCGGGCCGCCTTCACGACGATCTCCTCGTCCAGCGGCTTGATGGTGCAGAGGTTGATGACCCGGGCGTGGATGCCCTCGTTTTTCAGCTGTTCGGCGGCGGTGAGGGCTTCGCCCACTTCCAGGCCGGTGGCGAAAATCGCCACATCGTTGCCCTCGGTGAGCTGCTCGCCCTTGCCGATTTCAAACTTAAACGTAGCTTCGTCATGGAATACCGGCACCGCCAGGCGGCCGAACCGCAGGTAGACGGGGCCTTCGTGCTCGTAAGCGGCCTTGACGGCGGCGCGGGCTTCCACGTCGTCGGCAGGACAGAGCACCGTCATGCCGGGGATGGACCGCATCAGTGCAAAATCCTCGCAGCACTGGTGGGAAGCACCGTCCTCACCCACCGAAATGCCGCCGTGGGTGGCACCGATTTTCACGTTCAGATGGGGGTAGCCGATGGAGTTGCGCACCTGCTCAAAGGCGCGGCCTGCGGCGAACATGGCAAAACTGGAAGCAAAAGGCACCAGCCCCATGGCTGCCATACCGGCAGCGGTGGCCATCATGTTGCTCTCGGCAATGCCGCAGTCAAAATGGCGGTCGGCATAGGCTTTTTTGAAAACACCGGTCTTGGTGGCGGCGGCCAGGTCGGCATCCAGCACCACCACGTCGGGGTGGTCTTTTGCCAGTTCTACCAGCGCGGCGCCGTAGCTGTCGCGGGTGGCGATCTTCTTGACTTCACTCATACCTGCGCCTCCAGTTCCCACAGATGGGCCAGCAGCTCACCCATGGCAGTTTTGTATTCTTCATCGTTGGGGGCCTTGCCGTGCCAGCCTACCTGGTTTTCCATGTAGCTGACGCCCTTGCCCTTGGTGGTGTGCATCAGAATGGCGGTGGGGGCATCCTTCTGCTCATGGAAGAAGGCAAACGCCTGTTCCATCTGGTCCAGGTCGTGCCCGTCGATGGAGATGACCCGGAACCCGAAGTCCCGCATCTTGGCATCCACCGGTTCAGTAGGCATCACTTCGCTGGTGGGGCCGTCGATCTGCAGCCCGTTCAGGTCAATGATGACACAGAGATTGCCCAGTTTGTACTTGGCGGCGAAGAGGAACGCTTCCCACACTTCGCCCTCTTCAATTTCGCCGTCCCCCAGCAGGGTGTACACCCGCACATTGTCCTTGTGCATATACTTGGCGGCTTTGGCCATACCTGCCGCACAGGAAACACCCTGCCCCAGGCTGCCGGTGCTCATATCCACACCGGGCACCGTGTTCATGTTGGGGTGGCCTTGCAGGTAGCTGTCAATGTGGCGCAGGGTGGGCAGGTCCTCCACCGGGAAAAATCCCCGGTAGGCCAGGGCACTGTACAGCCCCGGCGCCGTATGCCCCTTGGAGAGCACGAACCGGTCCCGGTCCTCCCATTTGGGGTTGGCGGGGTCGATGCGCATCTCTTTGTTGTACAAATAGGCGAACAGTTCCGCAGCCGAAAGGCTGCCGCCGGGATGCCCGGCTTTGGCTCCATGGGTGGATTCGATCACGCCCATCCGCACCTGGCAGGTTGCAATCTGCAGCTTCAAGCGTTCTTCGTTGGTCATATCACTCACCAAAAACCTTGCAGTAGTCGGCCTTGAATTTCTCAATGCCGGAATCGGTCAGCGGATGATGGAGCATCTGCTCGATCACCTTGTAGGGCACGGTGGCAATGTCGGCACCGGCCAGGGCGCAGTCGGTCACATGGATGGGGTTGCGCACGCTGGCGGCGATGATCTGAGTCTCAATGTCGGGATAATTCAGGAACATGTCGTGAATGTTCTGAATCAGTTCGATGCCCGGCTGAGAAATATCATCCAGCCGGCCCAGGAAGGGGCTTACATAGGTGGCACCGGCGCGGGCGGCCAGCAGCGCCTGATTGGCGCTGAAGATCAGGGTGCAGTTGGTAGGGATACCCTTGGCGGACAGCGCTTTGATGGCCTTGAGCCCCTCGGCGGTCATGGGAATTTTAACGACCATGTGCTTGGGGTCCAGGGCGTAGATGGCCTCGCCCTCTTTCACCATAGTTTCGGCGTCGGTGGTGGCTTTCACCTCACCGCTGATGGGCCCGTCCACGATGGTGGCAATCTCCGCCAGGGTCTCGGCATAGTCGCGGCCTTCCTTGGCGATGAGGCTGGGGTTGGTGGTAACGCCGGCGATGACGCCCATATCGTTGGCGGCGCGGATCTCGTCCACGTTGGCGGTATCAATAAAGAATTTCATAGTGCAGCATTCCTCATTTCTGTCCATAGTAAGCGTTGGGGCCGTGTTTGCGCATATAATGCTTGTCCTGCAGGTACTGGGGGGCCGGGGCGGCACTGGGGTCTACCTGGCGGGTCAGCAGGGCCATTTTGGCCACTTCTTCCAGCACCACGGCATGGTAGACGGCCTGGGCCGCGTCCTTACCCCAGGTAAAGGGGCCGTGGCTGTGGCAGATGACCCCCGGCACGGCCACCGGGTCGATCTTGCGGCCGGTGAAGGTTTCAATAATGACCTTGCCGGTGTTTTTCTCGTAGTCCTCGTCCAGTTCCTCTTTTGTCAGGTGGCGGGCACAGGGCACGGCACCATAGAAGTAGTCGGCGTGGGTGGTGCCGTAGCAGGGAATATCCTGCCCGGCCTGGGCCCAGGCCACGGCGTAAGGGCTGTGGGTGTGTACAATGCCGCCCAGGGTGGGGAAGGCCTTGTACAGTTCCAGATGGGTTTTGGTATCGCTGGAGGGGTTCAGGTCCCCTTCCACCCGGTTGCCGTCCAGGTCCAGCACCACCAGGTTTTCCGGCGTCAGTTCGTCGTATTCCACGCCGGAAGGCTTGATGACCACAAGGCCGCTCTCCCGGTCGATGCCCGACACATTGCCCCAGGTATAGGTCACGAGGTTCCGGCGGGGCAGTTCCATATTGGCCTCATAGACCTGTTTGCGCAGTTGTTCCAGCATAGGGCGCCTCATTTCAGTTTCCAGGCAAGGTCGGCCAGGAACAAATCGTGTTCCAGTCCTTCGGGGGTGGTGTCCTTGCCGATGTGGACAAACTCAATATCCATCATGTTGGCCCAGTCGTGCATCTGCTCGGCGGTGACGTCGTAGCTCAGCACCGTGTGGTGGGCGCCGCCCGCCGTGATCCAGCACTCCACGCCGGTGGTCAGGTCGGGCAGGGCCTTCCACATGACGCGGGCTACCGGCAGGTTGGGCATGGGCAGGATGGGCTTCACGCACTCGATGTCCTGGCAGATCAGCCGCAGGCGGCCGCCCATGTCGATGAGGCTTACCACAATGGCCTTGCCGGGTTTGCCCTCAAACACCAGACGGGCGGGGTCTTTTTCGTTCATGCCGATGCCCAGGTGATGGGTCTCGATGCGGGGACGTTCCGCCGCGCAGCAGGGGCAGACTTCCAGCATGTGGGCACCCAGGCTGTACTCGGCACCGGGGGCCAGGTTGTAGGTGTAGTCCTCCATAAAGAGGGAGCAGCCGTTGCCGCCCTCGCCCATGGCTTTCATAATGGCGGTCATGGCGGCAACTTTCCAGTCGCCCTCGCCGCCGTAGCCGTAGCCCTGGGCCATCAGGTGCTGGCTGGCCAGACCGGGCAGCTGTTCCATGCCGTACAGGTCCTGGAAGGTGTTGGAGAAAGCCTGGCAGCCTTCTTCGTCCAGCATCTTCTTGATGGCGATTTCCTCCCGGGCCTGGTAGCGGATGGCGTCAATGTTGTCGGTGGCAAAGTCGTAGTTGGCGCGGTAGACTTCCATCAGGGCGTCGATCTCGGCGTCGGTCACTTCGTTCATCACCTTGACCAGATCGCCCACGGCCCAGGTGTTCACCTGCCAGCCCAGCTTGGCCTGCACTTCCACCTTATCGCCCTCGGTGACCGCCACTTCGCGCATGTTATCGCCAAAGCGCATGACTTTCAGTTCGCGGGAAACGGCCACGCCCACGGCGGTGCGCATCCAGCGGCCCAGACGCTTCTGGACTTCCTCATCCTGCCAGTAGCCGGCAATGATCTTGCGGGGCATCCGCAGCCGGGCGGCAATGAACCCATGCTCCCGGTCGCCGTGGGCGGCCTGGTTCAGGTTCATGAAGTCCATGTCGATCTCCTCGTTGGGGATCTCCCGGTTGTACTGGGTGGCGAAGTGGCAGTAGGGCTTCTGCAAATCCACAAAGCCGTTGATCCACATCTTGCTGGGGCTGAAGGTATGGCACCAGGTGATGATGCCCGCGCAGTGGGGGTCATAGTTGGCTTCCCGCACTACGTCGGCAATCTCCTTGCTGGTCTTGGCGGTGACCTTGTACACCAGCTTGCAGGGCAGATTGCCCGAAGCGTTCAGGGCGTCGGTCATCTCGGCGGCACGGTTGGCCACCGTTTCCAGCACTTCGGGGCCGTACAGGAACTGGCTGCCCACCACAAACCAGAATTCATAGTCTTGTATGCGCATGGTAAAAAACCTCCTTGTTTACTGCAGTGCGTCCACAGCGGCATGTTCCACCGCCAGGCAGCGGACATAATTTTCCATAAAAGAGGCAAATCCGCGGTGATCCTGTTCGTCGGGGGTCAGGGTGCTGCCTTCGGCGTCGGCAAAAATGCGGTCGCGCAGGTAGCTTTCCAGTGTTTCACCCTCCCGGCGGTGCAGGCGATACCCCGCCAGCAGCGCCATACCCCAGGGGCCGCCTTCCCCGGCGGTTTTCATCACCGAGACCGGCACGCCCAGGGCGCCGGCCAGCAGCTTCTGGCCTACCACGGGAACTTTGAACAGACCGCCGTGGCCCAGCAGGTTGTCCACCGTGACCTGTTCCTGCTCAAACAGAATATCCAGGCCGTATTTCAGGGTGGCCATGCAGGCGTACAACTGGGCGCGGGCAAAGTTGGCCAGATTGAATTTGGCGTCGGGACGGCGCACAAACAGCGGCCGTCCATCCGGCACGCCGGTGACCGGTTCGCCGGAGAAGTAGTTGAAGTTGACCAGACCGCCGCAGTCGGCATCACCCTGCAGGGCTTTCTGGTAGAAGAGGGTGTACAGCTGGGTCTTGGTCAGGGTCACACCCGCGGCTTGTGCCATTTCGCCCAGCAGTTTCACCCAGCCGTCCAGGTCGGAGGTGCAGGTGTTGCAGTGGACCATGGCCACCGGGGCGCCGTCCGGGGTGGTGACCATATCGATCTCGGGGTGGACCTCTTTCAGGGGTTTTTCCAGTACCACCATGGCAAAAACGCTGGTGCCTGCGCTGACATTGCCGGTGCGCTGGGCCACACTGTTGGTGGCGGCCATGCCGGTGCCGGCGTCGCCCTCGGGCGGGCAGACCGGGATGCCGGCGGGCAGCGTGCCGGCGGGGTCCAGCAGCCGGGCGCCCGCTTCGGTCAGGCAGCCGGCGTCCTGCCCGGCGCAAAGCACCTTGGGCAGCAGATCCCGCAGGCGGCAGGGAAGATGTGCTCCTGCCAGGGCGTCAAAGGAATCCAGCATGGCGGCGTCATAGTCGCAGATGCTGCTGTCAATGGGGAACATGCCCGAGGCATCGCCGATGCCCAGCACCTTCTCGCCAGTGAGCTGCCAGTGCACATAGCCTGCCAGGGTGGTCAGGAAAGCGATGCCCTTTACGTGGTCTTCCCCGTTCAGGATGGCCTGGTAGAGATGGGCCACGCTCCACCGCTGGGGAATGTTGAAGCGGAAACGCTCGGTCAGCGCTTCGGCGGCAGGCTGGGTGGTGGTGTTGCGCCAGGTGCGGAAGGCTGCCAGCTGGTTGCCTTCCTTGTCGAAGGGCAGGTAGCCGTGCATCATGGCCGAAACCCCCAGGGCGCCCACGGTGGTCAGCGGTTCGCCGTAGGTGTTTTCGTAGTCCCGGGCAAGGTCGCGGTAAGCGTCCTGGATGCCTGCCCACACATCGTCCAGATGGTAGGTCCAGTAGCCGCCCTCAAAGCGGTTTTCCCAGTCATGGGCGCCGCCGGCCAGCACGGTGCCGTCCGGGCCTGCCAGAACCGCCTTGATGCGGGTGGAGCCGAGCTCAATGCCCAGCGTGGTGGATTTTTGTTCGAATTTTTTCATAGTATCACCGCCTGTGAAAGTTTGGATTGACAGCGCCCGAAGCGCATTTTACAATGACAGAAAGAACAGAAAAAAGGTGGGGTTGCTGTGCGTGCTGTATTTGATAAAGGAGAACTGCTGGTACTTTTGCGGGATTTTTACCAGCTGACCGGCCTGCGCACGGTGGTGTTTGATGAGTGGGGAATGGACATTTTGTCTTACCCGCCGGAACTGCCTGCCTATTGCCGGCTGGTGCGCGGCACTCCCGAAGGGGAGCAGGGCTGCCGTCTTTGCGACCAGAAAGCCTGCCGTCAGGCACAGCGGGAAGGTAAAACCCTCATCTACCCCTGCCATGCGGGTTTGATCGAAGCCATCACCCCCATCCAGGTGGATGATGTGATCGTGGGGTATCTGCTGCTGAGCCACATTGTGCAGGGGGCCGACGAGCAGGCAGAATGGGAACGGGCCAAGGGGCTTTGCGCAGGCTACGGCATCCCGGAAGATACCCTTTACCAGGCCTACCGCCAGCTGCCGCGTACGCCTTATGCCCTTTTGCAGGCCGCCTGTGATTTGCTTTCCCTTTCGGCGCGGGCGCTGTGCCAGGTGCACATGGCCCGGCTGGTACCCGGCAGCCTGTCGGAAAAACTCAACCGGTTTGTGTCGGAACATCTGGCGGAGGACCTTTCCAGCGAGCGGATCTGTGCCGCCATGGGGCTGGGGCGTACGGCGTTGTATGAGCTGTCCAAGGAAACTTACGGCTGCGGCATCAATGAATATGTACGCCGCCTGCGCATCCAGCGCGCCATGAAACTGCTTACCGGTACCGATCTGACCAACAGCGAAATCTGCCAGCAGATCGGCATTGCGGACTACAACTACTTTTTCCGGGTGTTCCGCAAACAGACCGGCTTTACGCCCCAGGCGTACCGCCGGCAGTTCGCGGCCCGGAAGTAACTTTTTGTACTGATTGTATCATACCCTTTGGGCAGGCCGTGCGTATAGTAACGGATGTTCATATTACTGGATTTTTGTTCGCAAAAAAGAACGAATGGTGTATCGGTGCCTGCAAAAAACCGAAGCATTACAACGATGTACACGGCTTGTATTCAGCAAACAATCCCTGGAAAATCAATCATATACTGCATCCCCGGCAAGACAATGAGCTTGCCGGGGATGTTTTTTTGGCGCCGAATAGGCATGATAAAACCCCCAGTTCAACTGGGGGTGGATAAAAAATACTTTAGTGAAGAGAAAGAACCTCCTGTGCTAGAATAAAGCTGGTCTGGCAACCA
>NZ_JACJKP010000128.1 GCF_016901605.1 Gemmiger formicilis
GGTAGGTCCGCAGCAGTTGGCCGCGGTGATGGACCAGTATCCCCACCGCGTGTTGTACAACGCTCTGGGTCGCCCCTATTTCAGCCTGCGCGTACAAAAGGGCGAAAATCCGCTGGTACTGCTTCGGGATGTGGTCACCCTGCTGCCCGGCGCTACGCCGTCTGCTTCCTGAACCACTCTTGCAAAAAACGCAAAAAAATCCCACCGGCAACTGCTGCCGGTGGGATTTTTATTGTTTTATTTGCTTTCTGCGCTTGTTCCGGGAGTATCCACTGTTTCTGTTTTTCCGGCGGACGCTGTGGTGGTGCGGATGATATACTGCGGACTTTTGTTCATGGTCATATACATACGGCCCACATATTCGCCCACCAGGCCCAGCATCATCATCAGGATGCCGTCCAGCAGCAGTACAATGGCCACAATGCTGGACCAGCCGGCGTCGATTTTATCCAGCAGGATAATCTTGCGCACCACAACCATGACCGCAAACAAAAAGCCCAGCACCGAAAACACCATACCCATCACGGTGGCGATCCGCAGCGGCTTGACGGAAAACGCGGTAAATCCGTTCATCCACAGGCTGAGCAGCTTGCCGAAGGTATAACCGCTCTCCCCTTCGGTACGGTCCCGATGGTCAATGGGAATGTTTTTGAAACGGGAGGTGGAACGCACCGCCAGCCCGTCCACATACGGGAAGGGATTGTCACAACGGACCATTTCATCAATGATGAACCGCCGGGCCGCATAGTAACTGGCCATATACAAGTCTTTGGGTTTGCCCATCAGCCAGGTAGCCATCCAGTCATTGACCTTGCTGCCAAAATTACGGAAGGCACTGTGATGCTTGGCCGGATAGCTGGCATACACGATATCGGTTTCTTCGTCCAGCGCGTCGATCAGGCGGAACATCTCGGACGGCGGCGTCTGGCCGTCATCGTCCAGGCTGACCACAATGTCCCCGCAGACATGGCGGTACCCCGCCATCAGCGCCGATGCCTGCCCGAAATTGCGGGACATACAGATGCCGAAAATCTGCGGATCTTCCTGTTTCAGGCGCAAAATTTCCTTCCAGGTATCGTCCGAAGGGTTATCGTTTACCAGAATGATCTCATAGTTATAGCGGCCGTCTGCCAGAACCGTTTGGCGGATCTGCCGCACCACCGGTCCCAGCGTTGCCGCGCTGTGGTAACAGGGAATCACAAAACTGAGCAGTTGCATGAAGTTTTTTCTTCCAGTCCTTTCACTTTTCCATCCAGGCACACAGCGTCGCTGCATCTTCCGCAGCAAAAAGGTAATACCCAAACCGTGTGGAAGAGTCGGTGACCATGTGATCCATGGGATCAATGGGGCTTTCTTCCAACATGGTAATGCCGGGTGCCTCGCGCAGAACCGCCCGCAGTTCCAGATCCCGCGGGCCAAAAACGAACCGCACACCGCAGGCAGGGTGGTGCGGGTGCCGGGTCATATCCGGGGCCTGGCCCAGTGCAATCTGGACCACCATCCCCACAAAATCCAAACCGGTGGTGTTGGGCACCAGATGACTGCCGATGCAGTCGCCGCCCATACGCCCGCCGATTTCGATCAGTTTGATGTTGCCCGCCTGATCGATCTTCAATTCACTGTGGGACGCGCCGTTTTGGATTTCCAGCGTATCCAATGCATGAAACACCACACTGCGGACTTTTTCCCGCATTTCCACAGTCAGCGGCGCCGGTTCCATATGTCCGGTTTCAATATACATCGGGGCGCCGGTGGTATATTTGAGGGTGATCTGCAGCAGATGATGCTCCCCACGGTAGGAAACACATTCCACGCTGTACTCCTGCCCGGTGACAAACTCCTCCACCAGAACCTTTTTCTCAAAGCTCTGTTCCCGTGCACGGACAATGGCAGCCTGCAAGGCAGCCGGCCGCTGTACTTCGGTAATGCCACGGCTGCCCGAACGGTCGGTGGGTTTGACGATCAGCGGATACTGCATATCGTTCAGCACCGAAAGATCGGTCCCCGGTTCAATCAGAATGGAACGGGGCGAAGGGTCGCCCGCCGCAGCAAAGGCTTCCCGCATTTTATGTTTGTTGGTAGATTTTTCGCAGCAGCGCATGCCGTTGCCGGGCAGGCCCATCTTTTCGGCCACATAGTTGACCGTCACAGCGGCAAGGTCACTTGCGATGGTACAAATACCGTCAATACCAATCTCCCGGCATTTTTCCAGAATGGCATCCTTTTCCACAATACTGATGGGATAAAAATGGTCTGCCATTTTCTCGCCCACGTCTTCCGCAGCCCAGGCAAACACGTGGGTCTCGCAATCCATATCCTTTGCTTTTTGGATCAGTGGTGCCTGCAAGTAGGACGCACCGATAATGGCAAGCTTTTTCATACTTTTCCTTCCTTACCCATGTTGCTCATGCAATATTATAGCATAGGCCATAGCAATTGGGAAGGATGGTTTTTCTTGTGTTTTGGAATTTTACAAGTTATAATCAAAAGGATCAATTGGCGGGAGGATTGCTTTATGAAAACTTTGCCCGGCGCTGCGCGCAGCATGCTGCGCTATCTGCGTGTCTGCTTCAAATGGCTGGTACTGGCCGTACTGGTAGGTTGTCTGACCGGCCCGTTGGGAGCCGCTTTCGGCCTGGCACTGGACTGGGCCAACGAGACCCGCGGTCTCCATGGCTGGCTTTTGTATCTTCTGCCCCTGGGCGGCCTGGTGATTGTGTTTTTGTACCGGCACTTTGACCCCAACGGCGGCGGTTCCACCAACCAGGTTTTTGCCGCTGTGCGGGAACGCCGTGTACTGACGCTGCGCACCGCTCCGCTGATTTTCTTCTCGACGGTTACCACCCACCTGCTGGGCGGTTCCAGCGGCCGGGAAGGTGCCGCGCTGCTGCTGGGCGGCTC
This sequence comes from Gemmiger formicilis, assembly GCF_016901605.1. Lineage (GTDB taxonomy): Bacteria > Bacillota > Clostridia > Oscillospirales > Ruminococcaceae > Gemmiger > Gemmiger formicilis_B. The sequence continues at coordinate 2,902 of NZ_JACJKP010000128.1, forward strand.
GGTTTCCGGGCAGTTCGGCCGTCTGCTTCGGCTGGACCGCCATGACTGCCGCCTGATGACCATGTGCGGAATGGCCGGGGCTTTCTCTGCCATATTCGGCACCCCGCTGGCCGCCACCGTTTTTACCATTGAGGTCGTCAATGTAGGTTCCATGCAGTACGCCGCCCTGCTGCCCTGCCTGGTTTCCGCCCTGCTGGGTGTCTGGATCAGCAGCCAGCTGGGTCTGGCGCCTACCGCCTTCACCCTGGGTGCCACCGCCGAAGCCACCCCCGTGACGATTCTGCAGGTACTGGTTCTGGGCATACTGCTGGCCGGTTTGAGCATAGTATTTTGCGAACTTTTGCACACCGCCCCCAAGCTCTACGCCAAGTTCATTCCCAACCCCTATCTGCAGGTAGCGGCAGGCGGTCTGCTGATCATTGCCCTGACCAAACTGCTGGGCACCACCGATTACAACGGCGCCGGCAGTGCCGTGATTGCTGCGGCCATCGCCGGACAGGCGCTGCCCTGGGCCTTTGCACTGAAAATGCTGTTCACCGCCCTGACCCTGGGTGCGGGATACAAAGGCGGCGAGATCGTGCCCATCTTCTTTACCGGTGCCACTTTCGGCTGTGTGGTAGCTCCCCTGCTGGGTCTGCCCGCGCCCCTGGGTGCCGCCCTGGGTATGGTAGCCCTGTTCTGCGGCTGCACCAACAGTCCCCTGGCGTCCATCTGCCTGGGATTGGAAGTTTTTGGCGGGCAATGCCTGCCCCTTTTCGCTTTGGTCTGTGCAGTTTCCTACATGCTGTCCAGCTATTTCAGTCTGTATCATGAACAGCATTTCCTGCATTCCAAGCTGCGTATCGGCAGCGTACAATTCCTGCAGGGGCACTGGGCGGAAACCGACCCCAACGAGGAAAATTAAGTTGTATGCCGACGGGTTCCGTGGTATAATAAAGTGTTTTAGAAATAAGGACGGAGGGCGATCATGGACGCCATGCAGCATATTACCGGTCTTGTTCGCAAGGCCGTGCAGGATTATGAAATGATTGCCCCCGGCGACCGGGTTCTGGTAGGCGTTTCGGGCGGCAAAGACAGCGTGGTGCTGACCGTTGCCCTGGCCCGTCTGCGGGCCTACCTGGGCGTTCCCTTTGAACTGCAGGCCGTTACGCTGGACCCCTGTTTCGGCGGTGTGGAAACGGATTACACCCCCCTGGCGGAACTGTTTGCCGCGGAAAACGTACCTTACGAGGTACGCAGGACCGATATAGGCCCTGTGGTATTTGACTACCGCAAGGAGTCCAACCCCTGTGCCCTGTGCGCCAAACTCCGCCGCGGCACCCTGCATACCGCCGCCCAGCAGCTGAACTGCAACAAGGTGGCACTGGGGCATCACCTGGACGATGCCGTGGAAACTTTTTACATGAACCTTTGGCGGGAAGGCCGCATCGGGTGTTTTTCGCCGGTGACCTATCTTTCGCGCCGTGATTTGACCATGATTCGCCCGCTGCTGCTGGCTACCGAGAGCGAAGTCACCTCCGCCGTAAAACGGGCCGGATTGCCGGTGATCAAAAGCCGCTGCCCCGCCGACGGTGTGACCACGCGGGAAGAGACCAAACAGTTTGTCCGGGAATTCAGCCGCAAAGACCCGGCATTTCGCCAGAAAACACTGCATGCCCTGCAGGAAAGCGGCATTGACGGCTGGCGGCCGCTGCATACCGGCCGGAAGAAGGAGTGGGACCAATGAACGATCCGATTCTGGAAAAACACTGCTGGGCAGAAATTGACCTGGATGCCCTGCGTCACAATTTTTCTTTTATCAAGCGTACCATCAACGGTCCTGTCTGTGCCGTTGTCAAGGCGGATGCGTATGGCCACGGGGATATCGTAGTGGCCAGAGTCCTGCAGGAAGAAGGGGCGGCGGCCTTTGCCGTCAGCTGCCTGGCCGAAGCCAAACGGTTGCGCCGTCACGGCATCACCGTACCGGTTCTGATTCTTGGCTATGCCGACCCGGGCGAAGCACCGGTCCTGGCTCAGGATGATATTGCCACCGCCTGTTTTTCTACCGAGTATGCCCGAGCGCTCTCGGAAGCTGCGGTTGCCGCCGGCGTCAAGGTGAAAGTACACCTGAAAATCGACACCGGCATGGGACGCATCGGTTTTGCCGCCCAGAGCGACTGGCAGGCCGTGGTCCGGGAGCTGGAATCACTCTATTCCCTGCCGGGCCTGGAGATTGACGGCATCTTCCAGCATTTTGCGGTGGCCGACAGTCTGGACCCAGAGTCCCAGACCTATACCGACGGGCAATATGCTCTGTTCCGCAAAATTGTGGACCAGCTGCAGGCAGATGGCTACCGCACCGGCACCGTACACTGTGCCAATTCGGCCGCCCAGCTGCGCCACCCTGAATGGCGGAACGATATGACCCGTGCAGGTATTATCCTGTATGGCCTGGACCCCAGCGACGAACTGCATTTCCCGGTGTTGAAACCGGTCATGACCCTGAAGTGCATTGTGACCTTTGTAAAAGACCTGTTGCCCGGCCAGAGTGTCAGCTACGGGCGCACCTTTACCGCACAGACCCCCATGCGGGTGGCTACCGTCTGTGTAGGTTATGCCGACGGTTATCCCCGGATGCTATCCGGCAGCCAGGGGCAGGGCCTGATGATGGTCAACGGACGTCCCGCTCCCGTATTGGGCCGGGTTTGCATGGATCAGACCCTTTTGGACGTCACCAACATTCCCGGAGTGCATATGGGGGATGAAGTTACGGTGTTCGGCCCCGGCGCCCCCGATACGGCAGACACCATTGCCCGTAAAACCGATACCATCTCTTACGAAATTGTGTGCGGCATTGCCCGCCGCGTCCCGCGTGTATATATCGAGAACGGTAAAATCTGCAAGATTTGGAACGATTTGGAGGAAAATTGATGGCTCGCGATACGATCCGCAACTTTTGTATCATCGCCCACATCGATCACGGCAAGTCCACCTTGTCGGACCGCATGCTGGAGCTGACCGACAGCGTTGACAAGCGCACCATGACCGACCAGGTTCTGGACGACATGGACATTGAGAAAGAGCGCGGCATTACCATCAAAGCCCGCGCCGTTACCATGCGCTACAAAGCCGACGACGGCAAGACTTATGAGCTGAACCTGATCGACACCCCGGGCCACGTGGACTTCCAGTACGAAGTCAGCCGCAGCCTGGCCGCCTGCGAGGGTGCCGTTCTGGTCGTGGATGCCAGCCAGGGCGTGGAAGCCCAGACCCTGGCCAACTGCTATCTGGCTTTGGACCACAACCTGGAAGTCGTGCCGATTTTGAACAAAATCGACCTGCCCAGTGCCGACCCGGACACCGTCGCCAAAGAGGTGGAAGATGTGATCGGTCTGCCCTGCATGGAGGCACCGCGTGTGTCGGCCAAGCTGGGTGTCGGCGTAAAGGACGTGCTGGAGTGCGTGGTGCAGCAGATGCCTGCCCCCACCGGCGACCCGGACAAGCCGCTGAAAGCACTAATCTTTGACTCTATCTATGACAGCTACAAAGGTGTTATCGTCTATGTGCGCATCTTTGAAGGCACCGTGAAGCCCGGCGATACCATCCGCCTGATGAGCACGGGCGCCGAGTTCCAGCTGGTGGAAGTGGGCCACATGGGCGCCACCAGCCTGACCCCTTGTGAAAAACTGGAGGCCGGTGAAGTAGGCTACCTGACGGCCAGCATCAAAACCGTGCGGGATACCCGCGTGGGCGATACCGTCACGCTGGCATCCAATCCCACCCCTGAACCGCTGCCCGGTTTCCGCACCGTAACGCCCATGGTGTTCTGCGGTATCTACCCCGCCGACGGCGCCGACTACCCCGACCTGAAAGATGCTCTGGAAAAGCTGCAGCTCAACGATGCTTCTTTGAGCTTTGAGCCGGAAACCAGCGCCGCCCTGGGCTTTGGCTTCCGCTGCGGCTTCCTGGGTCTTCTGCACATGGAGATCATCACCGAGCGCCTGGAACGTGAATTTGATCTGGATCTGATCACCACCACCCCCGGCGTTCAGTATCGCCTGACGCTGACCGACGGCACCGTGGAGATCATCGATAACCCCGCTGCCTACCCGGACCCCACCCGGATCGTCAAACAGGAAGAGCCTTTCGTCAACGCCCACATTTACACCCCCAACGACTATGTGGGTCCGTTGATGGATCTGTGCCAGGCCAAGCGCGGCGTGCTCATCGACATGAAATATATGGACGAGACCCGTGTGGACCTGCACTATCAGCTGCCCCTGGGCGAGATCGTCTACGATTTCTTTGACGCTATCAAGTCCCGCAGCCGCGGCTACGCCAGCTATGACTACGAGTGGGAAGGCTGGCACGAAAGCAAACTGGTACGGCTGGACTTCCTGCTCAACGGCGATCCTGTGGATGCTTTGTCCATGATCGTATTCTCCGACAATGCCTATGCCAAAGGCCGTCGCATCTGCGAAAAACTGAAGGAGAATATTCCCCGTGCCCTGTTTGAAATTCCCATTCAGGCCGCGGTGGGCGGCAAGATCATTGCCCGCGAAACCGTAAAAGCCATGCGCAAGGACGTTTTGGCCAAATGTTACGGCGGCGATATTACCCGTAAGAAAAAGCTGCTGGAAAAGCAGAAGGAAGGCAAAAAGAAGATGCGTCAGCTGGGCAGCGTAACCTTGCCCAGCGAGGCCTTTACCGCCGTCCTGAAACTGGATTCCGATTCCTGATGATGTATGCAAAAAGCGGAGGACCGTATACACGGTCCTCCGCTTTTGTTGCGTTATTTTTACAGCAAGCTGCGGTAGAGTTCCTTGATTTCTTCCACACTGGTGTCACGGGGATTGCCCGGGCAGCAGGCATCGGCGAAAGCAGACTCAGCCAGGAACTGCACGTCCTCTTCTTTCAGGATGCCTTTCAGGTCTGCGGGGATGCCCACGTCGGCGGAAAGCTGCTTCACGGCGGCGATGGTGGCATCAGCTGCTTCGGCGTCGGTCATGGGATCAATACCTTCCACGCCCATAGCCTTGCCCACGGCACGATAACGGCCACCGGCCACGCTCTTGTTGTACTCAAGACCCGTGGGCAGGATGATGGCGCAGGCTACACCATGGGGGGTATCATACAGGGCGGAGAGACCATGGGCCATGCTGTGCACAATACCCAGACCTACGTTGGAGAAGCCCATACCGGCAATGTACTGGCCCAGGGCCATGCCCTCGCGGCCTTCCGGCGTGTTCTGCACAGCGCCGCGCAGGTTCTCGGAGATCAGGCGGATAGCCTCCAGATGGAACATATCGGAGATGGTGCAGGCGCCCTTGGTGATGTAACCTTCAATGGCGTGGGTCAGGGCGTCCATGCCGGTGGCGGCGGTCAGGCCCTTGGGCATGGACGCCATCATATCGGGGTCCACAACGGCCACTTCGGGGATATCGTTGGTGTCTACGCAGACAAACTTGCGGCGCTTCTCCACATCGGTGATGACGTAGTTGATGGTGACTTCGGCAGCGGTACCGGCAGTGGTGGGCACTGCGATGGTGAACACTGCATGCTTCTTGGTGGGCGCCACGCCTTCCAGGCTGCGCACATCGGCAAATTCAGGGTTATTGATGATGATGCCG
>NZ_JACJKP010000129.1 GCF_016901605.1 Gemmiger formicilis
AGTTTCAGTTTTGTTCAATTTTCAAGGTCCTGCTCGCTGTTCGCATCTCGCGTGACAGCCTATTTATTATATCTCGTGAAGTTCCGTTTGTCAAGAACTTTTTTGAGATTTTTTGAAGTTTTTTCAGGAGCCGAAGCTCCCGAAAAGCCCTCAAAGGCTGTTGTTATGCGGTTTTCAGCGGCTTTCCGTGTCGCTCTCGCGCCGGACAGCTCGACTATAATACCACCGAGGAATCACTTTGTCAACACTTTTTTTGGGATTTTCTGACATTTTTTTCGATGTTTTCATTCATTCACGATATATCGTACATTCTCTCGATGGTAGGCGTATCATATCACACCAAATCACTTCTGTCAATATACAAGCTCTATTTTTGTTACTACGCACAATTTCCAAAAAGAAAAGCGTGCATTTCGACGGACACTCCCGCAAAATGCACGCTTCATCTGATTATCCCGACGCATCTTCCCCCAAAAGCTGCTGGCGCATCCATTTGAGCACCCGGCGCTCCCGGCGCGATATCTGCACCTGTGTCGTCCCTAATACACGTGCCGTCTCGCTTTGGGTTCGTCCCGCAAAAAAGCGCAGCCGGATCATGGTTCGGTCTTGGGGTTCCAGTTTGTCCATTACTTCCGCCAGGCCGATTCGATCCGCCAGGCTTTCCTCCGGGGAATCCACCGGCACATCCCATTCCCGCTGACCATCCTCATCATCCGCAGGTGTCAGGGACAACGCCGGGAGAGAAGCACGAATTGCCAGTGCTATTTGCTCCGGTGTTGTCTGCAAGGTTTCTGCCAGCTGCACAACGCCCGGCTCCTGGCCGGTTCTTTTCAGGCAACGCTCCCGCTCTGCATTGATTTTCAGGCTAAGCTCTTTCAGGGAGCGACTGACCTTGACCGCGCCGCCATCCCGGAACAGTTTTTTGATTTCTCCCAGAATGACCGGCACCGCATACGTGGAGAAGCAAACGCCTCGGCTCGTATCGAATCCATCGCAGGCTTTGACCAGTCCCAGGCATCCTGCCGCATACAGTTCCTCGTATTCAATTCCTCTTCCCTTAAAGCGACCGGCGCAGGCGTGCACCAATCCCAGGTTCTTCTCAATAAATTCCGCGCGCGGCATCAGTTCTATGCTTTGTGCAGGCATAGCGGCTCCCCCTTTACTATATATGTAAGGGTCAATCGCGTGCTTCCAGCCGTTTGGTCAACGTAACGCGTGTGCCTTTGCCCGGCGTTGAAGATACCCGCACCTTATCCATGAAACTTTGCATCACTGCAAATCCCAGACCTGCGCGTTCCGAGGGGTCCCCCGTAGTGTACATCGGTTCCATTGCCTTGGCAATATCATCAATCCCCACACCACGGTCACTGATGGTGATTCGCACCAGTCCCCCTTCGTATAATCCCGCTGTCATGGTTACCGGGCCAATGGATTCCGGATAAGCATGTACAATACAGTTGGTGACCGCTTCCGAAACTGCCGTTTTGAGATCGGCCAGCTGCGGGACCGTGGGGTCCAGCTGCACCAGAAATGCCGCCAATGCCGCCCGGGCAAATCCTTCATTCACAGAACGGCTGGCAAATGTAATTTTGACCTGATTCAGCATTTTCATAGCAAATTCCCCTTAGGCATACGTAATACGGGCAAGATCCAGCATTCTGCGCACAGCAGGGGGCGGATTTTGTACCGTCAACCGACCGCCCAACGACACAATGTGACGGTCACGCCCCAAAATCAATCCCACGCCGGAAGAATCCATAAAAGTCACACCGGAAAAATCCAGCGTCAGAAGTTCCGGCATCCGATCATCCACCTGTGCGTCGATTTCCCGCCGCAAAGATTGTGCAGCATGATGATCAATCTCACCGCTCAGATAAGCGGCCAATGTACCGCTGCCCGGCACAAAACAAACCTTGGCCATTGAGGTTGTCCCCTTTTGCAGATGATGCAGGTTTCCGACAGGAAACTGCTGACAGAAATTGTACCCAGACATACAAAAAAGCCTGTACCATTACGATACAGGCTTGACTGCAAATATTTTGTTGGAATGGGGCGGCAGCAATTATTTTTCTGCTTCCTTAAGCAGCCAAGGACGGGCTTCGGCCGCAAGATACAGCGATCCGCATACCACAACACCCGCCAGGTTGTTTTCTTCGGCATAGCGTACTGCGCTGCGCAGTGCATCCGGCACGGTAGCTGCCGCCTCGGCATCCATATGGAAGCGTGCAGCGCGCTGCAGCTCCTCTGCGCTGAGCGCACGCGGGCAGTTGGGGGTAACTGTATACACCTTGGCAAAACAAGGAGCCAGAATTTCCAGCATTTTTTCATAATCCTTATCCGCCAGCATGCCCAGTACCCCCACCAGGTTTTCCTCGTAGTTGGCTTTGGTCAGCGTTTCCGCCAGCGCACGGGTACCGTCCGGGTTATGGCATCCATCCACCAGAAGCAGCGGATGACGGCGCAGCACTTCAATGCGGGCCGGCATACGGGCTGCCGCCAGCCCCTGCAGAATGGCGTCATCGGAAATTTCGTATCCGTACTCGCGCCAGAGTGCCAGAGCAATTTCTACCGCCATAGCGGCATGATTGGCCTGATGCGCACCGGGCAGCCCCAACGCCGCCTGATATCCGCCATAATCAATACGGTTTTCCAACCGTTTTCCCGGCAGGCGGCGGATGTCATCCAATTCCGGTGTAATAATACTGGTATGTGCTTCCGCAGCAGCCGTCAGGATGGGTCCCATTGCCTCTGCAGGTTGGTCAGGATAGCACACCACTGCACAACCTTCCTTAATGATTCCGGCTTTTTCCGCCGCAATCTTGTCCAGGGTATCCCCCAGCAATTCCATATGATCGTAGCCAATGCGGGTAATGGCTGCCACCAGCGTGTGCGGCACCACATTGGTGGCATCATACCGGCCGCCCAGGCCTGTTTCCAGTACCACCAGATCACATTTTTCCCGCGCAAACCACAGCAGTGCCACCGCTGTGACCACTTCAAACTGGACCGGACTTTGTCCGCCCTCCCGTTGGATTTGTTCCACCGCATCCAGTACCTTTTGCGTCAGGGTTGCCAAGGTGCGCGGCGGGATCATCTCCCCGTCAATCTGGAACCGCTCCCGGAAATCCACCACATAGGGGCTGATGGTCAACCCCGTCTTATAGCCTGCCGCCATCAGAATGGATGCCGTCATGGCCGCCAGACTGCCCTTGCCGTTGGTTCCGGCAATATGAATGCACTGCAGTTCCTTTTCCGGATTCCCCAGATGATCCAGCAAATTTTTCATACGTTCAAGGCCGGGCGTACCACTGCCCAAACGGGGCAAAGCATGTAACGCCTCAATGGCTTGTTGGGTGGTCATTCTGCAGGTTCCTCCCCTTGTTCGTTCTCTGTTTCCTCATACATATAGGACTGTTCATGCCCCAGCTGCGCCTCATGGGCACGATGTGCCGCCCGTTGTGCCAACCGTTCATGTTCTTGTTCCTGCTGGGCCCGGCGCAATTCCTCCCGCTCCGCACGCAGCGCACGGTTTTCCCGCTTGATCCGGGCAAAGGCACAAACAACCCGCACAATCAGCAAAATAATAAGCGCCACCAGCAGGCCAGCCACCACGCCCATCATATCGATCCAGACATCAGTCACCATCGACGTACGGTTGGGAATAAACAGCTGGATGGTTTCATCCATCAGCGCTGTACTCATCCCCAGCAACAGCGGCCAGCTCATATGCCGCACAAAATGCGCCGTATATACCCGCAGACACAGCATCAGCAGGAAACCTTCCATGGTAAATTCCAGAAAGTGCGCCAGCTTGCGGACGGTATGCTCCGACAACGGTCCCAGATGAATTTTGCCCAGCGTTTCATTCACGGCCTGCATTGCCGCCTGACTCCGCAGCGAGGATTCCGCGCCGGTCTGCAAAGAATTCCGAAAAATATACGCGATACAGGCAACCAACGCAATGGTAAAAATCACCCGGAACGCAATCAGCCATGGGCTCGTTTTTTGTCTTTCCATATTGCTCCTTTTTATAAATCGCTACTCCTCTGTAGGGCCTTATTATAGCACCCCTCCCGCACAACGGCAAGGGAATCCGCGCAAAAAGCCCGGTCGGATTCGCGTTTGCCTGTTGATTTTTCACTTGACAAGTCCGGAACGGTGCGGTAGGATACATAGTAAATAAATGCAATGAGAAAGAGTGCACTTTGTTTTGCTTTTACAGAGAGCCGGCGCACGGTGCAAGTCCGGTAAAGCAAGAAGAGCTGCTGTCACTTTTGAGCAGGCGCGGTGAACAGGAAAACTGCTAGCTGCGCACGGGGTTGCCGCCGTTATCCGGGCAGGCGGGGTTGTGCCCTGCCGCAAAGAGGCCTTGCTATAAGGCAATTTGGGTGGTACCGCGACCTGAAATGTTATTCAGGCCGTCCCATGAACGTTCATGGGGCGGCCTTTTTTCTTTGCAAGGAGCCCCGCAACACAAAGCAGGAGGTTTGTTTATGCCGAAAGATCTTGCCAAACAGTACGCACCCCAGGGTGCTGAAGACCGCATCTACCAGAACTGGTGCGACAAAGGGTATTTCCATACCCAGATCGACCGCAGCAAAAAGCCCTTCACCATTGTGATGCCGCCGCCGAACGTTACCGGCCAGCTGCACATGGGCCACGCCATGGACGAAACCTGGCAGGATATCCTGACCCGTTACAAGCGGATGCAGGGATACGCCGCCCTTTGGGTGCCCGGTACCGACCACGCTTCCATTGCCACCGAGGCGAAAGTTGTGGCCAAAATGCGGGAAGAAGGCCTGACCAAAGAGATGGTAGGCCGCGACGGCTTTTTGGAGCGTGCCTGGGATTGGAAAAACACCTACGGCAACCGTATCGTCAGCCAGCTGAAAAAACTGGGTTGCTCCTGCGACTGGGAACGGGAACGCTTCACCATGGATGAAGGCTGCTCCGACGCTGTCAAGGAAGTGTTCGTCCGCCTGTACGACAAGGGGCTGATCTACCGCGGCAACCGCATGGTCAACTGGTGCCCCCACTGCAACACCTCCATCTCGGACGCCGAGGTAGAGTACGAGGCCAAGGAAGGCAGCTTCTGGCATCTGCTTTATAAGGTAAAGGAAACCGGCGAGACCCTGGAACTGGCCACCACCCGCCCCGAAACCATGCTGGGCGATACGGCCGTAGCCATCAACCCCGAGGACCCGCGCTATGCCCACCTGCATGGCTGCCATGTGATCCTGCCGCTGCTGGACCGTGAGATTCCCATTGTCTGCGACGAACACGCCGATATGGAAAAAGGCACCGGCGTGGTGAAGATCACCCCCGCCCACGACCCCAACGACTTTGAAGTGGGCAAGCGCCATGACCTGCCCATGATCCGCGTGCTGACGTACGACGGCCACATGACCGGCGCTGCCGACAAAACCGCCGTGGACGCTGAAAAGGCTGCCGGCCGCGCTGCTGCCGACGAGCCCGACGTGCTGGACTGCGGCAAGTACGCCGGCATGACCGCCTTGGAAGCCCGCAAAGCCATCCTGGCCGACCTGGAAGCCTGCGGCGCCCTGAAAGAAACCGAGAGCATCACCCACGATGTGGGCACCTGCTACCGCTGCCATTCCGTCATTGAACCCATGGTTTCCAAACAGTGGTTCGTCAAGATGGAACCCCTGGCCGGCCCTGCCATCGAGAGCGTGGAAAAGGGCGACATCAAGTTCGTGCCCGAGCGCTTCACCAAAAACTATATCAACTGGATGAAGGGTGGCCGTGACTGGTGCATCAGCCGTCAGCTGTGGTGGGGTCACCAGATTCCCGCCTGGTACTGCGATGACTGCGGCGAAACCGTGGTCGCCAAAGAAGCCCCGTCCGTCTGCCCCAAGTGCGGCGGTGTGCATCTGACCCAGGACCCTGACACACTGGACACCTGGTTCAGCTCTGCCCTGTGGCCCTTCTCCACCCTGGGCTGGCCCAACGAAAACGCCGAGGATTATAACTACTTCTACCCCACCAACACCCTGGTCACCGGCTATGACATTATCGGTTTCTGGGTCTCCCGTATGATCTTCTCCGGTCTGGCCTACACCGGCAAAGCTCCCTTTGACACCGTGCTGATCCACGGCATTGTTCGTGACAGCCAGGGCCGCAAGATGTCCAAGAGCCTGGGCAACGGCATCGACCCGCTGGAAGTCATTGAACAGTATGGTGCCGACGCGCTGCGCATGATGCTGATTGTAGGCTCCACCGCCGGCAACGATATGCGCTACAGCGATGAAAAGGTTACCGCCAGCCGCAACTTTGCCAATAAGCTGTGGAACGCCGCCCGCTTTGTGCTGATGAATCTGCCTGAAGATTTCCAGCCCGGTATGCCGGAAGAATCTTTGCTGGATATGAGCGACAAGTGGGTACTGTCCGAACTGTCCAAGGTAGCGGCCGAGGCCACTGCCAACCTGGACAAGTACGAACTGGGTCTTGCCGCCGAGAAGGTGGAGAACTTCATCTGGGAAGTCTACTGCGACTGGTATATCGAAATCTGCAAATCCCGCCTGAACAGTGACGATGCCGCTCAGGCCGACACCGCACGCAAAGTGCTGGTCTATGTGCTGGACAAAGCGCTCAAGCTGCTGCATCCCTTTATGCCGTTCATCACCGAGGAGATTTATCAGGCCCTGCCCGGCAGTGAAGAGACCATCATGCTCCAGACCTGGCCCGGCAACCTGAACCTGCCCGTTTGGGAAGATGAGTGTGCCGACTTTGAAAAGCTGATGGATTACATCAAGGCTGTTCGCGCCATGCGCAGCGAGATGAACGTCCATCCCGCCAAAAAGACCACTATGGTCATTGAGACTGCCTCCCCTGCCGCCTTTGAAAAGGGCAGTGTGTATCTGGCCCGCTTTGCATTTGCCACCGATGTGACCCTGACCGACAAGTACGAAGGTTCCACCGAAGGCATGGTGACTGTGGCCACTCCGGCCGCCAAGGGCTACATCCCCATGATGGAGCTGATCGACCGTGAAAAAGAACTGGCCCGCCTGACCAAGGAACTGACCAAGGCCGAAAAGGAAATGGCCATGTTCCAGAACCAGCTGAACAATCCGAAGTTCGTGGAGAAGGCCCCCGCCAAACTGGTGGAAGAGACCCGCGCCAAGCTGGCCGCCGCCCAGGAGAAGGCCGCCAAGATTCAGGATTCCATTAAAGCGCTGGGCTGAGCTGCCAACTTGCAAAGGAGCGATTGACCTATGGAAGCAGGAATGACACGAGAGCAGGCATGGACCCTGCTGCGGGAATACAACCAGGAGCCGTTCCATTTGCAGCATGCCCTGACGGTGGAAGCTGTTATGCGCTGGTTTGCAAATGAACTGGGTTATGGTGCTGACGCTGATTTCTGGGCGCTGTGCGGGCTTTTGCACGACGTGGATTTTGAGCGTTACCCCGACCAGCACTGCACCAAGGCTGCCGAGATTCTGCCCGCCGCCGGTGCCAGCGATGCGCTGACGCACGCGGTTTGCTGCCACGGGTACGGCCTGTGCAGCAATGTAGAACCGGAGCACGAGATGGAAAAAGTGCTCTTTGCCACCGACGAACTGACAGGGCTGATTGGGGCCGCCGCCAAGATGCGCCCCAGCAAAAGCTGCACCGACATGGAGCTGTCCAGCCTGAAGAAAAAGTTCAAGGATAAGAAGTTCGCGGCCGGTTGTTCCCGGGATGTGATCCGCCAGGGAGCCGAGATGCTGGGCTGGGAGCTGGACACGCTGCTGGACAAAACGCTGCAGGCCATGCGCGCCACCGAGGCGGACGTGCAGGCTGCGATGGCAGCGCTGTGACGCAGCCGCCCGACCATAAAACCGGAAAAAAGGCGGGGCCGCGGCCCCGCCTTTTTGTTATATCCCGCCTTACGCCCGGTGCAAAAACCGCCGGATGAGCGCCTGCTTGCACGCGCGGATGCGCACGCCGTAACGGCTGGTGAACAGCGCGCCGACGAGGAGCATGCCCAGCGCTGCACCCTGCCCCAAACCCGACAGGAAATTGCAGGGGAAGCGGTCGGTCAACTCTGCCAGCTGCAGCGCGATGGCGACCGCCAACAGCAGCCCGGCAGCCCAAAACAGCCGGTGGAACCGCCGGGTCAGCGCCTGTTTTTCCTGCCAGGTATACTCTGCGATCTTTTCCATGGCCGTTTCTTCCTTTTCTGTGCTTTGCGCGCGGCGTTCGCCGTCCAGCAGTTCGTCCGCCGTCACGCCGTACCGCCGCCCCAGTTCCACCAGCAGCGCAAAATCCGGCATGGTGCGGGCGGTCTCCCACCGGCTGACCGTGCGGGGGTTGACCCCCAGCTGTTCCGCCAGCTGCTCCTGCGTCAGGCCGCTTTCCTGGCGCAGCTGTTTTAAAAAGCGGGCAATTTTTTGCTGATCCATCCTTGCACCGTCTCCTTTCGCGTTCCATCCTACCACAGCGGCCCCCGCAATGCCACGACACAAAGTGAGAGCCGCCCTTTTGTGCCTGCTGC
>NZ_JACJKP010000130.1 GCF_016901605.1 Gemmiger formicilis
CCACAACGATAATGTCAGGCGCCAATTCCCGGATCAGATCGTCCGAGGAACCATCGCGCAGCGTACGCGGCTGATACACCGGAATGCCGTGCTGCACCGCCAGCTGTTTGACCGGCGGTGCCGTCAGAATCTGCTTGCGCCCCACCGGTTTATCGCGGCGCGTAAATACAGCGCAAATTTCATGTCCGGCTTCCATCAGCGCCGCCAGACTTTCCGCCGCAATATCCGGCGTACCCATGAACAGGATTTTCATGTATCAGTCCTCGTCTTCTTCAGGATAATCATCTTCATAGAAATGGGTTGCCAAATCCATGATGGTAATACCGTCCAAGTGGTTGTTTTCATGCTGGATGCAGCGCGCAAGCATATCGTCCGCTTCCATCTCAAACCACTCACCATGGCGGTCCTGCGCTTTCACCTTGACATGCTTGGAGCGAGGAATCGCACCGTTATGTCCGGGGAAAGACAGGCAGCCTTCGTACAGTTCTACCTTTTCATCGCTGAGTTCAAGAATTTCCGGATTGATGAACTCGATGAATTTGTATTCGTAGTTTTCAGGAACCTCTTCCGGCATATCACGGTCATCCAGGCAGATGAACAGGCGGCGCATCATACCGACCTGCGGGCCCGCAAGACCCAACCCGTTGGCGTCCAGCAAAGTTTCCTTCATATCGTCCAACAAAAGGCCAAGGCGATCATCAAATTTGGTGACAGGGCGGCAAACCTTTTTCAGGATCGGATCCCCATCCTGTACAATGGTACGAAGTGCCATAATAAATTACCTCCAATAGTATTATAAATCTCCGTCTGAATTAAAATCCAAAATTACAGAAGCTTTCTGCGGCAACTTTTCCTGGGCGTAAACATCCAGTGTTTCCCGCAGAAGTGCCCGAAAAGCAGCATCATTGCGGCATTTAAGGGTAAGCTTATATCGATACTTACCATTCAGCATGGTAATTCCCATCGGTGCAGGTCCCAGCAGGCGAAGTGGCATCTGCGGGCGCTGAGCAGCACGCTCTGCCAACAAAGTGCCAAACCGGTGAGCTGCCATGGCGACGCTGCCTTCCTGTGCGCCAACAAACCCAACAATGCAGAATGAACAGTAAGGCGGGTAAAGACCAAACTTTCGGAATGCAATTTCTTCCCGGTAAAATGCTTCGTAATCCTGCTCGGCGGCCAACTGCAAAACAGGGTGATTCGGTACGGTCGTCTGAATCAGAGCTCTCCCCGGCAATGCAGCGCGGCCGCCGCGGCCTATCACCTGTGTTACCAGACTGAATACACTTTCATAGGCACGGAATCCTTGCCCAAACAGCAGCGAATCAATTCCCAATACACCAACCAAAGTGACTTTCTCAAAGTCCAGACCTTTGGCAACCATCTGTGTACCTAACAGAATATCATACTCCTGTCGGCCAAACTGTGCCAGCATAGTTTCATGGGCATTTTTCTGGCTGGTGGAATCCTGATCCATGCGCAAGATGCGCGCACCGGGTAACAGCTGAGAGAGTTCTTCTTCCACCCGCTGGGTTCCAAAGCCGCTGTAATTCAGCTTTCCGCCGCATTCCGGACAAAGCTGAGGCAGCGGCCGTACAGTGTGGCCGCAGTGGTGGCACATAAGAGCCTGCTGTGGCTTGTGGTAAACCAACGGCACACTGCAGTTGGGACATTTGAGCACATGCCCACAGGCCACACACATACCAACGGTATGGTAACCGCGACGATTCAGAAGCAGAATACTCTGTTCCCCGTTTTCGAGGTTTTCCTGCAGTTCCCTGGCCATCCGGGTACTTACTTCACGGGGGTTACCGGCAGCCATTTCTGCGCGCATATCGATAAAATCCACCTGAGGAAGAGGGCGCCCGCCATAACGTCGTGTCAGGGTAAGCAGTTTGTACTTTCCGCTTTCCGCCGCATGATAGGTTTCGGTCAGCGGTGTGGCCGATGCAAAGACCAGCAGAGACTTTTCCATGGCTGCACGTTTTTTGGCCACATCGTGAGCATCATAGCGAGGTGCAGATTCACTCTGGTAGGTGTGCTCCTGTTCCTCGTCGATGATAATCAAGCCAATGTTTTGCAGCGGCGAAAAAATCGCACTGCGTGTGCCCACAACAATATCGGCATTCCCCTGCTGGATCATGCGCCATTGAAGCAAACGTTCGGTATTGTTAAGCGCCGAATGCTGCACAGCCAGGCGGCTGCCAAAAGTGGACTTCAAACGGCGGATCATCTGTGGTGTCAGACTGATCTCCGGTACCAGAACCAAAGCCTTGCGCCCGAGCTCCAATGTTCTCTGAATCAGTTTGAGAAATACAACCGTTTTGCCGCTTCCCGTAACACCGTGCAGCAGCGCTGCGTGGGGTTCCCCATCTTCCAGGTCCGGCAGCATGGACTCATAGGCCCGCTGCTGCTCTTCAGCCAGCGTAATAGGCTGTGGGTCAAAAGGGATATCGGCAAAAAGATCCAGCATTTTATCCTGCTGTGTAACTGCCAGTACGCCTTTTTCGCAAAGCGTATCCAGCGTGGGTTTCGAAATTCCCACTTCGTCCAGTTGGTGTGCTGTCAACGGGCCGTTGCGCAGCGCTTCAACTGCCGCCAACTGTCGTGGCCCCGGCTTAGGTTTTTGCGGAAGTTCCCCTGCCAGACGATACACACGTTCCGTAGAGCGGCTCAGCCGGTTCTGCATAACCGGTTTTCCATCTACAGTCGCGGCACGATACTGCGCCCCATAAGGGATGACTGCTTTTACTGCTTCAAACCAGGTGCAAAAAGTCCGATCTTTTAAGAAACGGACCAACTCCAGCAGATCCGGGGTCAGGCGTGCCTGTTCAGGGGCCGCATCATGCAGTGTTTTAAGCCTTTTGGGGACTTTCTCCTCTTCAGTGGCTTCGACTCCCAGCACCACTGCCATACGGGGCTTATCTCCACGCCCGAACGGCACCAGCACCATACTGCCGGGCCAGACGCGGCCTTCCAGATAATCCGGTACTTTATAGGAGTAGAGTTTGTCAAAATGGATGGTCGCATTATCTACTGCGACTTGGGCAATCGATAAGGTCATTCTTCCTTCCCGTGCTGCAGCCGGAACTGAATAATGGAATACAGGCTTTCCGCGCAGGTTTCAACCTGCACATTGACCACGTGCTCATCGTAATCCACCGAGTTGGCGATCTCGGCCTCGGCGCGCTTCAAACGGCGCTGAATTGTTTCTTCGTCTTCGGTACCGCGATTCCGCAGGCGGCGCTCCAGTTCCTCCATATCCGGCGGCAAAACAAAAATGGTCGTGGCACCCGGATACATCTTCTTAATGTTACCGGCACCTTCTACTTCAATGACCAGAATGACCGGAATACCACGCTCCATGCGCGTTTCGATTTCACTGCGCAGGGTGCCATAGTAGTTTCCGCAATACTGCGTATGCTCAACAATCTGATCGTGCGCCAGGTGATCCTCAAAATCTGCCACCGTCATAAAGTGGTAGTTGATCCCGTCTTTTTCGCCTTCACGCGGCGCGCGCGTCGTTGCAGAAACCGTGTGCTGGATTTCCGGATGATTTTTCAAAAGATTCGCCACAACGGTATCCTTGCCCGTTCCGGAGGGACCCGATACCACAAACAAATACTTTTCGCCTTTCATGTTTCCTGCTCCTTTTCCCCGTCCTTGTCCTCTTGCGAGAAACGTCCCGTAACGCTGTCCAGTGCAATGCCGGACAAAATCACATGGTCCGAATCCATAATCAGTACAGCCTGGGTACGCCGTCCATAAGAGGCATCGATCAACGCACCTTTTTCCCGGGCATCCTGCACCAATCGTTTGATGGGCGCCGAATCCGGGCTGACCACAGCAATTACGCGGTCAGCATTGACCATATTTCCAAATCCTATATTGATCAGCTTCATAATGGCCTCTTATTCAATATTCTGGATCTGTTCGCGGATCTTTTCAATCTCCGATTTCAGTTCCACCACCAGGCGAGTAATGGCCACATCCTGGCATTTTGAACCAATGGTATTGGATTCCCGGTTCAGTTCCTGCGTCAGAAAATCCAGTTTACGCCCAATCGGTTCATTCAGTGCAAGAATCTCCCGATACTGGGCCACGTGGCTGTGCAAGCGTACGGTCTCCTCATCGATTGCAGTCTTGTCGGCAAAGATGGCGGCCTCTGTCACAAGACGTGCCTCATCAATATTACGATCTGCCAACAATTCCTGCAAACGCGCATACAGTTTGTCGCTGTACGCCTGTACACGACCGGCACTGTTCTGTTCAATTTGTGCAACCAGTTGCTCAATCACGTTCAGCCGATTTTCCACATCTTCCTTCAGCTTTTCGCCTTCCGTTGCGCGCATGGCAACAAAAGCTTCTACCGCCTGTTCCGCCACAGACTGAACGTCCTGCCAAAGTTCTTCTTCATCGGTCGGGGCGGCTGTCTGAGTCAAAACATCCGGGAATCTTGCCAACATACCTGCTGTTACATCATTTTTCAGGTCCATCCGTTCCGACATGGCATTCAAAGCGGCGCGATATCCCTGAGCCAGCTGCCAGTTGACCGTCACCACTGTATCTGCTGCCGTAACGGTCTGAATCGAAAGATTCAGTTCCACTTTGCCGCGGCTGACTTTGGATGCTACCTGCTTTTTAAGCTTATCCTCCAAAAATGCGCAGGAACGCGGAATGCGGGACGAATACTCAAAAAAACGCGCATTCACACTGCGCAGTTCCACCTTGATATCCCGGCCATGCAGTAACGCTCCTGCCCGGCCGTAGCCTGTCATGCTCAAAACCATACCCTACACCTCACGACTGTGTTTTTTGTTCCGGTCGCACAAAAACATATATTGTATATTGTACTATTTTTACAGGCAAGATGCAAGTTGAATGGTCATCTTTCACTGCTTTTTGCCTTGATTTTTTACATACGCAACAAAAACCGCTCCCGCGGGAAGCGGGAGCGGTTTTCAATCAATTAAACAGGATGAGATTTGCTTTCGTAATCAGCATGCAGTGCATCCACACCCTGCAGACGGGCGTTGCGCTTTTCAAAGAACTTGGGCGCAACCTGCGGGAACATGGCGTAGGTCAGCACGTCCTCTTCCTGAATTGCATACTTGGCTGCTTCGGCCTTCAGCTTGTCCATTTCGGGTTCCAGCGTATCGGCAAAGCGGCAGGTGATGGGTTCTTCGCCCTTCAGGATGAAGTCGCTGAATTCCTTCTTGATGGGCGCGGGCGTCTTGCCGTAATCGCCATGAACCAGGCCCTTGAACTCCTTGGTGACCATCTTGTAGCGTTCGCCCATGATCACGTTAAAGACAGCCTGGGTACCAACGATCTGGCTGGTGGGAGTAACCAGCGGCGGATAGCCGGCATCCTCACGCACACGCGGAATCTCGGCCAGCACGTCGTCCAGCTTGTCTTCCTTGCCGGCATCCTTCAACTGCTTGAGCATGTTGGAGAACATACCACCCGGTACCTGGTACAGCAGCGTGTTGGCGTCTACGCCCAGAGACTTCGGGCTGATCTGGCCATTGGCAATGTACTTCTCACGCAGTTTGGCAAAGTAAGCACGCACAACATTCAACTGGTTCAGATCCAAACCGGTATCGTAGTCGGTACCCTGCAGGGCTGCCACAAGGCTCTCGGTGGGCATGTGGGAGGTGCCCAGTGCCAGCGGGCTCATAGCAGTGTCGATGATGTCGGCACCGGCCTCAATGCCCTTGAGAATGGACATGGAAGCAAGGCCGGCGGTATAGTGGCTGTGAATATCCACGGGAATATTTACGGTGGACTTCAATTCTTTGACCAGATCATAGCAGGTGTACGGCTTCAGCAGACCTGCCATATCCTTGATGCAGATAGAGTCTGCACCCATTTCTTCCAACGTCTTTGCGTACTTGGCAAAGTATTCGTTATTATGTACGGGGCTCAGCGTATAGCTGATACAGGCCTGTACATGTGCGCCTTCCTTGTTGGCAGCCTTAATGGCCGTCTGCAGGTTACGAGGATCGTTCAGGGCATCGAAAATACGGATGACATCAATACCGTTGGCTACAGACTTCTGGACAAAGTACTCGACCGCGTCATCGGCATAAGGACGGTAACCCAGCATGTTCTGGCCGCGGAACAACATCTGCAATTTCTGATGCGGCAGTTCTTTACGCAGGATGCGCAGACGCTCCCACGGGTCTTCATCCAGGAAGCGGATGCAGGAGTCAAACGTAGCGCCGCCCCAGCATTCTACAGAGAAATACGGGATCTTATCCATTTCGGGCAAGATGGGCCGCATTTCATCCATGGTCATACGGGTGGCAAGCAGAGACTGGTGCGCGTCGCGCAGAACGACCTCGGTAATTTTGATCGGTTTCTTAGCCAATGTCATTCACCTAGCCTTTCGATCAGTTCATGGTGCACAGCAGCGCGCCGGAATCCACGACGTCGCCCTTGCGCACATCGATGCTGGCGATGGTGCCGTCCTGCGGAGCGCTGATCTCGTTCTCCATCTTCATGGCTTCCAAAATCAGCAGCGTGTCACCGGCCTTTACGGAATCGCCGGGTTTCACTTTGACGTCAAGGATGTTGCCGGGCATCGGAGCATTGACCACCACAGAACCGGCAGCCCCAGCGGGAGCAGCGGGAGCGGCAGGAGCAGCAGGAGCGGCGGCCGGGGCCGGAGCCGGAGCAGCGGCGGGAGCGGCAGGTGCTACAGGGGCACCGGTGCCCTCTTCCACCGTAACATTGTAAGCAACACCGTTAACGGTAACGATCAGGTTTTTCATAGGAAGTTCCTCCTTAAATCAAGGTTGATGATTTTCATTCTGTGAGCGGGTGCTTACAGGGTAATGTTGCCATGCTTCTTGGCCAGGCGAACAGCGCGCTTGCTGGCCAGCATATCCAGTGCCTGTGCAACTGCACCGCGGGCGGTGGCAGCTTCGCATACAGCATCGGCTGCGCCGTTTGCGGTGGCAGCCTCGGCGCCGCAAACCTCTTTGGCATAAGCGGCAGCCTTCGCCTTGGTAGCATTGGCAATATTGTCAGAAGCGTAAATTTCGTCTTTGTACAGAACGCTCACCGCAGTCTCGGGCGCCAGCGGGGCAATGGTGCAGCCCTGAACCGCCACGCGCCAGTCGGCGCAAGCGGCAAAGACCGTATAAACAGGGCCAACCGCATCCCCAACAAGCACAGCAACCTTGGCAGTGGTGGCTTCTGCATACACACCGGCCATACGGGCAGCCTGACGGATACCGCCAGCCTGGTCGTCGCCTTCGCTCTTGACGAATCCGTCACTGTTCACAACCGTCACAACGGGAATGCTGTAAGCATCGCACAGACGGACAAACCGTGCAGCCTTTGCAGTGCACTTGTGGCAAATCGCAGCCTTTTCGGTGGCCAGAATGCCCACGGCGCTGCCATTGATGGTAGCCAGAGCGGTCACAATGTTCTTGCCGTAGCCGCTGTACAGTTCCACGGCGCTGCCGGCATCGGCCAAAGCTTCTACAGCGTCGGCAGCAGTGTACTTGGCCACGTTGATGGTCTTGGAAGGCGCATCGAAATCAAACAGCGCCGGGCCGGACAGGTTGTTGGCCGGCAGCAGCGCTACGATGCTGGCCGCCTGCTTTGCTGCCGCAACAGCATCCGCAGCCGTAACCGCAGCAACGCCAGCTTTTGCAGCAAACGCCGCAGAACCGGCACCACCGACGTTATCCTCGGCCGTAAAAGGTGCATTCAGGAACAGCTCTGCATCCTCAGCCATGACGCAGACATCCGCAGCCGCCGCGTTGATGGCATTGGTGCCGGCACAGGTACCGGTAATTACGGCAACCTGCGGCACAACACCGGAAACGCGCGCGATTTCAGCCGTCAGCGCAGCCGTTGCATTGAGCAGCTCCAGGCCGCCATCCAGCTTCGCACCGGTAGAATTGTAGAAGGTAACAACCGGGGCGCCGGTCTCAGCTGCCATTTCCAGTACGCGGATATTCTTCTTGATATCCTGCACGCCAACCGGCTCACCGTTTTCGAACACAACATATACGCTCTGTCCGTTGGCACAGCCGTACGCCGCACTGACGGCGCCCTCTGTGTACAACGGCGAATAAGCGCCGTCGTCAAAAAATGCTGCAAGGATCTCTGCCTTGCCGGGTTTGTTTGCTGCCATACAGTGACCTCCCATGATAAGACTGACTGTTTTTTGTGAAAATGTTCATAAAAAATATGTCATTTGGCACAATTATACTACTTTGTGTAAAATTCCACAAGTAGAAACTCTTGTGTTTTCTGGATTTTTTCGCTCTTTTTTGGGCGTTTTTACAGGCATTTTCCCTGCATCAGCCCTTTTTATGCGTCAAAGGGCCCGGGCGGCGCGGCGCTTCCTGCTTGCGTGCCGGTGCCGTACGGCTGCTCTTTTGCGCCGCGTTTCGCAGAGCACTGACCTCTGACCGCTTCAGTTCGCGATATTCACCGGGCTGCAGCATCCCCAATTTTACGGGACCTTCCGCGC
>NZ_JACJKP010000014.1 GCF_016901605.1 Gemmiger formicilis
TGAGAATCGCTTTTTGGCACGTCTGTTCTTGCAATTGATCAACGAAGAATTTCAATATATACAAGTGGAAGCTGTTGAGAGAAACTCTGATTTTGCAGAATTTATTGCAGTTGACCAAGCGGGAACACGAAGATACTATCAATGCAAAGCAAGTAATGGAGATTCTGACTATTGGAGGATTTCGGATCTGCGGTCCTATGATATTTTCTCCAATGCCCAAAAAATTGTAGAAGCTGATACGAAAAATGAATATATCTTTATTTCTCCGCTTGGGTATGACGGCTTGGATTCACTCTGTGACCGAGCCAGAACCAGCTCATCTACAGAAGACTTTGTGAAGTATCAGCTAACAAAACGCTATCAAGCTTACTTCAATTCAATTGCTGAGGATCTCGAACTGGATGTGAGTGCTTCGGACGATTGTGCCAAACTGGTACAAATCTTAGCTCGTTGCCGCTTTGAAACATATGGCCGCAGTCGTGAAGAAAAAGAGGATTTAGAAGCACGAATCGGGTATATGTTTTTTGGTCCTGCAAAAACGGTTCGTATCTTGTTGGAACAATATGCCAATGATGATCGACAATATGGAGTTAAGATAACAGCGCACGATCTTATGGAGTACCTGAAAAAACAAAAGATATCATTGCGTGATATACGCCGGGATGAACGGGTACTTCTACAGATCCAGACGCTCAATGATGTGCGGTGGGGATACTTCTTACCCATAAATGGTGTTCTGCTGCATCGACGCGCCACCGAACAATTGATTCAGGAGTTTGAAGCGGGGAGCTCCTTAATTCTTCATGGACGAGCAGGTGCAGGAAAAAGTGGCTGCGCAGAAGAATTCATCCAGTATTTGAAAAAGAAAGAAATTTTGTATCTCGCTATTAAACTGGATAAAGAAATCCCCCAAAAATCGGCAGATGACTATGGAAAAGAGTTAGGGCTTCCGCAGTCACCGGTATATTGTCTGAATGCTTTCGCACCACAAAAGCCGTGCGTTTTGATCCTCGACCAGCTGGACTCTTTGCGATGGACGAGCACGCATTCAGCAAGCGCCTTGGATGTCTGTAAGGAGATGATTCGTCAGGCAGAGGAAATCAACAAAAACCACGGGGGACAGATTTCCATCCTTATGGTATCCAGAACCTTTGATTTGGAGACAGATCCAGGACTTCAGTCATTATTCGAGCAGCCAAAAGAGAAAGAAACCATAAAATGGTCGAAGATACAAGTTGGCTTGCTGTCGGATGACGAAGTTCAAAATATTGTCGGACAACCCTATGTGCATATGCCGATGAAACTCAAAAAGACACTGCAGATCCCTTCTTCATTACTTGTCTGGTCGCACTTGAAAAGTGATGATAAACGGAATGCTGTGACATCTTCCTTCCAGCTGATGGAGGAATGGTGGTCTCAGATCCTGAATAATTGCCAGCAAATGTCTTTGGATCATCAGCGTGTTTGTAGCTGTAAAGATAAAATCGTATCCCTCATGGACCGTCAGGGAAGACTTGCCTTGCCCAGAACCATCTTTAATGATGATAAGAACATCATAGAAGCCTTTGTATCCAATGGCCTGCTTGTAATCAATCGTACAAGTGTTGCCTTTACACATCAGAGTTTCTTGGACTATTTTCTCGCCCAAAAAGTGATTGAGAAACTATATGAAGGAGCAAACCTGGTTGACTTGTATCGGCCAGTAAAACAGCAATTGCCTGCTCTGCGGTATCGCTTTTTGATGGTATTACAAACATTATTGGATTCGGACCCCGATGCCTTTGTGGAACAGGCAAAAAACATTCTGGAATGTGATGATATTCATTACTATTTCAAATGTGCTGTTTTTGAAATTATTGGTCAATGGGATGGAGAAATTGAACCTGGTATTTTTGCTTTGGTGAGGCAATATCAAAATGTCTCACAGTGGAAACAGTTCATTTTCCGTACGGTATATCTGGGGCATCTCAACTTTATTCAGCACTACTTTGACGGGTGTGAGCAAGCGTGGCTGGATAAGGATGGTATGCAATTATTGCAGTCGATTAGTGATTCAGCACCAGACTTTGTATTTGCGTGTGTGCAGCCATATGCCTTCCGGTCACAGGAAACTGACCAAAAAATTCTTTCGATTTTATCCCGGGATGTAGCAAGCGATACAGACGAAGTGTTTGCACTTCGCTTGGAGATTCTCAAAAAATATCCGCAAGAATTTAAACATTCGACAGTATTCTGGAAACCGTCCCATCTTCCCATCAAACGGTTATTAGAACTGATGGAGGGAGTCCTAGAAGCAGAAGAACTCTGGGAAAGCGAAAACATTTATTTTGGCGATGACAGGGATTGCACGAAAATTGTGCAGAAAAATTACTCTGAAATCGTAAAAACATTATTTCCGTACATTTGTTCCATCACGCAAAAACTTAAGTGTCCCGGACCATACCACCAAACTGTATGGGAAAACAGACCTTGGGAAAGGCATGAGTATCCACATTATACTGCACGGAAGCTTGTAGAGTTTGTAAAAACAGCATTGGAAGAGTATGTACGACAGAAACCACAAGAAGCGTTTGACACGATTGTTTATCCCCAGGAGTCCCCTTCCATTGTTGGTCATGAGCTGGTTATGCATGTGGCCTCTCTATTACCAGATGCTTTTGCCACAAAAGTGTTGCAATGGCTGCTGAAAGATTTCCGGAACAGAATTTTTGTCTATACTTTTGATGAAAAGGACTATCTTTCCTACACAAAGAAAATCATCTCTAAATTTTCAAAATCCTGTGATGAGCAAACGCTGAAACTGTTGGAGGAGACGATTTACAAATGGAATGACGATCCAGCTAAGGTGATAGAAAAATACAGAGAACGGATGCAAGTCAATCGTGAAATCCAATATGCGCCGGTCTATTATGCTTACTGGGGACATCTGCAAAAAGAGTTGCTGCCTGCAATAGATGGAAAACGCTTATCACAAAAGGCCCGAGATTTACTGCTGGTTGTGCAACGAAACGATTGGATTTGTGCCCCTTTTTATCATGCAGGAAGCTGGAGCGAAGACGGGGGAAGAGTGGTATCTCCGATTGAAAGACAGGCAGAATATCTATCTGATAAGAAATGGCTGCAAATCATATCTACGCCGGTAGATAAGATGAAACCGTTTAAGGATAGGCAAAACCGAAAAGGAGAGTATGTAGAGACGTCACCTTCTATGTTTGCATCTTCGCTGCAAGTGTGTGTGAAAAAATACCCAAATCGGTTTGCAACTCTGGCCCTTTCCTTTCCCCAAAATTGCTATTCGGGTTATGTTTCTACCGTGTTTTATGGGCTTGCAGAAGCTGAAAATGCTGAAATGACAATAGACAGAACTACAGTCTGCCAGCTGATCGAAAAGTATCTTCGGAATAAAGATGTCAATATTGTTTGGGGAATTCTTCACCTCATCAGGCAAACTGCTGAAGCGGATTGGCCAGAAAGCATTCTGCAAATCGTTATATGGTTGGCTCGTAATCACCCAAACCCGGAGGGAAACGCATACGTTGTCCATTCTAAAGACGATCCAAAAAATAAAACCGTAGATACAATAAAAAACAGTTCTTTCAATTGTGTAAGAGGTGAAGCTCTATTTACCTTGGCGGATCTTGTTGGCAAACATCTCGAGTGGCTATATAAGGTTAGAGAGACTGTGACGGATGCAGCCAATGATGTAAACGATTCGGTGCGATTCGCACTTCCGCCATTGGTCTCGATGTTTTATGAGAAGGAACCAGCGTTTGCACGGTCCGTTCTCCAAAAGCTGCTGGCAAAAGACATCAGGGTTATTGCTTCACGCGGAGCATGGTATTTGATAAGGCGCGACTTTTTAAATGAGCCTGCGTACTATCGAAATCTTCTGGAAACAGGCTGCCAATCGGAAGTGGATGACCTTGCAGAGTGTGCGGCCGGTCAGTTGTGCGCCTTAGTGCTGCTTTTCAATGATATTGAATCATTGAATTGGTTGCAAACTCATCAATTATCGCATAAACAGCTGGAGAATATCTGTGGAAATGCTATATACTGCTTCCGGGAGGAATCGTCTCGAAAACTTAGCGAAACAATTCTTCGGTATTGTATTCAAGCAACAACGGAGAAGCTTACAGCACTCCATCGCTTATTCTACGATGCGCGGATTGACTTGGAACGTGATAAAGAATTCGTCTTATTCCTTATGTCATCCAATCAAGGGGCAGAACTAAGTCATGCATTTTTAGAATATTTGAATGCTTCGTCGTTGCGAGGAAAGGAATACGCCGTGTATCTCCGAGCCATTGCATCCGTTCAGCAAGACAATTCAGACTGGTATTTCTTGGATGCACCAAAGTTTGTTGATTCAGTGCTTCGATTGTTGGACGACAACAAAAGTGACGACGAAATTGTCAAGATGGCACTTACCATTTGGGATGAGTTATACGAAAAAAGTTTTTCCAATGTCCAACAGTTGAGTGAGATGCTCAATAATCTGGAATGAAAAATAGCTAAAGTGCGCTCTATTTGCCCCCAAAACTGACCCCAAAACGTATGGGACGCTGTGGTACGGAGTGAGAAAATTTTGTGCATATGAGACAAATTCTATCTAAGAGACTGGGACAAAAATGTATCAAATGACACGGAAAAACACAAAAAATAACGTAGCTACGTCTGGCTCATAACCCGGAGGTCGCAGGTTCAAGTCCTGCCCCCGCAACCACCAAGACCCGGTCTGAAAAGACCGGGTCTTTTCTTGTGTCAAAACGCGGCAAAAATGCGAATGATTTTTATATAATTCGCCGATGCTGCGTATAATATTTTCCTCTGCTTCGACAAAAAAGACCGGCGGAGCCCCTGTGTTTTCGGGTGGCTTGCCGGTCTTTTTTGCACCGTGGATGCTGTCTGGGCCGGGCTTTTTCCCCTTGGTCCGCAGGCAGTTTGTCCGTTTTTGGCCCCGGGGAAAGCGGACAATGCCGCTTGCAAACGGCCCACCCGCCGGTAAATTTTGCAGGAACACTTCGCAAAATTTACCGGCGGGGAGAAAAAATGCGCAACACAAGGAGACCGAAAAAGCGTACTCCACAAAACCATCGCTCATAAAGTGCCGGAGGCCTGGGGAGGACGGCAACGCAATCACAGGTGGTTTATCGATACAAGTGGCAGCGCTTATGAAACATAACGCTGTGCGAGATGGTTCTTGGAATGGTATGATACGCGGCGGCTTCTCGGCAAATATTCGCGAGCAAAGGTCTTCTGCTCATCAAGCCCCTGCCGCTGGATGTGCAAACATTCTTTGGGCAGTTGGAACAGGGTAAAGCAAAGAGTGACACCAAATGCGTTTGGTGTCACTCTTTTCATGCGTATTCAGGTGTGGTTCGTAAAGTAATGGCGTTACACAAGGGGAAATTTCGTGAGTGTTCCAATCGCATAAAGGGGCAAATTGATCAGCCAATCTTCCCTTTTGAAATCCGCCATCGAAGTACGGACACATACGTCCGGCGAAAACTTTTCCCGATATGTTTTCAGACTTTTGGCTCTGCGGTTTACTTCTGCCTTTACTTCTACAGGAATAACTTGTTCACCAGTATCTATAATGAAATCAACCTCGCAGGAGCCTCGGTCATTGGTATAGTAATACACCCCGAGATCCTCGATGGTTTTAAGCTGCTGGCAAACGTACTGCTCCGTCAAAGCGCCTTTAAACTCCACAAAAAGATCGTTGCCATCAAGCAGCGTGCGCTGGCGGAGCCCTGCCATGCAGCTGAGCAAACCGACATCCAGCACAAACAGCTTGAAAGCTTTCAGATCTTCATAGGCTTTCAGAGGAAGGCCGGCTCCATTGACGCGGTTGATTTTGTGAACGAGCCCGCAGTCGGAAAGCCACATGATGGCCGTTTCGTATTCTTTGGCGCGAGCACCCTCACGGACAAGGCCGTAAATGAATTTCTTGTTTTCCTTTGCAAGCTGCGAGGGGATGCTGTTCCACAGCATTCGGATTTTAGGGACAATTTCATTGGGGGCATGTTTGGAAAAGTCTTGCTCATAGGCAGCCAGAATCCGCTTTTGAATAACACGGACTTCATTAAAATCTTTGTCCTCCGCAAAGCTTTGTACAGCTTCAGGCATACCGCCGACGAAGTAATATTGCTTCAGGGCGTCAATGTATGTTTGCTTGAAGTTCGTAATCATTTCAAAATCTTGTTTGTCAAGCAAGTCTGCAAAACGCTCTTTATCGGTTGCCATCAAAAACTCTTTGAAAGAAAGAGGATAGAGTTTTAGAAAGCTGACTTTTCCCACGGGAAAGGAAGTCCCTTCATGCAAGGCGATACCAAGCAGCGAACCTGCGCAGACAATGTGATATTGCGGAGCATTTTCATAGAAATACTTGAGCGAAGCCAGCGCTCTTGGAACTTCCTGCACTTCATCAAAAATCAACAGGGTGTTGTCCGGGTCTATTTTACGGCCTGCATACAACTCCAGGCCCATAATCAGGCGGTCTGTGTTCAAATCGGAGGCAAACAAGTCTGCCATTCTCGAATTGGAGTCAAAATTGATATAAACAGTGTCGCTGTAGGCTTGCTGACCGAATTCTTTCATAAGCCAGGTCTTGCCGACCTGTCGTGCCCCTTCTATGATCAGCGGTTTGCGGCGTTTGCTCTCTTTCCATTTGAGCAGCTTTTTCATAGCAATTCGATACATGGAAGCACCTCCGTCACTATAATACGAATGTATTATAGCATGAGAAAACAAAAATTACAACGAACTTTTGGCAGATAAACGCACTTTTATCAATAAATAATGTATGCGCTTTCGGGCGCCCCGCCGTTTTTGCAGGAAATACCTCGCAAAATTTACCGGCGGCCAAAAGACCCTTGAGATGCAGGGGGCCTAAAAACGTACTTTCCTGATTTCAGCCAGAAAGAAAAAGCCGGCCGGCGCTGTTCATTGTGAACGGCGCCGCCTGGCTGCATTATGATATGCTGGATCTTTATAACCGAAATGGGACGCGGCAGACCGATACGCTTTGAGAAATTCTTCGAGGTATGGTTATTCGACAGATTTCTCTTCGCGGGGCGTATCGAGATATTCAATCAGATCTCCCGGTTGGCAGTGCAGGATGCTGCAGATTTTCCCGAGGGTGTCGGTGGTGACAGGCTTGTCATGGCGTATTCTTTGCAGAGTTTGCGCATCAATTCCTTCGTTGGCCAAACGGTAGAAGGAAATATGGTTCTCTTTCATAAATTCCCGCATCGGACGAAACGAGATCGGCACTGCATCACCCCCGTTTTTGATTATTATAGGGGGCTTGCCACTTTCCATTATAGTGATTATAATCATTATAATGGAGGAATAAAAGTGATTGTTACGTTTTGCGGTCATTCGCAGATTTCGCAGTGCCAGGCAGTGGAAAGATGGCTATATGGTGTGACGCAGGAATTGATTACGCGAGGCGCCACAACCTTTTATCTGGGCGGTTATGGTGCCTTTGACAACCTGGCGGCATCTGTCTTGCGGAGACAAAAGATGCAGTATCCCCAGATCGAATTGGTTCTTGTCATGGCCTATCTCAACGACAGGAGAGACGCTTCCGGTTACGACAGGACCATTTACCCGCCGCTGGAAACCGTGCCGCCCCGTTTTGCGATTTCTCGCAGGAACCGATGGATGGTCCAGTCTTCCGACATCGTGGTGGCCTATGTCCACCATGACTGGGGCGGGGCGGCTGCAACACTTCGGTGCGCCATACAGAAAAAGAAGCAGATACTTTCCTATTGCGATGAAGTGATCCCCTGACACAGCCTGCAGGTCGCCCCCCAGGAAGCACATCAAATTTATTTTTGAAAGTCCCGGTTATGGCCCGCCCCGGATGCTATAATGAAAACAATGAGAAAATAATCCCGGGAGACCGACTCGGAAGGGGCGTCTCTCCGGGACAGGAAACAGAAAGACAGGAGGCATGCTGTCATGACAAATTTACCATCCACCGAAACGATGGAACGCATCTCCCGCCAGGAACTGGCAGACAATCTGGACGCCGTGCTGGACCGCGTGCTCCGGGAGAACATCGGTCTGGTCATCACCGATGAGGGCAAGGATGATCTCGTCCTCTGCCCGTCCTCCTGGCTGGATCCGTTCCACACGGAGAACTTCGGGTCGGTGATCAACTGTGCGCTCCGCTACGCCATGCACGCCGAAGACAAGGAGAGTGAGGCGGTCGTCCGCTATCTCCGTCATCGCTGCGGGATATTGGATGAAAAGACGCTGTCGGTGGCGGTGGCGGACCTGGACAGGGAGCTGAAACAGCCGTCGCCGTCACTCAAGAACCCGCAGGGCTGGCAGGAACTGCAGGGAATGTTCCGAAAACAGCTGGCCGTGCTGCGGGAGGATTCCTCGGAGAATGCGGTACAGCAGGATCCCGTTGCAAATCACGATGAACCGTAGTATTCTGGTAAAAAGACCCCGGGAGGATACCCCATGAAATTGAAACAATGGGTGCAGGACTGGTTTGCCGCCTGGCAAGCGTCCCATGCCGGTTCCTACAGGACCGCACAGTCCTATCAGGGGCTGCTGCAGAATACGATCCTGCCCCGCCTGGGACGATATGAGCTGACAGAACTGACGCCCCCGCGGCTGAAGCGCTTTTTTGCCGGTCTGCCCGGCGGAAAGGCCAAAAATACCTACAAGCTGCTGCGTACCATCCTCCAGCAAGGGGTGACGGCGGGGCTGCTGGCAGAAAATCCCTGTACGCCGGAGATTTTGGGTGAGGAGGCCCTCGCCAGACGAAAAGCCGGACCTCAACGGGAACAGCCCGTCTTTACCCGAGCAGAACAGGAGAAGCTGCTGGCTGTCTGCGAGGAGGAGTTGTGGGGCAACCTGATCCGTTTTGCCTTTTCCACGGGACTTCCCCAGGGGGAATTGCTGGCCCTGCGGGAGGAGGATGTGGACCTGGCCGCCAGCCGGCTGACTGTGCGCAACCGGGTCGCCCGCATTGCCGACGAACAGAGTAAGGAGCACAAAACCAGGCTGGCGCTGCTGCCCATCCAGCCCTATTCTGTCCCGCTGCCGGCCGCCTGCAAAAGGATCGTGGAATCGCAGCTTCGCGCGCTGCGTACCCTGCAGGCGGTGGATGCCCGCTGCAATCCCGACCATCTGCTGTTTGCCACGCCGGACGGACGCCCGGTGGAAGCCAACGTGCTGCGGGAACATCTGGCCCTGCTGGAGAGACGGGCGGGCGTGCCTTGTCTGACTTTCTCGGCCATCCGGGAGACCGCCATCCGCCAGGCACTGGAGGACGGCGGAACCGACGCTGAAGTGATGGAGCGGTTACATTGCAAGGACCGGCAGGCCTTTTTGCGCAGATATCGTCAGAAGTAAACCGAACAAACCATGAATCAAAACACGCGCTTTCCGTTAAGGAAAGCGCGTGTTTTTTTGTTGCCGGACTTGACGATTGCTGCAAAGTACTTACGATGAAAATGAAAAGGCCACTGTAGCGGCCGGAAAGGCGATGTCAAGTGTTACGGCGGCAAAAAGTGCCGTTTTTTGATTGACATAACAACAAAAGTACCTATCGTAATATCCAGGCCGGAGAAAAATCCCCCCGTTATACGCTGACGAGGGAGCCGTCAATCCTTTTTGCCGTGTCACCTCCGCCTTTTGAAGTTGCACCAAAAACAAAAGTAAATATCATTTTTCTTGTAAAACGATGAACGATTTCCCCAAAGATCAA
Organism: Gemmiger formicilis; assembly: GCF_016901605.1. Lineage (GTDB taxonomy): Bacteria > Bacillota > Clostridia > Oscillospirales > Ruminococcaceae > Gemmiger > Gemmiger formicilis_B. The sequence continues at coordinate 9,734 of NZ_JACJKP010000014.1, forward strand.
GGAGCATTACGATATGAGCCAACGCAAGAATGCAAAAGCAATTCCCTTTCAATGGAAAGCGATATTGTGCGACGCAACAGGATATTACAAAAAGTCCCCCAAATGCTTTGTGGTAGAGGTTCATACTGAGAACCCGGCGGGTGGCAGGCGTTTGCAAAGCGAACACAATTCTACACTCAAAGGCCGGGAAGAAATTGCTGACTTCCTCGCATCGGAAGAAAGTGTATCTGTCAAAGAAAATCTTTACAAAAAATACGCGGAGCAGCAGGTGAAAACCTTTCCGGGCGATACAGTGCAGCGCAGCGCCGAGGACGCCTATACCCTTCTGGAAGCAACCGGGGAATTTCAGCGCTATCTTGCCAGGGAGATCGGAAAGGACAGAAAAAATCCCGCCAACACGAAGGACACACTGGACCGGGATTTGCTGGACAAGTATCTGTCCTTTTATGGGGACAGACCGCTGTGCCGGATTGACAAAGGGGTGCGCAAAACCGTGGAGCAGGACCTGGCTGCCCAGGATCCCCGCTTCACTAAGCGCCAGATGCAGCGGTGCCGTCATCGCCTGGAATGGATGCAGTGGTATGCGGCGGACCACGGATGGATGAACATGCCGAAACGGCGGGGCAGAAAGCGGTACGATGCCCAGGGGCAGAAGCGCAGCAAGCTGGGAAATCAGAGCCTTTCCCATGAGGAGTTCAGCAGGCTGCTGGAACAGGCAAAACAGAATGCGTTACAGAATGGCCTTGCCGTGGGTGTGTTGCTGGTGCTGCTGGAAGGCTTTTCGCCGGAAGAAGCCTGCAGTTTGCAGTATGGGGATTATGTACGGCTGCCGGGTTCGGCGTATTACAGCCTGAAGGTTTTGCGGCCTTACCTGGAAAAGGCGGACAACGTCCTGCAGTTTGGCAGGGAAAAGGTATATCCGTACAGGTTGCGCTATGTACCGGTTTGTCAGCCCCTTCAGGAAATTCTGCAGCGCCGGGCGGAATGGGCGCGGGAGAAGGGCGGAAGGAGCTTTCTCAAGATGCCCATCGTCTGCAGCAAAGCAGAATGGAAAACGGCTTGCAGGCCGGAAGAGCTGCAGAGGTACAGTAAATCTTTGCTGAAACAGGCAGGGTTTGCGGCGGGGACCTACAAAAAGACCGATGAAAAATCTGATCACCAGGAAGAAAAGACCATCGGGGCCACCGTCAGGGTGTTGCACCGTACCTTCGACGAAATGGTGAAAGGGTGGCTCCGGGCGGGAGAAAAAGACCACCTGCAGGGGTGGGCGCCCAAGACGGTCATGGATAAAGTCTACCGGGATTACCAGAGCGTCTGGTATCAGGAATGTATCGGAAGAAAACTGGATGAAGCCATTCGGTGCTATCAGAAAGGAGCGTGATATACATGGACGAGGTCACAAAACAATGGAGCCTGTGCGGCAGGCAGGTGGATTGCACCTACCTGCAGAAAGCGGTGCCGGACGACAAGGTTCGGATCACCGGCAGCTGGAGCTGCGGCCGGTATGAAAACCTGAAAATCCGCAGCACCGTGAAAAAGGAAACCGACGTAGAACAGTATCTGAAGAGACAGATCGAAAAACAGCTGATGGCGTACCTGCGCAAGGAACAGGCAGGCGTGTCGCCGGAAGCCCCGGAGAAAAGTCCCACCCTGATGGAGCTCTACCGGCAGAAATACCGGCAGTATTTCAACGAACACGACTGGCTGCCTTCCACCCGGGACAATTACGACCGGGACTACCGCCTGCGGCTGCTGTGCGGGAATCTGGAAGAAAAAGGGGCGCGGCAGATCACCGAGGAGGATATTGCCCGGCGGATGGAAGTGCTGGTAGATCAACCCCAGAAAGTCCGGCCCCAGAAGAAAAGCCGGCAGGCGGAGCGGATGAAAGCCCTTTGGATCCTGCTGTGCCGGTTTCTGGAATTTCTGGTGGAGGAGGGGGACCTGCGCTGCAGCCCCATCCCGGAACGTACCTTGAAGAAGCTGGACATTGCGAAGGAGCAGCTGCAGCCAACGGCCCGGGAACTGTATAACCGGCGGTTCGGCAAGCAGACGCTGACACGGCAGGAATGCGCCCGGCTGCTGGAGATGGTGGAACAGTCAGAAAATCCCCTGGCTCTGGCCTGTGCCCTGATGCTGCTTCAGGGCATGCGTGACGGGGAAGCCTGCGGCCTCAATTTTGATTGTCTCAAAACAACAGAAAATGGCCTGCCCTTTATCCAGGTGGAGTGCCAGGATGAAAAGGACAAAGCAAAGAAGGCAAAGCGCAGCGTTACCGACCTGCTGAAAAGCAAAAACAGCTACCGCACCCTGCCCTGCACCCCGACGGTCGTGCGTCTGATCCGCCGGCAGCAGGCGTGGATTCGACGCCGTCACCCCGAACTGACCGAAGAACAGCTGGCAGAGCTGCCGCTGCTCTGGGTGGAAACACAGAAGGGACGGCGCAATCCTGTGCCGAGGGAGCGCCGGGCCACCACCAGGGATGTGGGCAACATGGGACGGGAGATGCTGGATCAGTGTATGGAGGAGGGCACCGAAAAAATTCTGGTCAATGAGGAGGACACCGACCTGGAGGAAGGGGCCGGGTCCTGCGAAGAAAATCTCACCGCCTACGCACTGCGCCATACCTACTGCACGGGCCTGAGCATTGCCACCGACCTGACCGACGAGGAGATAGCCTACTGCATGGGTCATCAGAGCCCGACGGGCAGCCGCCTGCGGATGAATGAGGATAAACAGCGGCGTCTGTTGCTGGCCCATGAGGCCTACGAGGCAGCCTTCGCCGGTGATATGGCCCCGCCGGAACCTGTTTGCGGTGATGATGCAAAAGAGGACGCTTCCTGACTTGCGGGGAGGATAGCCTGCCCGGCAGAAAGCAGTAAAGAGAACACAGGTACCATAAAGCAACAAACTCCCCGCAGGCAGCCTGCGGGGAAAATCTTTCATACGGCGGCCGGCCCGGCGGGGGCGGCACGGAACCAGCCGCAGGCCGGGGTGATGCAATCTATCTGCCGGTGCATGGCTTCCAGCCGGGAATGCAGGTAAAAGGTCTGGGTGGTACCCACATCGGCGTGGCCCAGCATACCGCTCAACGTCAGAATGTCCATGCCGTGCTCGATGGCCCGGGTGGCAAAGGTGTGGCGCAAATCGTGAAAACGTGCGTGGGGCAGCTGCAGCGCCGTCAGCACCTCGCCGAAATAGTGGCTCAGGTTGTCCGGGTCGGTCAGCTGGTCCTGGGTGTTGTAGACAACGAACCCCTCGGGCTGCACCGGGGCGCCGAACCGGGTTTCATGGCGGCGGCACTGCATCTCCAGCAGGGCAAACACCACGGCGGGCGCCGCGATGCGCCGGGAACCGTCCCGCCCCTTGGTGGGACTGAACACCAGCTCGGTGGCGCTCTGTCCCGGTTGCCGCTGGCTGCGGGGCAGCCGCTTGACGGTCTGCCGCAGATGCAGCTCCTGCCGGGACCAGTCCACGTCCCGCCAGCGCAAAGCACAGATCTCGCCCAGACGGCAGCCGGTGTACAGCGCCAGCAGGATGCCCATATTCTGCAGGTTGCCGTCCTGGAAAAGGAACCGCTCCAACGCAGCCTGCATGGCATCGGACATGGGCTGGATGGCCTTGCGCTGCACCTTGCGGATTACCGTACCGGGCACGGGGTTGGCAGCCAGGCGTCCCTCCTGCACGGCACATTTCAGCGCCACGTCCAGCACGACCCGCATATTCTTGATGGATTTGGCGCTCAGCGGCCCGCCGGTCTTCCGATTGCCGCAGGCGGCTTCCCGGTTGAGAAACTGCTGCAGGATGCCGGTATTCAGCCCGGCCAGCGGCACGGTGCCGATGGCCGGGACGACATGCTTGTCCACAATATCCCGGTACTGGGCGTACCCGGCGGGTTTGCAGCTGGGGCGGATGTAACTTTCCAGCCAGTAGTGGAGCCAATCGGCCAGGGTGGAAATGGCGGTCATAGGGACACCTCCTGTGCGATCAGGCCAGACACTTTTCCTCGTGGGTGGCCAGCTTGATGTGGTAGGGCAGACTGGGAGAACCGTCGGGCAGAGCCGGTGGGGTGATACGATCGTTGATCAGCTCGGCCATCCAGGCCAGGTCGCTGGTGTATTTGGGGACGATCAACACGGCCTCGGTGGGCTGTACGCCGTCCAGCACCAGCCCGTCCCAGTACATCTTGAGCTGATACAGATGGAGCGGCTCCCCCTTGGTGGCTTTCAGCTCATAGATGACCCGCTTGTCGGCCCCCTCGTCCAGAACGTCGATGCGGGTGCCGGTGGGCCAGACGGTCATCTCGTCGGTCACCCGGTCCCGGGGATTCACCGCCAGCAGGGCGCTGATCCAGCGGCTCTGCAGGGCTTTCTCGGTGCAGGCCTTGGGATAGGCCAGGGGCGGGACCTGCGCCAGCAGCGAAAACAGATTCTGCCAGTCCGGGTCGTTGGGGTTCAGGTTGGTCTTGTTGTTCAGGGTACTCAGCACGCCCCGGGGCAGTTCGGGCAGCAGCACTTCGCCGACAAATTCGTTGTAGTTGTTGTGCCGTGCCAGGGGAATCCCGTTGGGACCCCGCCAGATTTCGGACAGCTGGGCGGTGGCGATGACCCGCTTGCCCAGCCGGATATCCACCCCCTGGGTGGGCTGGTTGCCCTGGTAGTAGTATTTGGCCTTGGCGCCCAGCACCAGGTGGTTCCGCTTGTCCTCGTCCAGCGCCCCGTACCGGTAGACCACCGGAATGACCTGGCCGCCCATCTCCACTTTGAAGCGGCGGACAAGGGTGCCCGCAATCGGCACCGGGATGGGCGGCACCAGCCTGGCATCGGAACCCACTGCCGCGATGATCTTGGCGGAGGGTTCCATGGTGCGGCTGTCCAGGTCGAGGAACCCGCGGTAGGCGACACCCAGGTGTTCCACCAGCCAGGAGCGCAGCGTTTCCAGGTCGGTGGCCTTGCCGCCCCGCCCCTGCACCGACTGGGCAATGGCCAGCGGAACATGGATGCAGTAAACGGTGCCGGGATGATCCCGGGGGAGGGTGAGTTCCTGCGGAAGGGTGGGTTCATCCACCTCTTCCACCGTCATCTGCGGTGTGAATGGACCCTGGACTTTCAAGTAGCTTGAAGTTCCCCGGGCGCGGGTGTACAGGGCCCAGGAGCGGTCGCCGCCGGTCAGGCTGGCCAGGGTGTTGTTGATGCCGAACCCGTGTTCGTTGAGGCGGTTGCTGCCGGTGGGCAGACTGCCCAGTTGCAGGGCATTTTCCAGCTGGGACAGGTCCATCCCGCTGCCCCAGTCAGCCACCACCAGCAGCAGTTCGTCCTTGGCGGAACCGGGGGCCAGCCCGATGAAAATCAGGGCCTTTTCCCCGGGGAGGGCGGCGGCGATGGCGTTGTCGCACAGCTCCATGACGCCCTGGTGGAAGGCCATGTTCTGTTTGGCCAGCCCGGCAAAGGTGTGCGGGGTGATGTTGATTTGAATGGAATGGAAATTCTTATGCAGTTCGTTCATGGTAAAACTCCTTTTGCGGCAGATAACATATATAACGGAAAGGCAGCAATGCTATCTGGTAGAAAAACGGGGGTCGTGCCCGTGCTCGCGCTGCAGATGGAGGGCAAGACAGCTGGTCACAGGAAAATTCAACATGAAATACCTTCTTTCTCCCGGGTGGGTTGCAATGTCCAGAGAAACCGTTCGGAGACGGGAATGATGCTTTGCAGCACAGCCTGTGCGTCGGCTTCGGACAACCGGCAGGCCCGGGCTAAATCGGTGGTGAGATACCAGTCCTTGTCCCGGTAGCGGGCCAGCAGGATGCCGTCCGAGCGGGTTACAATGAATGTTTTCGCGGCGTTTTGGCTCATGGTCAGCTCCTTTTTTCGGAAAAACAGGAAGAGAAAACAGCCGGCCATTTTCTGCGCCAGTAGCGTGGATTGCGCCCGTGGTCGCGGCTCAGATAGGGGGCGATGTTTTCCAGGCCGGTCAGCAGATAGTAAAGGGTGTGTTTCATGGGATGTGTCCTTTCTTGAAAAAATGTTGGATAAGCGGGAACAGGAACGCTGTATTTGTTCCATCTGCTATTATTATATCATACTGTCGACAGTATATCAATACATAATGACGATAGTATATAACAAATATACTGACGACATTATATGACTTTTTTGTGCAGTTTGCCTATATCTTCTTTTTGTCAAGTCTAGTACAATACAAAATAAGACTGAAAAGGGAAGGAGAATCGTGTTATGCCCTACACGGAGGCACAAAAGCGGGCGACGGCCAAGTATAATGCAAAAGCGTATGACCGCATTGAAATCAAGGTTGCGAAGGGCAGGAAAGCAGAAATCCAGGCTTTTGCGGAGAGCCGTGGGGAGAGCGTGAATGCATTTGTGACGAGACTGATTGACCAGGCCATGGAGGCCGGAGAAAACCACAAGGAATAACAAAACACTGCGGCGAAATCTGAAAGCGATTCCACCGCAGTGTTTTTGTTTATGGACAGGAAGGATTCTCTGGTGCAGTCTCAGGAACGGAGCCTCGCAGGACATCCAAAGACCCGGCCAGATTTTTGGGCAGGGCATAAATTGACGGCCGGGCGTTTTTTGCCTATACTGAAGGGGAAGCAATGCAAAGGAGGCGCGGCCGGTGAACATACCGTACATCGTGGGAATGGGCGTGGCTTACACCGCCGCCCTGGGGCTGCTGGTGCGGCGGCTGCGCCTGCCGGGGCGGGGCTATCTGCCCGAAAAAATACTGTGCAGCCTCTGCTTTGTGGCTGTGGCGGCGGTGTGCGCTACTCTGGGCAGCCGTCCCGAAGCATTCTGGCATTTGCTGCCGGCGCTGCTGTGCTGTGTGGCGGGGGATGTGATGCTGGCGCTCTACAACCACCTGCGCCGTCCGAGGTTGTTTCTGGCTGGGCTGGGGGCCTTCCTGGCCGGACACGCCCTGTTTGTGTGGGGCCTGTGCCGGCTGCAGCCCATGGGCTGGCCGCGGTGCTGGGGGCGGTTGGTGTGGCGGTGCTGTCCGCTCTGCCGGGCATGCAGACCGGGCGGATGCGCCCCTGGGTAGTACTTTATGGGGCCTTTGTCTCGGCCCTGCTGGGCAAGGGACTGCAGCTGGCCGTTGGCATGGGCCAGCCCTGGTGCTTCCTCGTGCTGGCCGGGGCGGCGCTGTTCTGGATCTCCGATCTCTTGATCCTGTTTTTGTATTTTTACCCTTCCCGGCACCCTGCCCTGCACGTGGCCAACCTTTTGACCTACTACTACGCCATGTTTTTCATCGCGGTCAGCCTTGCATTTTAAAAATGAGGTATACCAAAAGGCCGGTCAACCATTCGGTTGACCGGCCTTTTTGTTTGCCTGTCACGGCATCAGCGGTTCAGGGCCAGGAACAGGAACCCGCCGGATATAAAGAGGAGCCCCAGCCGTAGCAGTTCATGGTCTCGCGTGAACAGGGGGATAAACCAATGCTGCACGAGAAACTGCACGGGTTTCAAGTCATAGAGAAAATCGGGCCACAGGCCCAGATAGATGGTCAGCCATACAAGGTAGTAACACAGGCCCACAAGTCCCAGAACCAGCAGTACACGTCGTGCCGGGATGTTGCGGACCCGGATGTCCACCCAGAGGGAGGCCAGAGACGGGATCAGACAGCCCAGCCCCAGAACCCCCAGGGGCGGCACGGCCAGGAAATAGGCTATACTGGGATACGGAATGAAGGTCTGGGCCGCTTGACGGATGAGATAGGGCTTCAGGGTTACCTCCATAACCAGCCAGGCAATCACCACCACAGCAGAGATCGCCGTGCACACCCGATACCGCCGCTGGTAACGGGCGAAGGGGGCCTGCACCACGCCGGGACCGTAGAGCAGCTCCTGGACATCGGCGCCCAGCGCCTCCGCCAGGGCGACCAGTGTCTCGGCGTCCAGACGGTTCTTCTCGGTCTCCCAGGCGGAAACCGCCTGCCGGGTCACATGGAGCCGCTCCGCCAGTTCTTCCTGGGTCAGCCCTGCGCGCTGGCGCAGCCGCTTGCAATTCCGTCCGATCATACTGCTTCGCCTCCCGTATTTTCTGATTCCATCATACCAGGAGGGGGCGTATTTGTCACGCAATGCTTCGTTGCGGCCTGCTTTTTGCGGCAAAATCGGCCAGGAAAAAGAAGAAAATCTCTTTTTTGCCCCCGCAGCCATCAAGGCCCGGTCTCTTTTTGTGCTGCAGCGCGGCAAAACCGGGCTTTCCCTCACCAGCCCTTGGCCCGGGTAGCCTTTTTCGGCGATTTTACTTTGTTCAGCCCTTGGCCCGGATGCACAAGGGCAAAAAGCACCGCCGAACCCAGCAGGACCGCCAGCAGCGTGAGGACAGCGGACGCCGGGGAATAGTGCACGAAATCGTAGCCGACGCCGCACCGGGGGTCCACCAGGATCAGTACCGCCTTGGCCGGATAATAATTCAGCATGGCGGCTTCCATGGAGGCAAAAAATCCGTAGACGAATGCCGCCGCGGTGCAGGCATATACCCCCTCCACAAACAGGGAGGCCAGGAGGGTAAGGGGAAGCACCTCCACGAAGACCAGCAGATTGCCTGCCACGATCCGGGCCAGCCATTCGGCAAGGGCGGGCAGGGCGGCGTCGGGCAGACCCAGGGCAAAACACAGGGCGGTCCCCAGCAGGAAACTGAGGACGCTGAACCCCACCGTCATGAAAAAGAGCACCGCCAGTTTACCCAGCAGAAGCCGCCGGAGGGAGAGAGGAACGGTCTGGAGGTTTTTCAGGGTATTGTCGGTATATTCCCGGCGGGCCATACAGCCGCCGATCAGGACGATCATGGCGGGGAAAAAGTAGATGCAGTTGCTCTCCAGAAGATTGTTCATCACCAGCGGAAAGGTTTTTTGCACCCCGTCGCGGGCCAGCGCCGGGGCAAAGCCGTACAAAGCCGCCAGGATCGTCACAAGGCATCCTGCCTTGACCATGCCGTATCGTCTGAGTTTTCCGAGTTCGGCAAGCACAACATGCATTCGGTCATCACCTCGACCATTTTTTATAAAAGCGTACCAGCAAAAGGATGCAGACCCCCAAAATAAACAGAAGATAGAGGCTTACCCGCAGATAGGTGCCCAATGGCAGCGGCGTCAGCGATGCCAGGCCCAGCGCCGCCTTTCGCCATGCCAGAAGGCGGGATACGAACATGAGCCCGTTCAGCAGCGGCAGCCAGAGGGAAAGGACCTCATGGGAGGCAAAGAGGATCAGCAGAAGCCAGTTGACGACGGCATACAAAAAGGAAAGCAGCAGCGACAACAGATAGCTCTGGTTGCTGTAGATCACCAGCACCACCACCGGCAGGGAGACCGTTGCCATGGTGAGCCCCGCAAGGAGAAAGCATACCAGTTTGAACGGCACATCATAGAGGGTGCGCGGTTCCAGCACAAAGCAGAAAAGGGTGACGGCCAGCCCCGAACAGAGGGCGTAGAGTTCCGACCACAGATACAAAACACCCAGTTTGGCGAAGATCAGCTGGTTCCGGGTGACGGGGATCGCCTGCAGATTCTTGAAGGTGTCGCAGTCCCGCTCCGAAAAAAAGAGAAGGGCACCCACGCAGCCAAACAGGCAGGGCAGCAGCAACATGGCGCCGTAGGCCAGCGTATAGTTGACCAGATTGTCGTAGTAGGCATGCAATTCTGCGGTGCCCGCGGCATCCGCCAGACTGGATTTTGTAAACACTGTGAGTGCTGCCGGAAAAAGCAGGGCCAGGGAAGTCAGGAGCAGAAGGCTTTTGCTGCGTTTGAGCTTGTACAGTTCGCACCAGACCAGTTTACGCAATGCCCTCGCCTCCCGTCACCTGTTTGAAATGGTCTTCCAGGCTTTCTTCGCAGGTGCAGACTTCCGACACCTCCAGCCCGTTCTTCACAAAGGCCGTGACCATCCGGCCTGCCGGCACATCCAGATTGTACAGCCGCAGAATGTGGTCGTCCTGGATGGAGAAGGCGGTCTCCTGGAACTGCTGCTCCAGAATGGCGGCCGCCCGGGCGGTATCGGACACCGCAAAACGGATGTGCTTGCGGCTGTTCTGTTCCAGCACGGCCAGGCTCTCCTCCTCCAGCAGGACGCCGTGATCGAGAATGCCGATATCATCCGCCAGCAGGGAAATCTCCGAAAGGATGTGGCTGGAAATCAGGATCGTTTTGCCCCGCTCCTCACACAGCCTGCGGATGAAGGAACGCATTTCCGCGATGCCGATGGGGTCCAGGCCGTTGGTGGGTTCGTCCAGGATCAGCAGTTCCGGGTCGTGCATCACGGCCAGGGCGATGGCCAGCCGCTGCTTCATCCCCATGGAATACTGGGAGAAGAGTTTCTTGTCCCGGTAGGGCAGGCCCACCAGTTCCAGGGCGTCCCGGATGGCGTGCCGGTTGGGAACGCCCCGCAGCGCGGCGAAGATGCGCAGATTCTCCGTTGCCGTCAGATTGGGATAAAAACCCGGTGCTTCGATCAGGCTGCCGATCCGGGGCAGCAGCTCTTTTTCGTGCCCCGGCAAGGGGGTGCCCCACAAAAACACCTCGCCGGAAGTGGGCCGGGTAAGGCCCAGCAGCATCTTCATGGTGGTGGTTTTTCCGGCGCCGTTGCGCCCCAGCAGACCATAGATTCTACCCGGCGCAATGTGCAGATGCAGGTCCGCCACACTCTTTTGGGTGCCGTACTGTTTGGTAAGGCCTCTGGTTTCCACAATGTACCGGCTCATAGATACCCCTCCTGTTCTGTGACCCTATCGTACCACGGCAAGCTTGCCTGAACCTTGCGCGAACCTTGCGGCAACCTTGCATTTTGCGGAATTTGCCTGTATAAGACGAAGAAAGCCCTCGCCACAGAGAGCGAGAGCTTTTATCCGGCCAGGGGAAAGCGCACAAGAAAGGTGGTGCCCTTTCCCGGTGTGCTGGCGGCGGTGATGGTTCCGCCCAGTTTGCCCACAAGCTGGTGGGTGATGGCAAGACCGAGGCCGCTGCCCTTTTCGGAGCGTCCCCGGTCGCATTTGTAGAGCCGCTCAAAGATATGGGGCAGGTCCTGCTTGTCGATGCCGATGCCGTTGTCCGACACCCGGAGCTCCATCTCCCGGTTTTGCCGTGACAGCGAAATGCAAATCGCAGTGGCCCGGCTGTGGGCCACCACATTCTGTACCAGGTTATTCAGGATCCTGCCGTAGACATCGGTGTCCAGCCGCACCCGCAGAGGCCCGTCCGGGATATCCAGATCGTAGGCGATGTGCTGGTCTTCCAGCACCGGGATCCAATCGATGAGAAGATTCCGGGTCAGTTCTGCCGCCTCCACCACCTGGGGGTTCAGCACGAATTCGTCGGAATTCAGTTTGAACCAGTCAAACAGGCCGTCGATGTAGTCCTTCAGGTCGTAGGCCTTGCGGCGGGCGGTCTCGGTGTATTCCTCCTTTTCCTGGCCTGTGACAATGCCTTTGTGCACCGCGTCCAGATAGCCGATCAGGGTGGTCAGCGGCGTGCGCAGATCATGGGAAAGGCTGGTCATGAGCTGTCGGTTGGTTTCCTCCGCTTTGCGCAGGGCGGCCAGTTCTTTCTCGTAGGAGGCGACAATGTCGTTGATCTCATACACCAGGGGGGCCGTCAGTTCGCCGGGGGCGCAGAGAACGCGCCGGTTGCCGTTTCCCTGCTTGATGTCCGCCAGGATATCCATCGTTTCCCGGATTTTCTTCTTTGCCCGCCTTACGGAAAGGTAAGAGACCAGAAGGCACAGGACGGCAACCACCAGCATTGCCACAGAAAACCATACCATGGATCAGACCTCCTTGCTGAAGCGATAGCCGATGCCCTTGATCGTCTGGATGTACCGGGGCTTTCCGGGATTTTCCTCCATCTTCTTGCGCAGGCGGCTGATGATCGCCATGATATTGTTGTCGTCATAACAGTATTCTTCTCCCCACACAAGCTCGTACAGTCTTTTCTTGGTGAGGATTTTTCCCTGGTATTCTGCCAGCACCAGAAGAAGATCGAATTCCTTGGGCGGCAGGGCAAAGGTCCCCTTGACCGTCGTGATGGACCGGGTGTCCCTGTCGATCTTAAGACCCTCAAAGACAAGGGGCCGGGCGGCGTCCTCCGGCTGGTTGAACCGGGTATAGCGGCGGATGAGAGAAAGAATGCGGGCGATCAGTTCGTCCAGGTCGAAGGGCTTTGTCAGATAGTCGTCGGCCCCGGCCCGCAGACCGCGGACCTTGGAAGCGCTGTCGTCCTTGGCCGTGAACATCAGAACCGGCAGATTGCTCTCTTTCCGGATCTGCTCCAGCGTCTCGAACCCGTCGGAGCCGGGCAGCATCACGTCCAGCACCACAAGCTGGTAGGCTTTCTGCTTCAGCTGCGCCAGACCGGCGGCCCCGGTCTGGCAGCAATCCGCCTGGATATTCTCCATCAGCACGCTTCGCCTGATGAGGGCGCAAAGTTCTTTGTCATCGTCGATCACCAGAATCTGATGCATTCGGTCGTCATCCCTTTCCTGTGGGGCGGTTATCTGCCGGGTGTTTCAAAGGGAGACCCCCGGCAAAATGAACGGTTCTTACCCATAGTCTACACTCCCCTTTAGGAAAGTTTCAAGTGGCAACAGGACAAATCCGTTCTTTGCGCCGTCGTACCAGACAAAAAGAAGCGCTGCCCCGGGGCAACGCTTCTGCGTTTACTTACTGTTCGAATTCCACAAAAGATTCATAGCCATTGGTAATATCGCCATGGGCCGGGCAGCGGCTCAAGGTATAGCGCTGTCCCTGTACCCATGCTTTTCCGCAATCGGCACAAGTATACTCGGTACTGGCCAGAACCACGTTCGTCTCAAAGGAAAGCTCGTCATAGGGGCAGGTTTCGGGTTCCCGCGTCTCGCTGGTATAGGAACGCTCGCCTTCCTTCAGATTGCCGCTCCCACAGCCGGGACAGGTGATGCTGTCTTCTGCCGGTGCGGATACCTGCTGCCCGGTGCTTTGCCGGGATTGTGCGGCGGTGGTGGTCGGCTCCTGCTGCCCGGCAGACCCGCAGGCGGACAGAAGAAGAGCCGCAGCGCCCACGGCGGTAAGCAAGGGGATGGGATATCTGCCTCTCATGGTGCACTCCTTTCTTCGTCACGATAGGGGCTACTCACAGTATACCAAATCAAAGGGAAAAACGTCAAATTTTAAACGAAAAAACGTTGGATTTCAAAAGGCGGGAAGAACGGCCTTTGTGCAACTTCCCCATACAGGACAGCCTGTTTTTGTCTATAGTGATTCTTGACGGGCATTGAAATGGTTTGCTATCCTGAAAATGAGATAGTATTGCAGGAAGCAGGGTGATACCAATGCAGGAGGAAGGCGTTCACAGAAAAATTGCCTGATACAATGTGCTGCCTTGAAATGGGATACCGGCCTGTCGGTCCCGGGCCATACGGCAGACGGCAAGGCAATGACCTGAAAGGAAAAACACCATGAAACGCAGAATTTTATCGGTGCTTCTGGCGATTGCCGGAGTTGCGGTGCTGACCTTTGCCCCTGTGATTTTTGCCCGGGAGGATTCCTCTGCGGCCGGTTCCATCGAGTATACGGACACCGAGGTACAAGTCTGCTATGCATTTGAACCGACTGTTCTGGAAGACGCTTCGAAGATTGACGCAGAGCTGGTCAAACAGACGAAAGAATGCCGGATAGGGCAGCGAAACGCCTGGCCTCAAAGCTACCCTGTGGACAGTCAGCAGGAGGCGCAACAGCTTTTGGGACTGACCTTCTTCGGGAGCGAGCAGATGGAGGAGCTGGAGCAAAATCCAAACAATAAGGATAGTATCCGGGTGCAGGCATCCAGCGCGGGTACCATTACCCGCACGCAATATACCCGGTATCGCATACAGGACGGATACAGCATTGTCTTGGAGGCTGATACGGGATGGAATTGTAATCCGTATGGCTGCAAGGAGTATTCCTTCTCCTTCCCCAAGAAGGAGTACACAGCAGAAGAAACGGCCACGGTAACGCTGGACGGCAAGGAAATCCTGGTGTATTCGGTCCTGGACCGGGAAGGAATGACCGTCACACAGTGCGCCATGTTCCAGGACGTGGCAACGAACTATACGCTTTACGTGACTTCTTTCGACCAAAGTAATAAGGTAAAACAGGCCGGCGGTATCTCCGCAGATTTCCTGCCGGAACTGCTGCAAACCTTACAGAAGACGGCATAAAGGGAAAGGCGGGCTCATCCAAGGGGTGAGCTCGCCTTGTTTTGCGCCAAAATTAGAATCCCTGCTATTGCCTTTGGTACGTAAATGATAAAATAATCTGATCAATCGGCGATTTTCAAGCGCTTTCGGATTTTTTGATACAATTTGAATTGTGTCAATACTTCTTATAGGATAACGCGGCTTAAACAGAAAGCTCCCGCATAGCACACGAAGTAGGCTGTTTTTGCTTTCCACGTAAAATCTTTGATCAAAAATGCATAGACAAAAATGCTATAGCACAGCACCATCCCAATATACATCGGAACAAACTTTGGCGTCCCATCCCCCATAAACATTTCTATTACAAAGGCAATGAAGATTGGTGGAAGCATGGTCGCTATGATGTCGATTACCTCATGTGTCTCTGTATTTTTCGTCCTCTTTGATAGTTCACGGAGCAAAACATACAACAGGATGCCAATCAAGCCTCCGAAGGTATTTATGATAAGGTCGTCTATATCTGCAACTCCTGTTTTTAGGACAAACTGCGCACACTCAATCAAAAGCGTAGTCGAAAAAGACAGCGCGATTGCTTTAACCACCATAAATTTCTTTTGATAGTAGCAGTAGATAATTCCAATAGGTACGAACATTACCATATTATCAAGCATGTCCCACGAAATTGGTTTGCGGCCATATTCTAAATTCTCTCGGATGCTGTGGAATGGAAGTAGATTAACCGCATCAATATGCGTTATGGGTCCTTCTATTATGGTCATGATAATATTGAAACGTGTCACGCACATACAAATTATGATTATGAAATATAGCGCTGTCATCAGCTGAAAACCGTGTTTTCTTCTGCTTTTCATGTTCACTGCTTCTCTCTTCAGTTTATTCATCGGAAATCTGTATAAGCGTTCCCTTTTCAGATGAGCGGATGCCCGTAACGATAGGTTCCGATGAGCTTCTCCCGGTACCGTTTGCTGACACGGGCTCTTATCATTTTCCGCGCTTCTTCCCTTACATACTGTCTGTAAGGACTTTCGTGCAGCAGCGCGAGTTGCCCATGCAGGGCTTCGTCCGCCGCCCGGGTGCTCCCCTGCGCCAGCAGACAACTCATCACCATGGCGAGTTCCGGCACGTTCAGGTAGCAGGTATCCAGCAGGGAAGGAATCTGTGCCCGGGCAGTCTCCATATCGCCAGACAAGAAGGTTAATACAAATTTATCCATCGTATACCATCGGTCCGTAACGGTCTGTATTTTTTTCACTTCCTGCTCGAAGAGTGGCGACCCGGCAGCCTGCAGCGCAAACAGGCCCAGGATAAGGGCCTCCGTTTTTTCTTCTCCGCAGCCCTGGGCATCTGCCCGGCGGGCCCACAGATAAGCAGAAGGGTATCTGCCGGCCTGGTAATCCAGCAGAGCCGCGTTATAGGCGGGGACAAATGCCGGCTTTTTCAGGAAAAGTCTTTTGAAGAACATCGCGATAGACAGGCTTCGCCCGCACAGCAGTTCTTTTGCAGCCCGGCGGAAGGCTAGCGCCCCGTCCACGACGCGGAGCCCCTTCCGGGTCAGGTAGTCTTTCCCGCGCAGATACCGTATGGGCGCGGTGGCCGAAACAGGGGAGGAGGCGGAAAAAATGCCGATCGTTATAGCATGATCCGGTCTGTTGGCTTTCATGTTGAAATCACACCCTTTTTGGTGCTCATGGCGGATGACAGGTTTCCCGGCAACCGCGGCTTGCAGGGAGCACTGTGCTGCTTTTATTGTACACGCCCGCCGACTATTGGTTCAAGAGAAAAGCTGCCGGATTGTCCTTTTTTACAATCGCATGGCTGCCAAAAAAATCATGGCGTTTTTGGGCAACCTGACGGAGTACAAAGGTCCCTATCCGGCGGCCTATGCGCGGCGGCGCTATGATGAATAGAAAGGAAAAACAAGAAAAGCGTTGCCCTGCGGCAACGCTTTTGCTTTTTGTACGAAACAGAATGCTCGCTGCAATTTATACTTATCGTATAAAACAACTTGGCCCTCTCAAAATACTGTCATAAGCCGGACGGTCTCCCGGTCAAGGGATCGTGCAGAATCCTTCGGTCCAGCATTTTTCATCCACGAGGTATCTGTCAAGGTGGAAAGCCCGGGGATGCTCACAAAAACCGGGAAGTATTCGGTACAGTTCGATTGCCTGTTACGCCTTCTCTTCCGAGGAGAACACCCCCAACAGTTTTGTCTCATCGCATCCGTTGCGTAACGCATAGCTGTGCTGTAGTACGTAGACTTCCTGCGGCATACTTCTTTTCCCCTCCTTGCATTGCTGTCAGGGAAGACGAACCATCCGCCCCATGCTAGCGATCCGGCGTTGCGGAAACAGCCCTCAGCGCCAGGATGCTCTGACCGATCGGCGCTATGAGATACAGGAAATGGTTACAGTGGGCTCCCGTAAAGACAAGACATCAATGATATCATTGGCGGTTACAAACGCCAGATGGAGGATCTCGTCGGTCGTTGTGCTGCCGAAGGTTTCCCGGGAAAACCAGCTTGCATAATCGGATTCGGAAACCTTGTAGGCCAGCCAGCCCCGGAAAAAGTGCTTGCCGTGATCCGCCAATGCGGTATCAACGGTTTTCCATCGGTCGCCTTCGTCACAGCTGCGGAAAGACAGCAGCTGCTCACGATACACAAGGGTCACTTCGGTTTTCCGGCCAAGGAAAACGAGGGTAAGCCCCTCCCAGTCCTGCACCAGACTCTTTAGTTCGTAGTCGTCTGCCACCAATTCGTGGCTGTTCCATCTTTCCCATCTTTCCATTGCAATCACGCCTCTCTGTGGAATTTCTGTTGGCGGTCTGCGGGGCCCGGATATCGTTCGGGCCAGCCTTATGTGCCTCGGTACCTGCCTCAGAAGAAAGCAAATCCCTATTCCTGTTTATCTATGATATACACAAAATCCAGACCATTTCTCTTTTCTGCAACAAAGGTATCATTCGGAAAGATTTGCTCCACAGATAAAGCAAAGTCATTTGCAAATTTATCCAATTTGACAACTTTCACCAATTGGCCG
>NZ_JACJKP010000131.1 GCF_016901605.1 Gemmiger formicilis
GTGTATACATGGGTCATATCACAGAAACGGGGACCGATGGTGTCATCATTGGCACCGCGCAGCGGGTTGGCCCCCATAAAGTTGATGTGGTCGGTAATCAGCATGAAATCGCCCACATTGAAATCCCAGTTTACACCACCGGCGGCGTTGGTCAGTACCAGGGCACGGCAGCCCAGGGCCTTGAACACCCGCACCGGCAGGGCGATGGCGCTCATATCGTGGCCTTCATAATAGTGAAAGCGCCCCTGCATGCACAATACGTTTTTGCCGCCCAGGCGTCCGGCCACAAACTGGCCGGCGTGACCAGGTGCGGTGGAAACAGGGAATCCCGGAACCTCCCGGTAGGGAATGACAATGGGGTCCTGAATCTGTTCGGCCAGACCACCCAGGCCGGAACCCAGCACCAGCGCCAGGTCGGGGGTAAAGGGAAGCTTTGCACGCAGGTATGCGGCAGCGGTATCGACTTCTTTCATAAAAAACCTCCTGCAGATTGTTGCTCTCATTGTACCACCCGCAGCGCCGGGGTGCAAGGAATAATGGAGAGCAGCCATACATAGGCATGGAACGGGGAGAGGAGGGCCATGTCATGACCAGACGCAAGGCATATTTTCACAACGCAATGCTGCTCACCGCATCGGGGCTGGTGCTGCGCATGTTGGGAATGGGCTTCCGGGTGGTCTTGTCGGCCTACCTGGGCGGCGAGGGAATGGGACTGTATCAGCTGATTCTGGCGTTGTACATGGTGTTTGTGTCGCTGGCTACGGCAGGGATCAATGTGGCAGCCACCCGTCTGGCCGCCCAGAGTCTGGCCCGCGGGCAGGGAATGGGGGCCACGCTGCGGGGACTGTGCACCACAGCGCTGGGATTCGGAACCGCTGCCATGGTGGCACAGGCATTGCTGGCACAACCTGCCGCCCGGTGGCTTCTCCACGATATCCGGGCCGAGAACGCACTGCGCATCCTGGCACCGAGTCTGCCTTTTATGGCGGTATCGGGGGCGTTGCGAGGCTGTTTTCTGGCTTCCCGGCGGGTCACGCCCAACGTCGTCACCCAGCTGATTGAACAACTGGTGCGCATGGCGGTGGCCGTGGCGGGACTGCGGGTTCTGGCACAATGGGGTGCCGGCTACGGCTGCGCGGCGGTGGTATTGGGCAATACCCTGTCGGAAGGGGTATCCTGCGGCCTGATGCTGTTGTTTGCAGCCCGCACACCGGAGTTTGCACGCCGCAGCGGGGAACCTCTGCATCCCTACACACGCCGGGAGCTGTATGAGATCGTGCTGCCGGTGGAAGGCAGCCGTTTGTTGGGCAGTGGCTTGCAGGCGGTGGAAAGCAGCCTGATTCCTCTGACCCTTTCGCTGTATACGGGCAGCCGGGCGGTGGCTATGACCCAGTACGGCAATTTTAAGGGAATGGCACTGCCGCTGCTGTTTTTTCCGTTTTCGGTATTGTCGGCCCTGTCCGGGCTGCTTATGCCAGAAATCACCCGCGCCTACACCCGTGGAGATGGTCGGGAAACAAGACGGCTAATTGGCACCATGCTGAAACTTACGGGAACCTTTTCTCTGGCGGCAGGAGCATGCTTTGTGGTGTTTGGCCCGCAACTGGCACAGATCGTATACCGGGATGCGGAGGTGGGCCATTATGTGCAAGTTCTTGGTTTTGTAGCGCCCTTCATGTATCTGGAAAGCATGATCGATGGTGTGCTCAAGGGCCTGGGGGAACAGCTGGCAACTTTCCGCTATTCACTGGTGGATTCGGTACTTCGCATTGCTGCCATTGCACTGCTGCTGCCCCGGTACGGTATTGCCGCATTTCTGGGAATCATGATTGCCTCCAACCTGCTGACCTTTACTCTCAACACCCGGAGAATGTTCAAGGTGGCTGCGGCGGCATAAAAATAGCCCCCGCCGAAGCGGGGGACTTTCGCCTGATGGCGTATTACAGAGTCTGGCCGCTGACCAGGCCATTCCACAGCCGGTAGTAGATGCCTTTGCGGGCCAGCAATTCTTCGTGATTGCCTTCTTCCTCGATGCCGTCCTTTCCCAGCACCAGGATGCGGTCAGCGTTCTGAATGGTGGTCAGCCGGTGGGCGATGGTCAGGGTGGTGCGGCCCTTGGCCAGTTTGTCCAGACTCTGGCCCACCAGGATCTCGCTCTCGTTGTCCAGAGCGCTGGTAGCTTCGTCCAGCAGCAGGATGGGAGGGTTCTTCAGGAACACCCGGGCAATGGCAATGCGCTGCTTTTGTCCGCCGCTGAGTTTGACGCCCCGCTCGCCCACATAGGTGTCATATCCGTCTTTCAGAGCGCGCACAAAGCCGTCGGCGCCTGCCAGACGGGCGGCCTCCTCAATTTCCTGCCGGGTGGCGCCGGGCTTGCCATAGGCAATGTTCTCGGCTACGGTGCCACTGAACAGATAAACGTCCTGCTGCACCACACCGATAGCATCCCGCAGGCTGTGCAGGGTCACGTTCCGCACGTTTTGCCCGTCGATGAGTATTTCACCGCCGGTCACGTCGTAAAAGCGGGGAATCAGGTTGCACAGGGTGGTTTTACCGCCGCCCGAAGGCCCTACCAAAGCCAGGCTCTCGCCGGGGCGGATGGTCAGGTTTACGTGGCGCAGCACCTGGTTGTGGTCATCGGGGTATTCAAAACTCACATCCCGGAACTGGATGCCGCCCTCCTTCACCACCAAAGGCCGGGCGTCGGGGGCGTCATGGATAGCTACCGGTGTGTCCATGATCTCCACAAAACGTTCGATGCCGGTCATGCCCCGCTGGAACTGTTCGGCAAATTCCACAATGCGGCGGATGGTGGCAATCAGGGTAGAAACATACAGCACATAGGCTACCAGGTCACCGGCGTTGATGGCGCCGTATACCAGCGCCAGACCGCCGGCCAGAATGACCACCAGATACATCAAACCGTCAAACAGCCGGGTAGAAGTGTTGAAGGCAGCCATGGCGTGGTAGGTCAGTGTCTTGATGCGTTCGAACGCCCGGTTGCCGGCGGCGAATTTTTCCCGCTCCTGGTCTTCGGCAGCAAAGGCTTTCACTACCCGCTGGCCCAGCAGACTGTCCTCAATGGTGGCGTTCAATTCGCCAATCTGGAACCGCTGTTCCCGGAACCGGGCCCGGAGTTTCAGGTTCAGGTAGACCGATACCACACCCATCAAAGGTACACAGGCGAATACCACCAGGGTCAGGGGAACACTGGCCTGACACAGGATCACGAAGGAAGCAACGATCTTGATAAAGGCGATAAAAAACTCTTCGGGGCAATGGTGGGCAAATTCCGTTACATCAAACAGGTCGTTGGTAATGCGGCCCATGATCTGGCCCACTTTGGTGTTGTTGTAGTAGGTGTGATCCAGCCGCAGCAGGTGATCGAATGCATCGCGGCGCATATCGGTTTCGATGTGTACACCCATGATATGGCCGATACCGGACATAAAATAGCTGGCGGCGCCGTCAATAAGCCGCAGCACAAAGTAGATGGCGGCCAGCCGCAGCACAGCATGCACGGTGAGCGCAGCCCCCTGGCCGGAAGCAGCGTTGGTCAGTACACCCATAATTTTGGGGAGGACGATGTCGCACAGCGTGGTAAGAGCTGCGCAGAACAGGTCAAAGAACAGAACGCCTTTATATTTTAACAGGTAAGGCAGAAAGCGTCGCAGCAATGCGCTGCTTTTCTTTTGGGTTTCCTTGGCGTGTGCCATGATCAAATTCCTCTCTTTACGTAACATCATTGTCAACCCGCATACAAAGACCGCCCCCGGAAAAGGACGGTCTTTGCATACGGAAAAGTCAGCCTTCTGTCGGCTGTTCCGGTAAATTTTCCTCAGTGGTAGTGGTTGTTTCGCCTTCGGAACTGCCACTGTCGGTAGGAGGTTCCGGTGCGGGGGTAGGCTCGGAAGGCGGGGCTTCGGTGGGAGCAGGCGGTTCTGTGGGAGCCGGAGTTTCAGCGGGTGGCTCCGTAGGCGGCGCGGTGGGTTCCACCACCGGCGGTGCAGTAGGTTCTACAGGGGGCGCAGTGGGAACAGGCGTGGCCGGCGCAGCCTGCAGCAGGGTCCCGCAGCGGTTACACACAATGCTTCCGTCGCTCTGGCTCACCGGGTCATGTCCCAGGGCGCCCTGGCCACTCTGGGTAGTCTGGGCACCGCAGCTGCATTGCAGTACAATTACCTCATCCTGCGTACAGGTGGCAGGGGTATCGCTCACAACGGTGTTGAAGTTGTGGGTATGAGCCACCGTTTCACTCTTGGTCTCTCCGCAGCGACGGCAGGTGTAAACGATCTGGTCGCCGGTCTGTTGGCCGTCATTCCAGTCGTGCCCCAGGGCGGGAATATCTTTTTCGATTACCTCGCCGCAGATACTGCATTTATATTTGGCGCTGCCGTCCGTCAGGCAGGTAGCAGCAACTTCGGTGCCTTCCACCAGAACATAGTTGTGTTCGTGGGCATCCGCCTTGAAGTGTGCTGTCAAAACAACACCGCCGGCGTTGGCATTGGCGGGCATGGTAAACTGGATGGTGGCATTGCTGTAACTGCCGCCGGTGCTGGCGGTCCATCCTGCAAAAACAAATCCTTCGTCGGGTACTGCTGTTACAGCGCTGGCAGAAGCACCCTTTTTCACCAGCTGGCTGGTGCTGCCGGAAAGTTTACCGCCGTTGGTGGCAACAAATTCCAGAGGAACTTTGGCGCCGCGCACGGCAATGGGGTCTTCACTGATCAGGTTGGCAGGCACGCCGTCAGGGGTGGGAATGGTCCCCAGCGGCTGCGGACGGCGATCCTCCGTCACATAGGCGTGGGTACGCACATAGTTGAAATAAGCGGTTACGGCCACTTTGGACAGATGCACCCCGTCAGAAAGTGTGTAATCTGTTTTGGCCCAACCGGTATTGCTGTCGCGCAGGATCTCGGCGCTGTTCAGGAATTTGTATCCGTTCTCCTCACACATGGTCACCAGGGCTGCGTTGTATGCATCCACCTGGGTCATGGTCAGGTTGGTATTTTCCCGCTGCTTGTCCAGCGGGGGAATGGCACTGACGATGATATCGCAGTAGGGCCAGGCTTTCTGAATAGCCTGCAGCCCCTGTAAGTAGGTAGAAATAAACTTGGTGGCATCGGTGGAGGAGCCGCCCAGATTATTGGTGCCGTAGCAGATAATGATGCGCTTTGGCTTGAGCATGGCCACCGCTTCCGGAACGGTGTACATAGTGGAGGAGCCCTTGAATTTTTCGCATTTCAGGGTGGTAATGGCTCCAGCCCCCATGCTGACAACGCCGATGTTGTTATCCAGCGAGGTGAAAGCCTGCCCCGTTTCGTCGGCATACATCAGGTACCGCGCGGTGTTGGAATCACCGATAAACAGGGTTTCGTCCACATAACTGCGGCCGGCATCGGAGGTCTGGGGCAGTACCGTCCCCACGGCGGCAGTTGTAACGGCATCGGCGGCGGGCGATGCCGTGGGGGCCGGTGCTTCCGGTGTGGCTTTCTCTGCGGTTTCCGCCGTGGCGGGAACTGCCGGCAAATCAGCCCTGGACCCTCCCAGCACCACTGCCAGAATGCAAATTATAAGGACCAGAACAACGGCTCCAAGCCCCAGCAATAACGCAAGCTGGCGAGGGTGTGACCGGTCCGGCAGGGAAAAGGACGTTTTTTTCATCAGGAAACACTCCCCGTAGAATGAATATATTTCACATCATACACTATTTGAGCCGACCGTGCAAACACAAAGACGCAGAAAATAGCGTTTGTATCATGAATTTTACATCTTTCCCGCAAAAACCGTTTTTTTGAATTTATCCCCTTGACATTTGTATGGGAATGCACTAAAATAGTTCAAGTCGAAACATGATATGGGCCTGTAGCTCAGTTGGGAGAGCGTTCGGTTCGCATCCGAGAGGTCAAGGGTTCGAATCCCTCCAGGTCCACCAGTAAAAGGCTTCTGCCAATAAGGCAGGAGCCTTTTCACTTTTTATGTGTAAACATTCATGGTACCACAACAAAAGCGTTCACATTTTGCGCAATTTATGCTATAATCTGCAAAAACGGACGTTTCTTGCATCGCGCGTATAAAATCGTATACCGATTGTGAATTGATTCCTTTTACGGTTTGCCCTATAGTACATTTTAAAGGGGAGCCGTACCGCGGCAGGTTCCTCTTGCTGAGGTTTCAATATCGGGAGGATGAAGGAGTCATGGAACAAGCGGGGCAGGAATATCTTGCGGTTTATCGGCGCGATTTTTCAGAGCTGGAAGGCCTGCAAAAAGCAGAACAGGTCACCTATGCGTTGCAGCGCGCTAAAGATACCCTGTGTTTTCACGCAAAACGGCGAACGTCCAAACAGGAGATTTCCTGCAGTTTGTGTGGTCTGGACGAGGCGTTCGCCGGACGTTTACTGTGCTATATGTATGAAAATGCAGTAGCTCCGGAGCAGGTGCCGGATGTTTTGCGGGATCTGTGCGGAGCGGCGGTGTAAGGCGCTATGCAAGGAATGTTGGAAAAAGGGCGGGTTCGCCCGACTGCGGAAAGAGGGTGGACGCCGATGCGGCCGGTTCAGTGCAAGACATCGGTGTCTGCCGTGTTTGTGGCAGGCGCCCGGATGGAACGGGACTGCATCCGGCTTTACGCTCAGATGCATCCGGAAATTCACACAGCAGCGGTGTTGTCCGGTGGGCAGGAACTGCTGACGCAGCTGCGCAGCGGGCTCAATCCGCAGGTTCTGGTCATTGATGTTTTGCTGGCGGATATGGGTATCCTCTCCCTGCTGGAACAGATCCGCAGCCTGCATCTGGACCCGGAGCCGGTGCTGCTGCTTACGGTCCCTGTTCCGGAACGGACGGCGGCCCGCCGGGCGGTGCAGGCATTCGGAAACTGTCAGGTCATGTTGAAGCCCTACCGCATGCGGGAACTGTTTGACCAGGTCTATCTGCTGGGAGCGGGGGCGGACCAGTACCGGCTGTACCGTGCGCGACGCCTTTGCCGGGAATATCTCCAAAAGATGCAGGCAGACCCTTCCATGGTCGGTTGTGATTATCTGGAACAAATGCTTTTGTATGCGCTGGCGGCAGAACGTCCGGTGACGCTGGCGACGCTGTACCAGCTTACCGCACAGGAAAACAATACGCAGGAGGCCAGTGTCACGGCGGCTGTACTGCGCTTGTCCCGTAAGATGCATCAGCAGGCAACACCGTTGTACCGGGACCTGTGCCGGCGTTGTGGTCTGCCGGAGGAAGCAGTGCTTCCCAACGGGAAACTTTTCAAGGCGCTGCTGGAATTGCTCCGGCGGGAAATAATATGATTCCGGAAGAAAAAGGGGGACACCATGCAGGCAAACGAACAGGAACTGGCAATGGCTTTGCGGGGCGGCTTGCGCGGGCGGTTCCAGGCTTCCTTTCACTTGCTGGAAAATGCGTTTGAAGTGTTGGATGACCGGATGGCGCACAGTGTGACGCCGACTGAGTACGAAACACTTCGTCCGTTGCTGCAGCAGATTGCGCAACAGCTGGTTTCCTTGCGGCGGCTGGGGGAACACGCGGCGGATGCCGCCATTGCGCCGGTTTTGCAACAGGTCTGTGAGCCAAGACCCATGGAACTGCTGGGGCAGCTGCGGGAACTGGGAACACTGTTGAACGAGATCCTTGTGCAGGAACAGCTGCAGGCTACCGTACAGGTGGAAGCGGAGCAGGGGCTCCCGATATTGCTGACCTTGGGGGATGATACCCTTCTCAACGGGTTGTTAGCCAACCTGGTTTCCAACTCCCTGGCGGCCGGGCAGCCGGTGCATATTACCCTGGCGTGCGCGCCGGGGCTGTTTTGCTATCGGGATGACGGGCCGGGTCTGCCGCAGGATGCCCGTGACCTGTTGCAGCGCGGCATGTGGAGCAGCCGCCTGTTGGAGCAGGGGGGACTGGGGCTGCCGCTGATCCGCGCCTATGCTTCGGCCATGGGGTGGTGCCTGACGGTGGAAGATGGTCCCGGTACGGAGCTGCGTTTTGCCCTGCCGGACTGTACCATGGATTTTGGCAGTATGGTGCTGGAATCCACTGCTGCCGCGGATACAAACCTGGAACAGAGGAAGCAGTTTTTGCGCAGAGAGCTGCAGCCCGTTCTGCCGCCGCAGACGGAAGAATAAAGAACCGGAGCACTGCCGTAAAGGGAGTGCTCTTTTTTTTCTGTGGCGCTTTACTTTATGGCAGAACTATTGTAAAATACTATACAAATAAAAATGGTTTATTGTGCCTGTGCGGCATAGGACCATATTAAACAACAGGTGGTGTTATTTTTTATGGGGATTCAGTATAAACGTATCCTGCTTAAAGTCAGCGGCGAGGCGCTTTCCGGTCCCAAAGGCACCGGCTTTGATGAGGAGACCATCGCCTCCATTTGTGCCGGTATCAAAGCGGCTCATGATCTGGGCACGCAGATCGGCATTGTGGTTGGCGGCGGCAACTTCTGGCGCGGCC
>NZ_JACJKP010000132.1 GCF_016901605.1 Gemmiger formicilis
CCCATGCCGGTCTTCAGAAACTGATCGAACAAATCCGAGGAGGAGCTTTCCATATACCCCAGCTTCTGAAAAATATTTTGCAGCCGGGGCAGGATCTCCGCCAGATTGCTTTCGTCCGCCACGCCGCCGCAGAGGGTATTGGCCAAAAGCCCGGCGAACATATTGCCGGAATTGGATTTGGTCGGGTCGGTGGTGCCCACGGAAACACTGCCGTAAAGCTGGGGAAGGCCGATTTCCTCCCAGGTTGTGCCGGCTTCTATGGTCTCGGTCAATTTTTCCATGTCCACCGTGTATACGCCGTTTGTAACGACAGCAAACCCGCTGTCGACCAAGGCCTGCGCCACGGCGCTGCGGGTATACAGGACGATGGGTGTATTGAGGATGATCTCACTTTTCACCGGGTCTCCATGAACCTGCTTATACAGTTCCAGAGCCGTCTGATTGGAGGGAAATAGGAAATCCCGCCCCTCGGCGTCGTCGGTGACCATATCGATGGAACCTGCCTTGGCGTAGTCGATGACCAGCCGATACCTGTCCCGCAGGATATCCTGTACCTCCTCGTCTTCCAGCAGGCCGATTTTTTCGCCGCCCACATAACCGTTGATTTCAGTAACGGTTTGGCTATTACTGATGAATACATAGGCAGCGGCGGCTATGATGACAGCTGCCAGGATGCCCAGCCCAATGAGCTTGGTTTTCATTTTCCGCCCTCCATTTTCAAGGTGCTTTTCAGGAGTTCGATATCTGCCTCGATATCCAGCAGCTCGCCCTGCATCAGATGGGCAAACTGCTTTTCAAAGGCGGAGTTCAGCACCGGCAGGGCCTCCGCCGTCTTTTGCAGAATATCGGCGACCTCCCCCGAATGAAGCTCCGTCTCCTGGAAATCCACATATCTTGTCAGCAATTTGGCGGCCGTATCCAGATAATAGGTAAAGAAGCGGCGCGCCAGCTTAATTTTGTCTGGATTTTCCTCCAGATAGGTTAGGATCCGGGCCCCGGTAGCATATAGAGCCTGCGCATCCTGCCGCACAGAGGAAGTTTTGATCTCTTTTACTGCTTTATCAATGTCTGCCAGGTCCGCCTGGGCATCGTCCAAAAGTTGCCGGATCTCTTCACCGCCAGGCATAGATTCCACATCAATTCCCGCGATTTTCCGGCTGGGCTTGAGCAGGAAAAACAGTCCGAAATAGATGCCGACACACAGCAGGATGCAGACAATCAGATTCCAATGGAAAAATAGGAACAGTAGCAGGAAGACGATTGCAGCAGCAAAGGAGGAAACGAGCATTCGCGAAGTCTCTTTCATCAGTTATACCCCTTTACGCTGCGGAACGCCTCCGTCAGATTCTCCCGGCCGTCGAACACCCGGGCATTGGTATACCGCGCCAGCTCCTCCAGTTGGGTTTCGTCAGCGTCTCCAAACATGATGGAGAAGACCGGGACCTCAGTTCCAAGCCCGGCGTAAGCCGCCTCAAAATCGGACAGGGACCCGCTGGACTGCCCGTCGGTGAGCAGGATGATCGCCGGCGTATACTGCGACAGATCATATTCTCCCAGCAGTTCAATCCCCCGCACGGCGGCCGCGTACATATCGGTACCGCCGCCTACTTCCTGGTTTTCCACTTTGTCATAAAGCGCTTCCAGCTCGCTGCCGTTGCCTGTGGCCGTATAAGTGTCGATCACGCCCCCGTTAAAGGGAATAAGGATATTCACCTCGTTTTCTGATGCCTGCAAGAAGTTTTTCCGGGCGTTCTCCTGGATGAGCAGCTGCTCCATGGCCTGAACCAGCTGTTCATTTCCCTCGCCGCTCATGCTGCCGGAGTAGTCCAGGCAGTACACGGTAAGGGAAGGCTTGCGGAAATCGGTTTGGTATAGATTTAGGCATTCAAACAGAACATCGGCAGCTGGCATTTTGATGGGGGAGAGCACCCGGTCGGGCTGCAGGCCCCAGTCGGCCCGGAATACATCCTTGTTTTTCTCCGAAACCCCGGTGTAGCCAGAACGGCGGCCGGTGCGCTGGATCTCGTCCTGCACATCCTCCGACAGCAGGTATTCCTGCAATTTTAAAAACAGTTCCTCCTGGCCATCGTCCCCTTTGTCCACATAGCCCAGGGGCGAATCCGCCAGCGAAAGACCGTCATAGGGGTACACTACATACAGCGGCTCCTCGCCACGCTCTTCCAGTTCCCGGTTGGCCTGGATGACCAGGCACTCGTAGTTCACCATAGCGTCATAATCGCCCTGCAAGAACATGTCCTTCAGCCAGTCCGAGCTGCCGGAGGAGCGGTCCACGCCGGAGAGAAGCTCCTGCATTTGCGCCCTCAGTTCGTCACTCTGCAGATCCTCCGATGTGATGACTTCCGGGTTGCCCAGGAGCGCGTACAAAAATCCGATATACGCGCTGGCGCCGGAATTGGACTGAGTGGCGCTGGTCATGCAGAAGCGGAGTTTTCCGTTCCGGATCGCCTCAAGAAGGTCGTTTACCGACACCTCCCGCCCCACAAATCCCAGCTCCTCCGCCAGGCTTTTGCGGATACCGAACACCACCGGCGAAATGGAGATGGATTCCGCGTGCTTGATCCGGTGTTCCGTATCCCCCACCGTCAGCCACAGGCTGCTGGCCGGCCACACGGCGTCATAGGGGATGTCTTCCTCTCCCAGTAGACGCATGATATCCAGCGAGCCCATATAGGTCATCTCAATGCGCACATGCTCCCTGTCGGAAAACTCCTCCAAGATCGGTTCCAGTTCGGAATTTTCCGATCCGGAAACAATACGCAGCACCGAGCTACCACCACCCAAAACCGTGTCGGCTTCACCTCCGTCCGTGCTTCCTACATTGCAGCCGCTGAACATTGTCAGTATCACGAAAATAGACAGCAGACAACCAATAAAGCCCCTTTTCATTTTCATAGTGAGACCCCTTCCTTTGCCAACATTCGTATATTGCAAAGTAAATATTTTTTACAATTACAACAACCCATTATATTTTACAATGCGTCGTGTAAAATCTGCTACCTCAGCAAGGTAAAAGATATGTATATTTGGAGCAGTATGTGGATGGAGGGCATAGAATAAAACAAAGATGCTGAACTTGACGACACCGCCAAAAATAGACGATATCGCAAACAACAAGGCTGAGAAGCATCTTTTCCTAACAGAATGAAAAACGCCACATACAGCGGCAGAAATGCCTCAAAATTGACCCGAAATCACACACAAAAGCGCTGATATATGCCACACCCCCTTTGGCAGAGAGCAATTCTCGATTTCTCTTAAAAATTCGTAATAGGTATTGTAATTATCTCTGATTTGTATTATGCTATATTCAAGATGAATTGGAGGTGCTTTGGTGAATACAGTTGGTGAGCGTTTGAAAACCCTGCGCGAAGGGATGGGACTTTCGCAAAAGAAGATGGCTGAGCTGCTGGATGTGACCCAGCCGAGCATCAACCGGTATGAACACGGGAAAGCGGTTCCTATTGAGGTCCTAATCGGGTATGCGGACTATTTTGATGTCTCGATGGACTATATCACCTGCCGCTGTGATGAGCCACAGGGCAAGCTGTATCAGGCACGACCGCCGATCTCCGACAATCCGGAATTGGGGAAGTTTATCGAGATGTGCTTTGACCCACATTCTCCGATGAACGGGCGGTTGAAAGAGGCCCTGTTCCGCATGATGGAGGGTAAACAATGAAAGCTGTGATTTACGCCCGATATTCTTCCGATAATCAGAGAGAAGCAAGTATTGAAGGATAAATCCGGGAGTGTACCGCCTTTGCCGAAAAGAACGGGATCACAGTCCTGCGGCACTATATAGACCGGGCTATTTCCGCTAAGACGGATAACCGGCCTGAATTTCAGAATATGATTAAAGACAGCAATAAAAAGCTGTTTGATATGATCATTGTCTGGAAACTTGACCGGTTTGCCCGGAACCGCTACGACAGCGCCCGGTATAAAGCGCAGCTCAAGAAAAATGGTGTGAAAGTGGTTTCCGCTACGGAGGTCATTTCAGACGGCGCGGAGGGGATCATTCTGGAATCCATGCTGGAAGGCTTTGCCGAGTACTATTCGGTTGACCTCTCCGAAAAAGTCGTGCGCGGCATGACCGACAATGCTCTGAAATGTATGTTTAACGGCGGGACGCTGCCGACGGGGTATGTGATTGACGCGGAACAGCATTTCCAGATCGACCCGGTCACGGCACCGTATATTCTGGACGCTTTCAAACAGTATGACGAAGGCGCGGCTATGACGCAGATTCGGGACTGGCTCAACGAGCAGGGCATGAAAAATACCCGTGGAAATCCCCTGACCTACAACAGCGTACAGCACCTATTGAAAAACCGCCGCTACATTGGCGAATATCAGTACAGGGATATTCTCATTCCTGATGGCATACCTGCTATCGTACCGAAAGACCTTTTTGACCGGGTACAGGCCAAAATGGAGAAAAACAAGAAAGCCCCGGCTCGTCACAAGGCTGAGGACGATTATCTGCTGACAACCAAATTGTTCTGCGGGTACTGTGGAGCCTATCTCTGTGGCGAAAGCGGCACCAGCCGCACCGGAGTTGTCCACCACTATTACAAGTGCGTTTCGGTAAAAAAGAAGCGCAAGGAATGCCACAAAAAGCCGGCTAAGAAGGGTTGGATTGAGGATTTGGTTGTCTCCGAGACCATGAAGATGATCATTGATGACGATGCAATCGAAGCTATCGTTTCGATGCTCATGGAGCTGCAGGAACAGGACAACACCAATATTCCCCTGTACGAACGACAGTTACAGGAAACGAATACCAAGATTCGCAACTTGATAAATGCGATCCAACAGGGTGTTTTGACCAAATCCACGAAAGAGAGCCTTGAAGAATTGGAGGCGGCAAAAGAAGAATTGGAAACCCGTCTTGCCAATGAGCAGTTGTCCAAACCTCCCAAGATCAGCGCCGAATTTATGACCTTCTGGCTCCACCGTTTCCGCAAGTTGGATGTCACCAAGCAGAGCCACCGGAAAATGCTGATAGACACCTTTATCAATGCGATTTATCTTTACGATGATAAAATGCTGATCACCTTTAACTACAAGGATGGAACGAAGAAAATCACTTTCAGCGAGATACAGGAAGCCTCTAAAAGGGATGCTTCTGGTTCGGATTTGGAATGCTCACCGGCACCAAAAAAGGTCGCTGTATTGCAGTACAGCGACCTTTTTTATTTTGTCACGGCTCAGTGCTTGTCAATCCACTTTTGACTATGTACGCGGTAACATCGGCCATGACAGACACAAAAAACTGATAAGATAGCTCATGGAATCTCCTTTCCGTGCTGGTTTTGTACATTGGGCAGCACGAGAGCTATTTTATCAGTTTTTGTTTTTATGGGAAGATTTTGGGTTCCGAATCTAAAGGACCGTCTCCCCTGGGAGTCGCCCCATAAAAGCCTTTGTGGGCGTTCTGTTCTCAAGACGGCTCGTTATCCGCAATGAACCTGATTCCCCACCAGTGAGGCCCTCCTGAGCGAGGTGGCCCGTTTCGCAGCCAGGTACCCCGCGCTTCACAAAATACAGATTACAAACAGCAAAGCCAGCCGGTTTTCTAAACCGGCTGGCTTTTTTACTGTTCGGTATGTTCCAGAACCGCCCGGATCATGGTAAGGGCAACTTCCTGCTTTTGCAGCGGCACATTCTCCCAGAGCGTTTCGATTGCCTGAATTTTGCTGACCTCATTTTCCTCCAGCTCGTCCTGGAGCAGATAATCCGGAGAAACATGAAGCGCGTTGCAGATGTCGATAAAGACCGGCAGGCTGGGCATCTTTGCGCCGCCCTCGATCTGCCGCAGATAGGTGGCATTGATGTTGCACAGCTCCGACAGCTTGTCCGCCGTCAGACCGCGTGCCTTCCGTACCTCGTTGATCCGCTTTCCCAGTTTGCTTTGTTCCATAGTCTATACCCGTCTGTTAGCTCTTGGCGATTATTTTGTTCACTTTAAGGCTACATTATCCTTGCAGGGGAAAATAGATTCTGATAGACTATACTTTATAAGCCAATAGCTTTATGCAGGGGGATGCGGTATGATTGTGACTTTTTGCGGGCACGCACAGCTTTCGCAGAACAGCGACGTTGAAAAATGGCTCTATACGGTGACGGAAAAACTCATAGAACAGGGCGCGGCATCCTTTTACCTGGGCGGTTACGGGGATTTTGACAGCCTGGCAGCTTCGGTTTTGAAGAACCAGAAAAAGCAGCACCCGCAGATTCAGCGGATTCTTGTTCTGGCTTATCTCGGCACCAGACAGGATGTTTCCGACTATGACGGCACCCTGTACCCACCGCTGGAAACGGTGCCCCGCCGGTTTGCGATTCCCCGCAGAAACCGGTGGATGGTCGATGCCTCCGACGCGGTGGTGGCCTGTGTGCTCCACGATTGGGGCGGAGCCGCCGCAACCCTGCGGTACGCCAGACAAAAGGGCAAATGGATTATTGCCTATGAACAGCCACAGCTCCACCCTCACATCACGGAAAAATAAATGGCAGTTATCCTCAAAATGAGGACAACTGCCATCTTTTTTATTTGGTTTATTGGGCCAACCGGGAAAAGTATTGCTCCAGCTTCTCCTCACAGATCTTCTCCATTTCTGCCTTCTCCCCGGCGGTGAGCTTCTTCCACACCGATTCATCCACCTGGACGATGCCCAACGTTCGGGTGTGGCGGAACATCTGCATATCCTCGAACCGCTTGAAGGGATTGGCTAGGATGTTTCGCTCGGCCTCCTTGTCGGTATACCCGCCCCGGGCAAACAGACTGTTGGGCTTTTCCACCACCAGCCCGGCAGCCCGCCGTCCCTCATAGTAGCGGCTGTTCTGGTAGATGTCGAAGAAGGGATACTGGGAGTAGAGATACCCGGCCTTCTCAGCGCCGAAGGTTTCGCTGAACAGGTCGATGAAAAGGTCCTCGGCAGCGCTGCCGGATACGGCTTGATACTTAGGCATGGGCAGACACCTCATTGATTTTCGGCAGCCGTTCGGATTCCGGAACTTCCGTTTGTAACTTGTGAAGAGTCGCCAGCGTAATGGGACATTGGCCGTTTGTCTGCTGTTTTCCGCAGTGGCTCCAGGCCAGTGCGCCGGGGCCGTTGTATTCCTCGGTAAAGGTGCCGTCGGGGGGGATCCTTAACACGAGCAGCCAATCCGGTTCGCTGGACAGCGCCACCCGGTCAATCTGGGTGGCCTTGATCTGCACAAGGCGTCCATCGGTGGCTTTGGCGTCGTGGGTTTTGGCGGAGGCTTCGAACAGTTCCAGCCCATACCAGCTGGCAGCCGGGGCTTCCCCGATGCTGCCGATCATGTGGCCGTCCGGCGTGTAATGTCTGCCGGGAAAGAGCTGCTCCAGTTCCCGGGAGATGGCATACAGTGCCTTGATCTTTTCAGCCACCGATCTCTGCAAAGAAATGCGGTTCATTCCGACACTTCCTTCAGCAAAATCTTCTTGGAAAATCCGCCGCGCCGTCGGCGCTTCTCTTTGCGCAGTGCAGTGAGTTCGTCCCAGGTCCAGCCCCGGGCAGCCACGACGGCCCCCATGACCTCCAGCAGATCGGCCAGTTCTTCCAGGGATTTGCTCTCCTGGTATTCGGCCAGCTCCTCGTTCAGCTTTTCATCCAGCAGCTGGAGGTACGCTTCGTCGGAGAGGGTTTCCCAGGTAAAGGTTTTGCCGAAAGCCTCGATAATCTCCGGGATGCGGTCCCGGACCAGTTTGTGGTACGTTTTCTTTTTGAGGGAAGCATACAGGCCAAAAGGAGGGGCGGCACAGGAATTCTGCCGTGCAATTTCCGCAGCCATCGTTTCGTACTGGTACTGGATGGTTTTCGGCTCTGTGCCGTTGGCCAACTTTTGCTGAATGAATTCGGCCGGGGAACGGCCAATCCTGTCCTGGAAGGCTTTCTCAAACCGCTGCCGCTCAGAATCTTTTTCCAATCCAATCCCTCCCTCGGCGTTTTTCGTCTTACAGACAATTTCAGTATACCGTTTATGGCATCCGATAAAGCGGATGCTCAACGGATCTGATTCTATTATAGAATATCGGATTGCACCGAACAAGGGAAAGCGCCCACGGAAGTATGTCCCATTCCTGTCACAATCCTTCCACAAACTTCCCGATCAGCCCATTCACTTCGTCCGGTGCATCGGTGTTGGCATTGTGTCCGGCTCCGGGAATCCACACCAGCGGAATGCCGGTGTTTTTGTGCCAGGCTTTGTTGTACCGGATGCAGGAACCGGCATGATCCTTTTCTCCGCAGATCAGCAGCGCCGGACAGGTAATTTTGTAGGGAAGGTCGGCTTCCATGGCTTCGGCCAGCATCCGGAACCCATGGCCTGACAGTCTGGCGTATCGTTCCTGGTCGCCGTCGTAGGTCATCATCATGGCGTGCATCAGGGCCTGTCCATAGGGCGAAGTGGCCA
>NZ_JACJKP010000133.1 GCF_016901605.1 Gemmiger formicilis
CAAACAACATAAAGCGGCCATCCACTCGCTTGATATCGGCCGAAAGTACCACACACTGGTTGCCGTACTTTTGGGCTGCCGCCGGAATGATGCCGGGGTTGGCGATGGCACCGGAATTGACGCTGACTTTATCGGCCCCGCATTTGAGGACACGGTCAAAATCGTCCAGCGTACGGATGCCGCCCCCCACCGTCAGCGGAATAAAGATCTGGCTGGCGACTTGGCGCAGAATATCGGTAAAAAGGGTACGCTCCTCCACACTGGCCGTAATATCGTAGAAAACCAGCTCATCGGCGCCGGATTCGTTGTAGAAGCGGGCCATCTCCACCGGGTCTGCCATATCCTGCAGACCTTCAAAGTTGACCCCTTTGACCACGCGGCCGTTTTTCACGTCCAGGCAGGGAATGATGCGTTTGGTGATCATGACAAAAGCCCTCCTTTACGCCTGATACCGACGCACGGCATCGGCCAGATCAATGGCGCCGGTGTAGATGGATTTGCCCAGTATGGCTGCATGGCAATCCATGGCCTGGAGTTCGGCCAGTTCTTCCATCCGGGCAATGCCGCCGGATGCCGTCACTTCAATGCCCGGGATGGTAAGCAGTTCCCGGTAAAGTTCCAGATTGGTGCCCTGCATGGTGCCGTCCCGGGAGATATCGGTGGCAATAATCGCCCCTACCCCCGCTGCGGCACACCGGCGGCAGAACGCCACTCCCGGTTCGGGCGTAACCTCTTTCCAGCCGTTGACGGCCACCAACCCGTTTTTCATATCAACCCCCACCGCAATGCGGGTGCCGTAGGTTTTGGCCATCTGTTCCGTAAAGGCAAAGTTTTTGACCGCAACCGTTCCCAGAATGCAGCGGTCTACCCCCAGTTCCAGATACTGCCGGATGCGTTCTTCATCCCGGATACCGCCGCCCACTTCGATTTTCAGTCCGCCCAACCGGGCAATGGCCGCGATGGTCTGCATATTCGCCGTGGTATCATCCTTGGCACCGTCCAGGTCCACCACATGCAGATATTTTGCACCAGCCTCTATGAACTGGCGTGCCTGGGCCACAGGGTCCGCGTTATATACGGTCATCTGGTCATAATCGCCCTGATAAAGGCGCACAGCCTGACCGCCGCGCAAATCAATGGCGGGATACAGTTTCATAATGTTCCCTCCTTACAGTTCGGCAAACGCCTTGAGCAGGCGCAGGCCGGTATCGCCGGATTTTTCCGGGTGGAACTGGGTGCCGTAGACATGGCCGCTGCGCACCGCCCCCGTAACCGGAATGCTGTATTCACTGGTAGCCAGTGTAGACGCCGCACAGTCTTTGGCATAATAACTGTGCACATAATAGACGTATTCACCGTTCTTTACATACCGGAACAGCGGATCATTTTCCCGTCCCGGAACAATGTCCAGCGCATTCCATCCTATGTGGGGCACCTTCAGGGTCGGGTCTTTCAGATCATCTGCCAGCGGGCAGACGGCACCGGGGATCAATCCCAGCCCCTGGTGTTCCCCGTATTCATAGCTTTTGTCAAACAGCAGCTGCATTCCCAGGCAGATGCCCAGCAGCGGTTTGCGCTGTGCCTCCTCCCGAAGGACCGGAACTAGACCGGTGGCCTGCAGTTTGGCCATAGCATCGGCAAAAGCACCTACACCGGGCAGCAAAATATGGCTGGCTGCCCGCAAATCATCGGCCTGGCCGGTGACCCGTACCTCGGCCCCCAGACTTTGTACGCTGGATGACAGGCTGAACAAATTCCCCACACCGTAATCCACAATGGCGATCATGACATTCCCTCCTCTTGGCAGTCTTTCACTTTTGCGGCGGCAGAATCTCATCCAGCGCTGCAAAGAACCTCTGCATCTGTTCCGGTGTTCCGATGGTGATACGCAGCCAGTCATCGATACGTGGCGCGTTGAAATGGCGAATCAGAATGCCGCGTTCCCGCAGCTTTTCAAAGATTTCCCGGCAGGGCATACGGTCTGTGGTGGCAAACAGGAAGTTGGTCGCCGAGTCCAGCACGGTAAATCCGCGCTGCCGCAGTTGCCGGGCCGCATCGTCGCGGGTGGCCAGCACCTTATCGGTCACCCAACGGAAATACACCTCATCCCGGATGGCCGCCGTTCCGGCCGCCTGGGTCAGCGAATTGACATTGTAGGGGCTGTAGCTGAACTTGACCCGGTTCATATCCGCGATCAATTCCGGCCGTGCCAGGCAGAAACCCAGCCGCGCCCCCGCCAGATTGTGCGTCTTGGAGAAAGTATGGGTAATAACCAGATTGTCGTATTTTTCCAGCAGCGGCAGGCACGTTGCTCCCGCCGGGGCAAACTCTATGTAGGTTTCATCCACGATCACAATGTTATCAGGATTGGTGCGCAGCACTTCTTCAATGGCATCCACCGGAGCCAACAGGCTGGTGGGCGCATTGGGGTTGGCAATAACGATGGTTTCGTGCAGGCCCTTGTATTTGCCCAGGTCCAGAGTAAAGTCCGCTTCCAGCGGAATGATATGCTGGGGAATATGCAACAGATCACACAGCACCGGGTAAAAACTGTAGGTAATATCCGCAAAAGCCAGCGGCGTATCCTCATCGCAAAACGCCCGCAAAGCCAACAGCAGGTTTTCGTCGCTGCCGTTGCCGCAAAGTACATTTTCCGGCTTTACGCCCCAATGGGCGGCAATGGCACGGTTCAGCTCCCCGTTGGTCAGATCGGAATACAGGCGCAATCCCGGTACTGCCGCTGCAACCGCCGCCGCCACGCCGGGGGCCGGCGGGTACGGGTTTTCGTTGGCGTTCAGCTTGACCAGATTCTCGATGGCAAGCTGTTCACCGGGCGTGTAAGGCTCCAGCGCAGAGAGTGTTTTGGTAAAATAACGGCTCATGGCTTGTTCCTCCCGCTCACTGGTCCTCAAACCGGATGGTCACGCTCTTGGCATGCGCATGCAGACCTTCGTGCTCGGCAAAGTTGGCAATACGCTGCTGCACCTCGCCCAGCGCTTCCCGGGTATAATACAGGAAGCTGGATTTCTTGACAAAATCATCCACTCCCAGCGGGCTGCTGAACCGTGCGGTGCCGCTGGTGGGCAGGGTGTGATTGGGACCGGCGAAGTAATCGCCCAGCGCTTCCGGCACGTTCTTGCCCAGGAAGATGCTGCCGGCATTCTCTACCCGGTTGAGCACCGCAAAAGGATCATCCACGCAAATTTCCAGATGTTCCGGTGCAATGATGTTGACCGCTTCAATGGCCTTGTTCATGTCATCGGTTACGATGATCTTGCCATTGGTATCCACGCTGGCCCGTGCAATGGCAGCACGCGGCAGCTGCGGGATCTGTACTTCCAGTTCCGCCTGGACCGCTTTGGCCAACTCCCAGCTGTCGGTCACCAGTACCGGCGTGGCCAGTTTGTCATGTTCGGCCTGGCTGAGCAGATCCGCCGCCACCCAGGCCGGGTTGCAGCTGCCGTCCGCCAACACCAGAATTTCCGAGGGACCTGCGATCATATCGATGCCTACCTTGCCGAACACTTTGCGCTTGGCGGTGGCCACATAGATGTTGCCGGGGCCGACGATTTTATCCACAGCGGGCACACTCTCGGTACCGTAGGCCAGCGCCGCCACCGCCTGGGCGCCACCGGTCTTGAAAATCAGATCAATACCCGCAATAACCGCCGCAGCCAGAATGGAAGGGTTCACCTTGCCGCCGGGGCCAGCGGGGGTAGTCATGACGATCTGTTTGACGCCTGCCACTTTGGCAGGGATCACATCCATCAGAACCGTGGAGGGATAAGCCGCCGTCCCCCCCGGCACGTAGACGCCTGCCCGCTGGATGGGCGTATACTTCTGCCCCAGCACTACACCGGGCTTATCGGTAAGAACAAAATTTTTGTGCAGCTGCTGCTCGTGGAAGTGACGGATGTTTTCAGCCGCCATTTTCAGGGTGGTAATGAACTCCGGGTCCTGTGCATCCAATTCGGCGAAGGCTTCGTCGATTTCCTGCTGGGTCACCTGTACCGACTGCAGCTCCGCATGGTCAAACTTGGCCGCATACTCAATCAACGCCGCATCCCCACGAGCACGAACGTCGGCAATGATGGCATCCACCGTTGCTTCCACGTCCGCTTCCGCACGGATGTCCCGGTTCAGAATTTCTTCAGGTTTTACTTCATCAAAATCATACAGCCGGATCATGGGACAAGAGCCTCCTTCATTTTGTTGAGCAGCGTGCTCATCTGCTGATATTTGAATTTATAGCTGGCTTTGTTGGCAATAAACCGGGCCGAGATGGGCATGAATTCCTCAATCACGGTCAGGTCGTTTTCCCGCAGGGTGGTACCGGTTTCTACAATATCCACGATCACATCGGACAGTCCCAGAATGGGCGCCAGCTCAATGGAACCGTTGAGTTTGATAATATCGATATCCCGGCCCCGGCGTTCATAGTGGTCGCGGGCAATGTTGACGAATTTGGTCGCCACCCGCAGTGCCCGGCTTTCGTCATCGGTAAAGTTTTTGGGGCCGGCCACACACATCCGGCATTTGCCCATGCCGGTATCCAGCAGTTCATACACGTCCGCATCGGATTCTGCCAGGATATCCTTGCCCACAATGCCGATGTCCGCCGCACCATGTTCCACATAGATTGCCACATCACTGGGCTTCACCAGGAAATACCGCACCCCGGCTTCGGGGTTTTCCACCACCAGTTTGCGGGTATCGTTGTAATCTTCGTTGGCGCGGTATCCGGCCTCGGCCAGCAGCTTGTATGCCTTGTCACCAAGGCGCCCTTTTGGCAAAGCAATGTTGAGCCAGATTTTTTCCGGCTTCGAAGGTGCTTCGCCGTTCTGTGCCGTCAGACGTTCCAGTTCATCCAGGTAGATGGCAAATCCGATGGCGTTGGCACCCGCCGTAAAACGCTGCATCAGATAGTCATACCGGCCGCCTTTGAGCACCGCCCGGGGAACCCCCGCCACATAACCGGTGAACACAAGGCCGTTGTAATATTCCATTTCGTCAGCCATGCTCAGGTCCAGCTGGGTGCCGCGGCCCGCCTCTCCCAGACGGTTCTGCAGCGCCTGCAGTTCCTCCAACGCATCCCGCTGAGCCTGGCTGCGGCATGCGCCGCGGGCAGCCGTCAGGGTTGCACCCAACGGCCCATGCAATGCCAGCAGACCGCAGAGGGCATCGGCATCCGGCTCCCTCAGTCCATCCGCCAGCGCTGCCGCATGCAGTTCGTGGGCATTTTTCTGGTTGAGCAACTCCAGCAGCCGTCCCCGTGCCGCTTCCGGCACCTGCAGAGCGTCCAGCAGGCCGGTAACAAATCCCATGTGGCTTACTTCCAGCACGGTGGGCACGTTCAGGGCCGCCAGGCTTTGCAAAGCCAACTGTACCACTTCCGCCTGGGCAGTCGCATCCACGGCGCCCATACATTCGAGGCCCATCTGGTGGATGGTCTGGAAGGTATGGCTTTCCCGGCTGGGACGGCAAACTTCTTCATTATAATAGAAGCGCTTGCACTCACCGGGGGCCGGTTGAGCCGTTTTGGCAATGGACAGCGTCACGTCCGGTTTGATGGCCCGCAGCTTGCCGTCCAGGTCGGTAAAGGTGACCACCTGGGCATCCGGCAAAAAACGCTGGTATTCCTGATACAGTGCGTATTCCTCAAACCGGGAACAACGATACTTGCGATACCCTGCCTGTTCGTACAAAGCACGCAGACGGAACGTTGCCTGTTCCGCGGGGGTAAAATTCTGCAATTGAATCTCCATACAAATTCCCTCCCTCTCCACACATATAAAATCATTATACTTTAGCGCAGTAAAGTTGTAAAGTGCATTTTTATTCAATAAAATACAAAAAGGCGCACCTTTGCCTTGACAAAGATGCGCCTTGCGCGTTCGCTTATCAACCCTTGCAGCCCTGTTCGTCCCAGTCACCAAAATCTGCGGGGTCCGCAATCTTGGTGGCATCGTACTTACCGTCTGCCGTTTTGGGTACTTCCACCGCACCCAGTTCTACCGGGTTGGCGTTGGGGGTATCGTCGCCGGTCTCCACAGGATGAGCGGCCACGGGCGGCTGGTATACGGCATCGTCGGTTTCAGGCGCGGCAGCAGGGGCTTTTTCAGCCTCGGCAGACGCATCAGCTTCGGGCTCGGCGGTGTCGGTTTCAACCTCGTCCGCCGGGCCCACAATATGCTCGTATTCCTCGCCGTGCTCACGCTTCTGCAGCACGTACACAGCGGCGCCCACAGCAGCAGCGCCCACGGCCAAGCCGGCCAGTTTCTTCAGAAAAGACATGTCAAAACCTCTTTTCGCATTCCCTTGTACGGTTTTGGGTTAGTATACCACACTCCGCGGCAAAATACAAGTGTTGCAAGATTTCACATTTTTTTACGCGGCGGCAATTGTAGAACCTGATCGAAAGTGGTATGATAGGGCAGCATTCTAGCATAAAGAGGGATAGTATATGAAGTATGTGTTTCAGTTTGCCCGGATCGTAGGCTTCTGCCTGCTGGGCGAGGTTTTGGCCGCGGTGCTGCCGTTGCCGATTCCGGCCAGTGTGTACGGTCTTTTGCTGATGGCCGCCGCGCTGCGCTGCGGTATCCTGCGGTTGGAACAGGTACGGGAGGCCGGGTTGTTCCTGACGGGGATTTTTCCGCTGTTGTTTGTGCCGGCAGCCAGCGGCGTGATGGAACTGGGCAGCCAGCTGGCAGAGGTGTTCGTGCCCGTTCTTATTGCCATTATTCCCATCACTGCGCTGGTCATGGCCGTAACCGGCTGTGTGGCTCAGCGCTGCACCGCAGGGCGGGAGGTGCAGAACCATGACTGAGTTTTTGCAGCACTGCGGCAGCTGGGGCGTGTTCGCCACCCTGGCCGCCTACGCGCTGGGAGTATGGGTCAACCGCAAAACCAAACTGGCGCTTTTCAATCCGCTGCTGATGGGCAGCATCTTCATGATCGTCTTTCTGCGCTGTTTTGCCATTCCCTACGCAGACTACAGCGCCAGCGCTGCCCCGGTAAACTGGCTGCTGGCGCCCGCCACCGTAAGCCTGGCGATTCCGCTGTACGAAAAATGGGAACTGCTGGAAAAGAACGTAGGTGCCATTTTGGCCGCCATTCTGGCAGGTGTCATCACCAGTCTGGGCAGTGTGCTGGTCATGGCCTGGGTGCTGCGGATGGAACATGCCAACGCCGTGACCCTGCTGCCCAAATCGGTAACCACCGCCATCGGCATGGACATTGTCGAAACCCTGGGCGGCACCGCTGCACTGGCAGGTGCGGTCATCATCCTGACCGGCATTGCCGGCAGCCTGTTGGCCGAAACGGTCTGCAAGGTTTGCCATATCACCGACCCCATTGCCAAAGGTCTTGCCTTGGGCACCTCGGCCCACGCGGTAGGTACCAGCAAAGCCTTGCAGATGGGCGAAGTGGAAGGTGCCATCAGCGGTTTGGCCATTGCGGTAGCCGGCGTGCTGACCGCGGTTTTAGCGCCTGTAGCTGCCAATTTTCTGCCGTAAACATCAAAAGCGGCCCCTTTCGGGGCCGCTTTTTTCATTTGTCTGTTTTTTAAGCCTTGCGAACTATGCGCCGCTGGACCCATTTGACCAGCTCTACAATGGGAATCACCAGAACCGCCAGTCCCAATGCAATCAGATATTCCGCCAGAGAAACCGGCGTAAAGCCGAACATCTGCGCCACCACCGGAATCTCCAACACCGCGGTGGTCAGCACCAGGCTGCCGAGCATGGCAGCCCACAGCACCACATTATGGGTATGCAGTGTAAATACACTCTTGCGCTGGCTGCGCAGATTGAAGCTATGGAAAATCTCGCACATACTCATAGTCAGGAACGCCATGGTCATACCGTCGGGGCTGACCCCCTTGGGCATTTCGAATGCCCCCACCTCGATGCAGTGCC
The DNA here is from genome assembly GCF_016901605.1 of Gemmiger formicilis. Lineage (GTDB taxonomy): Bacteria > Bacillota > Clostridia > Oscillospirales > Ruminococcaceae > Gemmiger > Gemmiger formicilis_B. The sequence goes on from NZ_JACJKP010000133.1 coordinate 7,917, forward strand.
CCAGAATATAGGAGATCATGGTGATCGCCGTGATCAGTACGCCCTGATAAGCAATATCAAACCCCAGACCGCCGGCAAACACTCCTTCGTCGGCACGGCGCGGCGGGCGGGACATGGTGTCCGGTTCGCCCGGTTCCATGCCCAGCGCCAAAGCCGGGAAGCAGTCGGTAATCAGGTTGATGAAAAGCAGATGCACCGGGTTGAGCAGTGTGAAGCCCAGCAGCGTGGAACCGAATACGCCCAGCACTTCGCTCATATTGGACGCCAGAAGGAACTGGATGGACTTGCGGATATTATCATAGATACGGCGGCCTTCCTCCACCGCTGCTACGATGGTGGCAAAGTTATCGTCGGCCAGTACCATATCTGCCACATTTTTGGTCACATCGGTGCCGGTAATGCCCATACCGATACCGATATCCGCCATTTTGATGGACGGCGCATCGTTGACGCCGTCACCGGT
>NZ_JACJKP010000134.1 GCF_016901605.1 Gemmiger formicilis
GTTTTGCAGCCGGTGTTCCCCGTCAATCCGTTCCCCGTTCACAAACACCGGGGCCTCCGGGTTCAGGGTCTGTACCAGCAGGGATTCTCCCCGCACGCACAGTGCGCAGTGCTGGGGCTGGATTTTGGGGTCCGGCAGGCAAAGGTCACACTGGGCGGCATCGCTGCCCAGCAGCAGACTGCTTTCCACCATACCGGCCCAGCGGCTCTCGGCAATGGAGCCGCGCTGGCCCCAGAACATGGTGACCCAACGCCGGGGCAATGCATTGTCATCCGTCACACCGGCCAGCAGATGTTCCGCTTCGGCTTCCTGCTCGGCAGCCCGGTCCCTGCGGCGCAGCCGCCGCCACTGGAAGCCCAGAATTACCAGAATCACGATCGCCAACAGCAGCGGTGTGCGGAACCGTGCCAGATAAAAGCCTTTATCCCGGGGCCAGACCTGGATCACAAAATCCGTTTCTTCCCGCAAAGAGCTGACATTGGCCGGCGATATACGGCTGGACACCTTGTTCAGGGCCACATGGTAATCCCCTTCATACAGGTTAGCCGTTGTAAGGGTAACGGTGCGGCCGTCCTCACTGATCTCCACACTTTTTACCGGCACATGCCAGTTCCAGATATCGTTGCTGACCACATGGTAAAACTGCGGCCGTGTGGCATTGGGGTTGATGGCCTGGTTCAGGGTCAGACGCAGTTTGTTCCGCCGGATCACTTCCACCTTGGTCACCTGGGGCTTCTCCATCCGGAAGCCCATATATACCGTGGTGCTGCTTTGCACAGCGCTGCCCAGACTGGGCACCGCCAGGGTAACGATCTCCTGCCGTTCGCCGTACATACTTTCCGGCACTTCGGTGCGCAGTTCCAGGGCAGTGGCAAACATCTTCTGTTTTTCCTGTATGGCCTGCCCCATCTGAGACATGGCGCAGGGAATCACACGGCCATCGGATACCGCATCCAGAATCGTAAACTTTTCCGGTGCGCTGCTGCCCACAAAGGCATAAATGGCCATGTTCAATTTGGTGCTCACATCACTCATCAGGCCCAGTACCAGCCCGGGATTGGTCACCACCCGCTGCGCATCGGTGCACAGAAACACCGCTTTGCGGGGAGCCAGCGCCTGATATTCCTTCTGAATATCCCCTGCAATGGTGGAGGCAGCTTTGGTCATATCCATGGCGCCGTTCACCTGCTGGATCTTGGCCAGTGCGTTATACAGCGTATTGGCATCGGACGTAGCAGGCTGTACACAGGTCGCCCCGCCCGCCAAGGTATACAATGCCACCTGGTCATTTTCCCCTTTGTTGCGGATCAGCTGCCAGATAGCACCGCGCATCTGGCGGAAATCATCCCCTGAGATCTCGCTGCTGTTGTCCAGCGCTACCATATAACAGATCGGACTGTCCGCCTGGCCCAGAGAACTGGTATCCAGCGTATGGTCCCCCAGCGTCAGTTCCAGACCGGCCGCCTGTACCACGGTGGGCGTATAAGAATTTCCGTCCGCGTCCAGCGCGTAGAAAAAGACATCCATTTCCGGCACGTTGACATAAATTTGTTCCACCCGGAAATTGCCCGCACTGGTGGCCGCCGTTGTGGTGTCGGCTGCCGCCGCAAACCCGGCCACCAGGCACAAAACCACGACCCAGACGGAGGACACTATGTATTTGAAAGTTTTCACACACCGTCTCCTGTTTTATTAGGTTCCGCTGATTTTGTTATGCAGGGAACGCAGCGCCCCAACAATCTTACTGCGGCGGGGGTCCTGCGGCTGCTTTTGTTCGGGAATAATATGGATGTCGGCATCCTCCGCGCTGTCGTCATCTTCCTCGGTCGCGCTCAGGTCCGGCATTACCGGCATATGGGGGCCGCGCATGGGGGGTGCTTCGTCCAGAATAGGTTCTCCTTCCTGGCGCAGAATGGGATAGGAGAAAATGGCCCCCGGCACTTCGATTTCCGGCGGGTCGCTGGGTTCCTGCCGGGGCTGGGTATCAAAATAATCCGGTGAGGGAGTCGTTTCCTCCTCCGGTACCAGTTCCACCGTGCGCGGCGGCGCGGGTTCTTCCTCGTCCAGTCCCGGGGCAACCACGCAGTTGACTGCCTGCCCCTGGTCTTCGGCCTGCTGGTCGTCGGTTTCCGGCAGCGATGCCGCCGCAGCTTCCACGGTTTTTTCCGACAGATCCAGTTTCGGTTCCGAGGACACCTCAGTGATTTCCTCATCGTAAGGCGTCACCGGGCTGTTCTGGCGCGCATAGTCCTGGGCCTCCTGCAGTTCCCCGATCATCTCGCTGAAGAAGTCCAGCAGTTTATCCCGCTGCTGCTCCATCGCTGCGATCCGGCTTTTGAGGTCCTGCAGCCGCAGCCGATGGGCATTCTGGATCTCCCGGGCCTCGTCGGTGGCCGCCTGCACCATCTTGCGGGCCTGCCCGATAGCCTGTTCCCGGGCCAGCTGGTCGATTGCTTCGGCTTTGCGGTTGGTTTCTTTCAGCAGATCGTCTGCCTCCTGCCTTGCCTGCCGGCGGATCTTTTCAGCCTCGGCGTGGGCGGTGGCCAGTACCTGCTCTTTCTCTGCCAGTACCTGCTGCCGGGCTTCGTCATGCGCACGGCCCTTGATGCGCAGCGCCGCCTCGGCTTCCTCGGCACGGTCGGTCAGTTCTTTATTTTCGCGAGTCAGGTCTCCGTTTTTCAAACGCAATACCGCCACCTGATCCGTCAGCGAGTGGTTGCGCTCCTGCACTTTGGAATAACGCGTTTCCAGGTCGCTCTGCCGGCGGGCAATTTTATCGGCCTGCCCGGCCAACGTCGCATTCTGGGCGGTCAGGTTCTGGTTCTGCCCCAGCAAAGTCTGGCAACGGCGGCGCAGTGCCTCGCTCTCCTGCCGGGCCGCACGGGTTTCGGCCGCTGCCGCATTCAGGCTTTGCTCATAATCACTGCACAACGCACGCAGCGCCTGGCGCACATCTTCCGGCTCATAACCGCCGAACCGTGCCTTGCGCACCCCGCATTGTTCCATATATTGGTTTACGTCAATCTTTGCCATACGCCGCAATCCCCCGACAAGTTTCTATAAGTAATTTCATTATAAGGCAACCCCCTGGTGAACGCAAGCGGATTTTGCCAAATTGCGTCGCAGCGGCAAAAAGAGAAAATTGCAAAAAAAATTCAAAAAAGTTGTTGACAAACGGGGCACCTGTTGCTATAATGATAAAGCTGACTCAAACAGCGGACAAAACATTGCCCCATAGCTCAGTTGGTTAGAGCACCTGACTGTTAATCAGGGTGTCGTCCGTTCAAGTCGGACTGGGGCAGCCAACAAGCGATAGAGTTTCAAAACTCTATCGCTTTTTTGTTTTTCCTTATTCAGGTACAGCTTTCCAGATCACTTGTGTTACACGAATTTCAGTTTCTTCTTTTTTTATCAAGCAAATCCTTGCGAAGTCGCCTTCCACTGGTAATCTTGTCGTCGTAGATACAGAACATCTACTGTTTTACCGTTTTTCCTGTATACCTCGCCTTTTCGTACGTTCTGGAACATCCTATCTACGCTTTACAACAAAAAAATTGACAAATTTCTTTTTCTGGTGTTATGATATAGGCAATTACTGGTAGTCGCAGTGAAGAGAAGTAGCGAGACAAAAGGTTTCGCTGCTTCTCTTTTTTTGTGCCTTTCAGCCAATTTACAAAAGAAAAGGAGAACCTGTAATGCCCCAAACCAAGTTTCAAAATATCGTGTACACCGTGATTATGGCCATCATCATGGTCTATGGGATGATTGTATACAATGTTGCTCTGAACACCGGCGGTGTGACCAATGCCACCTTTGCCATGGCACTGCACGAAATGCCCATTATGGTCCCCGTTGCCATTTTGCTGGAATACTTTATTGTAGAGAAGCTGGCCACCAAACTGGCTTTCACGGTGGTTCGCCCCACCGACCGCCCGCAGATCATCACCTATGCCATCTCCACCATGATTGTCTGCCTGATGTGCCCTACCATGAGCCTGATTGCCACGCTGCTGTTCAAACAGCCCAGCTTTGGCACCTGGGTACAAACCTGGGGCTGCAATATGCCCATGGCCCTGATCTGGCAGCTGCTGTTTGCCGGACCGCTGACCCGGCTGATTTTCCGCACATTGTTCCGCAAACAGCTTGCTGACGGAAAAAAGCCGTGTGACCAGCCCCTGTAATGTTCAAAAAGGACCGCCTTCCGGCGGTCTTTTTTGGTGTTTGCGGAGATTTTCTTTCCATTTTCTTGACATTTATAGGTAAGGGTGTAAAATAGAGCAGCAAAACAATAAGCATTCTTATAGTTAGGAGCCTTATTATGGAAAGCTTGCATTACCTGCTGATGAAGGCCCATTCGATGTTCTCCCGTAAGGTATTGGGTGAAGTCGGTAAAACCGGATTGACGCCCGGCCAACCGAAAGTTCTGGAATTTTTGCTCCAATATCAAGAAGCCGACCAGAAAACCATTGCCGCTTATTGTGAGATTGAACCGGCCACGGTGGGCAGCATCCTGTTGCGGATGGAGGACAGCGGCCTGATTGTGCGGCGCCAGAAAAACGGCAATCGCCGTTCCCTCTATGTTTCTCTGACTGACAAAGGCTATCAGGCTGCTTTACAGGTAGCGGATATTTTCCGCACCGTGGAAACCGATGCCCTGGCTGGGCTTTCTGCCGACGAAGCTGCCACCCTGCAGGCATTGCTTTTCAAACTTTGTACTTCCCTGCAAACCAATCCGGAACGAAAAAAGGAGCAATCATGACTGAAATTTGCAAAATGAACCGTACGGCACTGCTCAAGCGCATCGTTTTTCTTTGTGTGGGTTTGACTACCATGGCCTTCGGTGTGGCCTTTTCCATCAAAGCCGCACTGGGCACATCCCCTATTTCCAGTGTACCTTACGTCACGGGCGCCATCTCGGGGCTGACGGTCGGTACTACCACCATCATCATGAATACGCTGTTTGTATTGATCCAGATTGCCATTCTGCGCCGCCAGTATGAATGGGTTCAGCTTTTGCAGCTGCCTGCTGCCGTGTTGTTTGGTATGATGATTGACCTGGCTTCGTACCTGATCCGTGACCTGAACCCGACCGCCTACTGGCAGCAGTGGATCGTCTGCCTGCTGGGGATTTTTCTGGTGGCGCTGGGCGTCAGCATCGAGGTAACCGCCCGCCTGATCACCACCGCCGGCGAAGGCATTGTACTGGCGATCTGCAAAGTTGCCCCCATCAAGTTCGGCAACATGAAGATGATCTTTGACCTGACGCTGGTTGCCATTTCCATTACCCTTTCCCTGCTTTTCCTGCACCATCTGGATGGTGTGCGTGAAGGCACCGTTGCCGCTGCCGTTCTGGTGGGTCAGCTGGCCCGGCAGATCAACAAACCCATGGGCGTTGTGGAACAGCGCTGCCTGGCATAAACAAGCATTTTTCTATGCCCGCCGCGGGATTCCGGAACATATCCTGCGGCGGGCAGTATTGATTTTATTCCCCAAAAACGGTATTATAAAATAGTAAATATGTACTGTGGTTTTAGTTTTGTGTGAAGGAGCTTATTGATGGAAAACTACGTTCTGTTCAGTGAATCCACCTGTGACCTGACCCCTGAACTGGTACAGGAAATGGATATCCACATTTTGCCCATGACCTTCACGGTGGATGGCCAAAGCTACCGCAATTATCCCGACAACCGCGAAATGACCCCCAAAACTTTTTACGATAAACTGCGCGCCGGCAGCATGTCCACCACAAGTCAGGTTGCCATTTCGGACTACGAGGAGGCTTTCACGCCGTTTTTGGAGCAGGGGCAGGACATTCTGTACCTGGCATTTTCCAGCGGTCTTTCCGGCACCTACCAGGCCAGCAAAGTGGCCATTGAAGAACTGTTGGAGAAATTCCCCGGCCGCCGGATTGTCAGCATTGACAGCCTGCAGGCCAGCATGGGCGAGGGCCTGTTTGCCTACACACTGGCAATGATGCGCAAAGCCGGTGCCGGGCTGGACGAAGTGGCCGCCTTTGCCACCGAAAACGCCCAGCGCTTCTGCGCCTGGTTCACCGTCAACGACCTGATGTTCCTCAAGCGCGGCGGCCGCCTGAGCGGTGCTGCCGCTGTGGCCGGCACACTGCTGGGCATCAAACCGGTGCTGCATGTGGACCCCGAAGGTCACCTGATCGCCATGGAAAAGGTGCGCGGCCGCCGGGCCAGCCTGGATGCTCTGGTCAAGCATTTTGCCCAGAGCGCCGACAAAAATTATGCCGATATGACGATTTTTGTCAGCCATGGCGACTGCCTGGAAGACTGCCAGTATGTGGCGGATAAAATCAAAGCGTACGGCGTCAAGCGGGTTTGCATCGGCGATATCGGCCCGGTGATCGGTGCCCACAGCGGCCCCGGCACGGTGGCACTTTTCTTCCTGGGCGGCCCCCGCTGAGAAAGAATCCTGCCGGCGTTTGTGCGTGGCCCATCTGCCATTTTTCTTGTACAACAAAACACCGGAACACCTTACGGGGTGTTCCGGTGTTTTTGCTTTTCCGTATTTTACCGTGCCTTTTTACGTTGACGCAGCGCCCGTACCACCGCACGCAGCCAGCTGCAGGCAGCAGCGGCCAGGGCCGGGTAAAGCACCAGGCAGAAAGCCTGATACCAGGACGGCACAAAATACTGCCAGACTGCCGGCAGCGTTTCAGCCTTGTTCAAGGAGATGGTACCGGGAGTAAAGGTCATCTCCACCGTCTTGTTTTCATCCGGGCTGCAGGGGTCCAGACGCAGGGCCACAATGGATGTGCGGGGCAGCGTGTACAGATACTTGCCATCGCCCAAAGCCTCCGGGAACACCCGCCGGTCCTGGCTGTAATCCTCTCCCACTTTGGTGGTGTAATACAGGCACATCTCCCGGGCGTCGCCCTCAAATTCCACTGTATAGCTGAGGGTGCGTACCACCATATCGGACACATCCTCCAGAATCATCTGGGGGTCGCCGTTGGTGGTGGTCAGCACGGCGGTTTCGGCCGTACTTTCCCCTGTTTCCAGACCTGCCAGCTGCCAGTCGGTAACGGGGATTTCCGCTTCATACAGTGTACCGCCGCTGCGGCCCAGCGCATCGCTGCCCCAATGCACAGCACCCAGCACCACCCAAAGCAGGGCCGCCGCCAGATAGCAGGTCAAAGGCAGGGCGCCCCGACGGTCAAACCAGCGTTTCAGCGCTTTCACGAGGCACTCACCTCCATTTCCATCGGCGCAAAGCCTTCATCCGTCACCCGGTAGAGCAGCGTTTCACCCGAGAGGGCCGCTTCCAGACCGTCGGTAAACAAATCGGCGTAGCTTTCCACAAAAATATCGTCGATGGTCTGCAGGTAGAGCACCGTGCAGCCGTTGCCGCGCACAATAGAATCCAGTTCCTCTGCCGTAAAGCCGTGGTAATAGTAGTTTTTGGGGCCTTCTTCCTGGGGTTTCAGTTCCGGCAGGCCCAACTCTCCACCGCCGCCGATCATCTCGGACGTGATGCCCGAATAATCCACCAGAATGGGATAGAAATCAAAGACAGCCGAGAACCAGGCTTCTCCGTTATCCCCCTGGCTGACGAAAAAGACCCGGTCCTCTTCGGTCAGGTAGCTGCAAACCAGCTCCGCCTCGGCCCGGATGGCTTTCCGGTCGGCAAATTCACTGTCGGCAAAGCCCAGCACACTGAGCTGCGGCAGCACCAGCTGGCTTTGCCGGGCCAGCATGGCCACTGCCAGCAACAACACGGCCCCCTGCCCGGCCAGCCCCCAGCGCGGAGTATAGAGCTTGGAGCTGAAAATAGCGGTAGGGCCGTCTTTTTCGGCAAGGGTTGCCCTGTGGACCTCGATTTGAGGCAGCAGTGTCACCACCAGGCATCCCAGGGCAATGAGGAACCAGCCGATGTAATAGCTGTAAATGTACCGGTTATAGTCGGTGAGTCCTTCGGCCTGGAAGGGCTTGAAGATAAACCCATAGCTGAGCGCCAGCATCAGATTATAACCCACAAAGCAAAGGGTGGACAGCACTGCCATGGCGGCCACGCGTACCCGCAGCCGCCAACCGGCAGCCAGTACAAAGGCCAGCGCAAACAGCAGCAGAATGAACACCACCACGTTGCGGCCCTGACCAATCATGCTCAGTTTGCCGTCGCTGGTCCAGAACTGGTGGCCCATATCGGCCATAGCCTGCAAGAACTGGGGCTGACGCTCGGCAAAGAAACCTTCTACCGGCTGTCCCAGCAGGATCTTGATGCCATTGATTACCACTTGCCCCAG
>NZ_JACJKP010000135.1 GCF_016901605.1 Gemmiger formicilis
TGGACCTGTACGGCATTGATGATGCCGGTGAACGGGAAGCCCGCGTGACGGCCTATGTGGAAGAGCTGGAAAGCTACACCGCCGGCCTGGAAGCGCAGCATGGCACCCTGCATGCCGATACGGCCTACAATGCGGAGGAATGCATCCTCAACACCACCGATGTGCTGCTGGATCAGATGATGTACTCGGTACCGGCCAGCCAGCTGCTGGCAGGCCTGGGCGCCGGAGAAACCAGCGAGAAGGCGGCCCGTCTGCTCAACTCTGTGGATGCCATGGATCAGATGATGATCCTGTTCTACCAGCATAAGGGTCTTACCAACCTGGAGGGCGCAGGCAACACCAACCGCCTGCCGGCCCAGCACCTGAATATCCGTTATATGCGTATGTTTGCCGGCGCGTTCATGTATGCGGCAGGCAATCATATCGGCATCGGCTGGGGCTCTGTGCCCGGCCTGGCGGAAGGCAACCCCATCGTTCTCAACGAGGACGGCAGCTACCAGAGCGGTAACTACTTCGGCTGGGGCATTGCCCACGAGATCGGCCATAACATCAACCAGGGCAAGTATGCGGTGGCGGAAGTGACCAACAACTATTTTGCCCAGATTTCCCAGACTTCCGATGGCATGCGCTTCGGTTACGATGCCATTTACAGCAAGGTGACCAGCGGCACCACCGGCGCAGCCGGCGACGTGTTTACCCAGCTGGGTATGTACTGGCAGCTGCACCTTGCCTATGATAAGGGATACGAATACCAGATCTACGATAACTACAATGATCTGCTGGAAAGCCGCTTCTATGCCCGCGTGGATACCTATGCCCGCAATACGGCTTCGGCACCTGCACCGGGCGGTGTCAAACTGAGCCTGGGCGGCGATGCCAACCAGAACTTCATGCGGCTGACCTCTGCGGCAGCGCAGAAAGACCTGACGGACTTCTTTGTTCGCTGGGGTCTGATTCCCGATGCCACGACTGCTGCCTATATGGCTCAGTTTGAGGCGGAAACCCGCGCGCTGTATTACGTCAATGACGATGCACGCACCTATGGCTTTACCCACAGTGCCGATGCGACCATTGCCGGCAAGGATGTCCTGACCGAGGGCACCACTGCGGTGGTGGACGAAAAGACCGCCAACCAGGTGAATCTGACGCTGGCTTCCACGGTGGATTCCGATCTGCTGCTGGGGTACGAGATCACCCGTGTGACCTACGAAAACGGTGAAGCCAATGCCCAGGTGGTGGGCTTTACCACCGGTGACAGCTACACCGATACGGTCACCACCATCAACAACCGCGCCGTGGCTTACCAGATCACGGCCATCGACAAGTTCCTCAACCGTTCCCAGACCCTGACGCTGCCCACGGTCAAGATCAGCCACGACGGCAGCTACGATAAGAGCCAGTGGACGGTTACCACCAACATGACTTCGGAGCAGGATACCACGCCGGATGCGACCGAGCAGGACCCCTGTGATCCCGATCCGGTTTCTGCCATCACCCAGGTCATCGACAATAAGAAAGAAACCACCTACACGGGCCAGGCTAAGGGCGAGGCTACCGTTACGCTGAACTTCCACAAGACGCTGGCAGTGACCGGCTTCAAGTACACGGTCACCAGCGGAACTGCGATCCAGAACTACGAGATCCAGATCAGCACCGACGGCAGCAGCTGGCAGACGCTGGCCACCGGCACCTTTGCCGGCGATACGGTAAACACCGTATACTTCCCCAACACCGAGGGCAAGCCCTGGCTGTGCACCTACGATGCCACGCAGCTGCGTCTGATCGTCAAGGCGCCCACCGGCAGCGCTGTTTCCATCAGCGAGCTGGATGTTCTGGGCCCCACCGGCGACAACGTGGAACTGCTGGAAAACGGCATTGGTACGCTGGAAAGCGACTATAAGTATGCCGATGGCGAGGGCGATGTGATCCCGCAGGGCTCCCTGGTCTTTACGGGCAGCTACAAGGGCAATCCCGCCTACAATGTGGTGCTGCTCTACGACCAGAACGGTGAGATCGTGGGCGGTCTGGATGCCGAGGGCAATACCGTGGCGCACCAGATCATCCTGGCACCGGACCCGGAAAACGGGCTGTTGGGCGATGTAAGCGAAGGCTACTGGGTCTACTGGATCGAGCCCGATGCACTGGAAGGCATGACGATGCCGGAAACGGTGCGCGCGGAACTGTACCGTGTGGACGAAGCCACTACCAACGTGGGTCAGCGTCTGACCAGCGATACACTGCCGGTCGAGCTGCCCGAACCGCTGCCTTCCATTACCATTGGCAGCGCTGATTGACAGAACAGGAGAATACAATGAAAAAATGGTTGGCCACCCTGCTGTTGGGGGCAGCCCTGACGCTGACGGCACTGCCTGTCGCAGCGCAGGGGACCGATGGCACGGTGACAATGAATGCAGATGGCAGCCAAGCCTCTGTCAGCCTGACGCTGCCCCAGGAGGCAGCCAAGGATGTGACGGCGCTGCGCCTGAGTTTTCAGGTGGACAGCAGCAATGGCGCCAAAGCACAGTTTGATTTTAACGATGGGCTGACCAGCAGTGTGCAGCAGTATCGTTACAACGAGGAAACCGGCCGGTTGACGGTTTATATTGCGGGCCGGGATGAATTGCTGAAGGATGGGACGGTATCCCTGGGCGAGATTCAGCTGGATGCTGCCCCCGGGACCATTGCCACCGTCCGTGTGGTGGAGGATTCCCTGGAACTGGTGAACGCTGCCTACGGCAAAGCGGAAACCACTGCGGTTGCCGCTGCATCGGCGGACCTGAGCACGGCAGATGTCGAAACTCCCGTGCCGACCCAGACGCCCGCCGCACCCGAAGCGACAGAACCCCCTGTGGCTCCTGAAGCGACCGAAAAGCCTTCTTCCGGCAATGAATCTTCCAGCAATGGGTCTTCCGGTGGTTCCTCTTCCACCAGCCAGGGCGGAACTTCCAGCCAGAGTACGGCAGCGCAGACGCCTGCTCCCACGCCGGAAGTCTCTACCTCTCCGGTAGGCACGTCGGCACCGGTCCAGGCTGTACAGGGTACCACTTCGACGGTGTCCGGCAGCAGCAAGCCGTCCGGTGGAAAGGCTACCCCGAAGCCCAGCGCTTTGCCGGAACCTTCCTCCACGCTGCAGGCAAGCGCCACCCCGGCACCTTCGGCGGCGCCCGAGGATGTGGCTGAAACCGCAACGCCTGAACAGACTGTACAGGAACAGACCAGTGGACTGAATGCATCGCTGGTGATTGCGATTGTACTGGGCGTACTGGCTGTTGCTGCACTGGTTGCAGTGGCGGTGATCTGGTTCCGCGGCCGCTGATGCTTTCCCGGTAAGGGGACGGCAAAACTCCCTCTTGCCTGAACAACAAGCAAAAAACACACCCCGTATTTCGGTTGTTCCGAAATACGGGGTGTGCTTTTTTATAGCAGGGAACTTACGCCGTAATCCTGCAGGCAGCGGGTCACATTGTCAAAGGTGCTGTCAAACACGATCCCTGCCTCGCGGGCTTTACGGCAGTTCATCCGCAGGCTGCGGGGCCAGTCGGCTTTTTCCAGGGGCGGTGTAATGCCCAGTACGGTGCAGAAATGCCGGGCAGTGGTATACATATCGTAGTCGTTTTCACAGCCGAAGTTGTAAACGCCGCCCGGCAGCTCCAATGCAGGCAGCAGATTTTCAACGGCCTGCCGTACATAGGTCACGCCGCGATAATCCCGGCAGGAAAAACGCAGTGGTTCGTTGTGCATGGCGGCCCGCAGCAAATTCAGGATAAGATTGCCGCGGATGGGCAGCCCGTACCCGGGCAGATCATACATCCAGGTGGCCCGCAGCAAGACAGCGGAAGGCAGAAGCTCCAACACCCGCTGTTCGGCTTCCAGTTTGTGGCGGCCATAGACGTTGGCAGGGTGCAGGGGAAGATCTTCTTCAAAGGGGCCGGTGTCCTGCAAACCGGCGTATACCTGATCGGAACTGAATGCCACCAACTTGGCGTTGACCTCCCGGGCGGCCTCGGCAATCCATAGAGGAATGGAAACATTGGCCCGGTAAGACTCCTCCGGATGGGTTTCACAGTGTCCGGTATCTGATAATGCGGCTGTATGAATCAGTGCATTAGGCTGCAGGCGCAGGACCAGTTCACACAACTCTTCCCGGGATATACCGGCCATTCTGCCGGGTGGAAAAGGGAGGAATTCTATGGCTGGTCCCATCAATTGCTCCATGATGCGGGCTCCCACAAAGCCGCCGGCACCGGTTACCAGGATTCGTTTCATGATAGAACCTCCTTGAGCAATATGTGTTGATAATGGAAATTGGCTTGTGGATAGTGTATCATATTTTAAGTATTCTGGGCAGGGGAAAAGCAGCCGTTGTCCCATCTTGACGTATATTGGCGGCAGGGACTGCATACTCTGGGCCAGGGGGTGGGTAGTATGCTGGAAATTCTGGGTCTTTTTTTACAGGCTGCGGCCGGTCATATTCTGTATCTGGCACTGCATCTGGAAAGCGGTTCCTTTCCGCGGCCGTTGCCACAGGCCAAAGAAAAAGCTGCTTTCGCAGCACTGCGTACAGGCGGTGCAGACGCTGCCCGGGCACGGGATCTACTGATTCGCCATAATCTGCGTCTGGTGGCGCATGTGGCCAAAAAGTATTATACAGCTACGGCATCTCAGGATGATCTGATCTCAATCGGTACCATCGGCCTGATCAAGGCTGTGGATACCTTTGATCCGTTGCGAACCAGCAAATTTTCCAGCTATGCCAGCCGCTGCATTGAAAACGAGCTGCGGATGGAACTGCGCCGTACCCGGCGGGAAGGAACGCAAATTTCGCTGCAGGAACCGTTGGAAGGCAGTGACGGGCAATTGACCCTGGCGGACACATTGCCGGACCCTACGGTGATGGAAGACCGATGCGAAAACCGCGCCGATGCAGTTCATTTGCGCAAGTTGGTGGAAAAATTGCCGCCACGGGAGCGGGAACTGCTGACAATGCGGTACGGTTTGCAGGGGCAGAAGCCCTGTACGCAGCAAGAAGTAGCCCAAAGGTTGGGGATCAGCCGCAGCTATGTTTCGCGCATTGAAAAGCGTGCTTTGGAGGTTTTATCACAGCAATGGAGTCGATAAATACATGTTAAAAGTGTAAATGAGCTGAAAATCCATATTTTGTTGTTGAAAAAACAAAAAAATTATGGAATTATGTTTACAGCTATTTCAAAGAAAAAAGAAGAAAAAAACGATAAAAAATGATAAAAAAACGAATAATAAACATTCGATATACCGATAAAATTGTGGAATGTTACGCGGGTGTTTCCGAAGTGCGAAAAAATATGAAAAAATTATTAAATAACAAAGAGAACCGATAAAATTTGTGCAAAATACATTGACATTTCAATCAAAAGCAGATACTATCTAAGTATCATATAACGAGGGAGAGTAGAGTGGCGTGCATCTGACAAAAAGTGAACAGCAGATAATGGAAATTTTCTGGCAGGCGGATCATCCGATGGCGCAAACGGAAGTAGTATCCACCTGTGTGGATCGGAAGTGGAAAGAAAGGTCGATTTTTTCCATGCTGAACAGTCTGATGGAAAAAGGCGTTCTGCGCGAGGTGGGCTTTGTGCGCAGCGGCAAGACGTACGCGCGTACATTTGAACCGGCCATGTCTCACGCAGAGTACCTGGCGACGGTCGTGGCAGATCAGCTTCCGGCAGAGCAGGTGCCGGAGCTGTTGTCTTCGTTGCTGAAGAAGGTTGCTGTTACACCGGCCATCCAGAAAGAATTACGCGCGGCTGTAAGGGAAAGCGCGCAGTAATGTCTGCAAAAAAGCAGCCCGTCGCTTTGCGGCGGGCTGCTTTTTTAACTGTTTAATAAGTACAAGGATAACAACAAATCAGTGAATCATACCGCTGGCGGCAATGGCCGACACGGCTTCCTGAATCTGTTCCACGGGCATGGTCAGTGCAAAACGCACATACCCTTCGCCGCTGGGACCAAAGCTGGACCCCGGTGTGCAGATCACGTTGGCCTTTTCAATCAGTTCCATGCAGAATTCCATACTGCTGGCGTAGCCGGCGGGGATGGGGGCCCAGACAAACATACTGCCGTGGCTGTCCGGTACATTCCAGCCAATGGCACGCAGTCCGCCACACAGGGCGTCGCGACGACGCTGGTATTCGGCGCACTGCCGCTGTACACCGTCCAAAGGTCCGGTCATGGCAGCAATGGCGGCTTTCTGGATGGGCAGGAACATACCGAAATCGATCTGGGTACGCAGCTTTTTGCAGGCGGCTACCACATCGGGACGGCCTACCAGGAAGCTGATCCGGGCACCGGTTACGTTGAAACTTTTGCTCAGGCTGAAAAACTCCACGGCACAATCTTTGGCACCCGGCGTGTTAAAGATGCTGCCACCGTGGGCACCATCAAAAATGATATCGCTGTAAGCGTTGTCGTGCACCAGCAGAATGTCATATTTCTGGCAGAAAGCCACGATCTCGGCGTACAGTTCAGGGGTGCCGATGCTGCCTACCGGGTTGGCCGGCAGACTGACCAGCATCAATTTGGCTGCACGGGCCACATCTTCCGGAATGGAGGAAACATCCGGCAAAAAGCGGTTCTCTTTGGTCAGACGATAATACCAGGGCTTGGCGCCACCCAGCATACAGCCGGTCATAAACACCGGATAGCAAGGGTCGGGCAGCAAGACAACGTCACCATCGTTGCACAGCGCCAATCCCAAGTGACCGATGCCGTCCTGGCTGCCGGAAAAGCTCATGACCTGATCCGGCGTGATGGAATCCACCTGAAAACGGCGTTTATAATATTCACAGACGGTCTGCAGCAGTTCGGGAAGATCCCGCAGGCTGTATTTCCAGTTTTCGTTATCCTGTGCCGCTTCGATCAGCGCTTGTTTGATGTGTTCGGCAGGGGCAAAATCAGGAGTGCCGACACTTAAATTATACAGATGGCGGCCTTCTGCCTCCAGGGCAACTTTCTTGTCGTTCAATGCGGCAAAGATCTCCGGGCCAAACAGTTCCAACCGATGAGAAAATTCCATGCCAATAACCTCGTTTCCAAAATGGGAATGAATTCTATTATACGCCCGGTTTTGTTGCCTTGCAAGCCCTGGCGGTTCGTGTTATCATGAAAAGAAGCCACGGAAGGGGGCAAAACGTTCCCTTTTGCAGTGAATAATCATACAGGAGAATACTATGGATAAACAAAACAGGCAGGCACTTGCCTATCTTTTAATTGGTGTATCCGCAGCGGGGCGCGCCCTGCTGGCTGTGCCGGAAAATACCCAGCTGCAGGAACTTTCTCTCACGGTGCTGGCCGTGGTGGGATACTTTCTGGTGTCTCGCCGCGGCGTGGCGCCGCTGTTGTGCGGCATTGCGCAGCTGGTTCTGGAACTGGTGCTGTGCGGAAGTCAAAGCGGCGGGGTCTGGGTATGGCTGATGCCGGCACTGCGGGCGGTGGATTTGTGGCTTTTGTTGCTCACCGCCGTTTTGATGCTGCGGCAAGCCGGGCAAACCACCAAGGCAATGCCGGTAGTGGCGGCTGTTCCCCTTGCGGTGTACACCGTGACGCATTTCTTCCCGGGGGCCATGGCGGCTGCCTCCGTTTCGTTTGTTATTTTCAGTGTTGTACTGTTGTGGTATGCGGTGTTGATGCTTCGGGCGTACAACGCCGCCCGCGTCAAACATTGAGTTGTTGCAGCCAACGATCTGTGTTATAATATAATTTGATACGATGAAATATTTTTCCCGCGATGAAAAAACAATGGGGGACAGAATGCATAACAAAAAAAATCAATGGCTGGGTTCGCTGTTGGGACAAGCGACGGTGATCCTGGTTCTGGTATTTCTTTTTGCCTGTGGGGGGACCCTGACGTATCTGCGCACAGGTGGGTTTTCCGCCCATGTGGGGGTGATTCCCCTTGTGGCAGGGCTGTGCCTGCTGGCGGTTCTGGCCGGTTGGATAAGGCTTCAAAAGCCCGACCCAAAACGCTGGTTTTTTGAAAATCGCTGGCTTTTGCTGCTGTTTGTAATAATGGTGTTGCTGCGCCTGCCGCAATGGGACACGCTGCTGCAGGACGATGGATATACCTACTACAGTAAACTTTCGGCGGCCTGTGAAACATTCAGCTTTGACCCGGGCTACCTGTTCTCAAAATTCCGTCTGGCCAACCACCCCACATGGGGGCTCGCTATGCTGGCTGCTATTCCGGAATTTTTT
>NZ_JACJKP010000136.1 GCF_016901605.1 Gemmiger formicilis
AGCGGCTGGCTGACTTGGATGTTCTTCTGTCCCGACTCTATGAGGATTTTGTCCTGGGCGATCTGAACAAGGAGCGGTACAAGAAAATGACCGCCGATTACGAGGCAGAACAGGAACAGTTAAAGCTCGAAATCGAAGTGACGGAAGAATGGCTGGAAACGCAGGAAACCATGAGTGCGGATGTGGATGCCTTTGTCGCCCTGACTCAGAAGTATGTGGATGTACCGGAATTGACACCTACGATAGTCAATGAGTATATCAAGAAGATTGAGGTGTTTGCGCCGGACAAATCCAGCGGCAAGCGGGTACAGAAGGTGAAAATCTATTTCAACTTCGTGGATGACGTAGAGATTCCTGTGATTTCCGAGCCTGTTGTTGCGAAATCTACCCTTGGACGCAGAAAAACGGCGTGACCATTACGGTCACACCGTTCTCTGCCCCTCGCAAAGCTAAATAGTACCTTATCACTATTAAGCCTTCGCATTCGGGATTTTGGTGCGGAAGATGGGACTTGAACCCACACGTCATGGACACACGCACCTCAAACGTGCCTGTCTGCCGATTCCAGCACTTCCGCTTACAGCTTAACTGCAAGGGATATTTTAGCATAAAGCCAGCGGACAAGTCAAGTCCCTTTTTGCATTTATTTTACAGTTTTGTACCCACGCAAAAACGCGCCGCGCAGAGAAAATCCTCCGCGCGGCGCGCACATTTATAAAAGTATTACCGCAGATACAGGTGGCCGTTCTCATCGGCGTCCACAGTCAGGGTATCCCCTGCGGCATGGGCCCCGGCGATGATCTCCTTGGCAATCATGGTTTCCACATGGGCCTGGATATACCGCTTCAGCGGACGGGCACCATAGATGGGATCATACCCGCCGTCAATAATGGCATTCTTCGCAGCCTCGGTCACATCGAGATGCAGCTGCTTGTCGGCCAGGCGATGGTGCAGGTCGGCCAGCATCAGGTCAACGATAGAACCGATCTCCTGTTTGGTCAGGCTCTTGTAGTAAACGATGTCATCCAGACGGTTGAGGAACTCGGGCCGGAACTGCCGCTTAAGCAGCTGACCGATGGCCTCCTGTGCTTCGGAAGAAAGATCGTTGCTGCCATTGGCCCGGCTCTTTTCCAGATCCTCCAGAATCAGGTCGGAACCCAGGTTGGAGGTCAGGATAATGACGGTGTTCTTGAAGTCTACCGTGCGGCCCTGGCTGTCGGTGATACGGCCGTCGTCCAGCACCTGCAGCAGAATGTTGAATACGTCGGGATGGGCTTTTTCCACCTCGTCGAACAGCACCACACTGTAAGGATGGCGGCGCACAGCCTCGGTGAGTTGACCGCCCTCCTCATAGCCTACATATCCCGGAGGCGCACCGATCAGACGAGATACGCTGAACTTCTCCATATACTCGGTCATGTCGATACGGACCAGGTTCTTCTCATCGTCAAACAGGGCCTGGGCCAGAGCTTTGGCCAGTTCGGTCTTGCCCACGCCTGTGGGGCCCAGGAACAGGAAACTGCCGATGGGCCGGTTGGGGTTGGCAATGCCGGCGCGGGAACGCAGAATGGCGTCGGACACCTTCTGTACCACTTCGTCCTGACCAATGACCCGCTGATGGAGCACATCGGGCAGACGGAGCAGTTTTTCCCGCTCTCCTTCTACCAGTTTGGCTACCGGAATACCGGTCCAGCGGGCCACAATGCGGGCGATTTCCTCGTCGGTGACACGGTCACGGAGCAGGCTGTCCTCCTTCTTTTCGTTGGCCAGCTTCTCCTCTGCCTCCAGCTCTTTCTGCAGGTTGGGCAGTTTGCCGTACTGCAGCTCACCAGCCTTGGCGTAATCACCGGTACGGGTAGCCTTTTCGATCTCTGCCTTGGTGGTTTCCACTTCGGCGCGCAGGCTCTGAACCTTATTGATGGCGTTCTTCTCGTTCTCCCACTGGGCTTTCTTGCTGTTGAAGCTGTCCCGCAGTTCCGCCATCTCTTTTTCCAGAGCGGCCAGCCGCTGCTTGGAAAGTTCATCGGTTTCCTTCTTAAGGGAGGCTTCTTCGATCTGCAGCTGGGTGATCCGGTGATTCATTTCGTCCAGTTCGGCGGGCATGGAATCCAGTTCCGTCTTGACCATGGCACAGGCTTCGTCCACCAGGTCGATAGCCTTATCGGGCAGGAAACGGTCGGTGATATACCGGTCAGACAGGGTGGCTGCCGCGATCAGCGCCGGGTCCTGAATCTTGACGCCGTGGAACACCTCGTACCGCTCTTTCAGGCCGCGGAGAATGGAAATCGTGTCCTCCACAGTGGGTTCGTTGACCATGACCGGCTGGAAACGGCGCTCCAGGGCAGGGTCTTTCTCGATATATTCCCGGTACTCATCCAGCGTGGTGGCGCCAATGCAGTGCAGCTCACCGCGGGCCAGCATGGGTTTGAGCAGGTTGCCCGCATCCATGGCGCCGTCAGTCTTGCCGGCACCCACAATGGTGTGCAGTTCATCGATAAAGAGGATGATCTTGCCTTCGGATTTCTTGACTTCGTTGAGCACCGATTTCAGCCGTTCCTCAAACTCGCCGCGGTACTTGGCACCGGCCACCAGTGCGCCCATATCCAGGCTGAACACCGTGCGGTCTTTGAGGTTTTCCGGTACGTCGCCCCGAACGATCCGCTGGGCCAGACCTTCCGCAATGGCCGTCTTACCGACACCGGCTTCGCCAATGAGGACGGGGTTGTTCTTGCGTTTACGGGACAGGATGCGGATGACGTTGCGGATTTCGCTGTCACGTCCGATGACCGGGTCCAGCTTGTTGGCACGGGCCATCTCCACCAGATCCTGACCGTATTTTTTCAGGGCGTTATAGGTGGACTCAGGGTTATCGCTGGTGACACGCTGATTGCCGCGCACAGCCGACAGCTGCTTCATGAAACCTTCCTGGGTGATGCTGAACATCTTGAACAGCTCCGCAGCTGCCTTGCCGGGCCGCTGCAGAATGCCCAGGAACACATGTTCCACGCTGATATATTCATCTTTCATCTGCTTGGCCTGTTCCTCCGCCGCATTGAGGGCGCGGTCCAGGTCACCGGAAATATAGACCTTCTCGGGGTCGCGGCCGGAACCGGTCACCCGGGGCAGAGCTTCTACCTTTTGCAGGGCGGCCTGCGCAAATGCGTTGGGGTCGGCCCCCAGCGTTGCCAGCAACTGCGGGATCAGCCCGTCCTGCTGCTGCGCCAGCGCCGCCAGCAGATGTTCCTGCTCTACGGCCTGGTTGGAATATTCCACTGCCAGTCGCTGAGCGTTCTGCAGGGCCTCGATGGTTTTTTGAGTGAGTTGATTCATGTTCATAGTGCGTACCTCCTTATTGTGCAGATACACGCAAATTCATCTATTAGCAACGAATGCTATCGAGTGCTTTCTTTTCCCGTCCACCTCTATGGCGGCGCGGTATAAGCACCGCTCTGTTTGAATTAGCACTCTAAGCCTTCGACTGCTAATATTGTACCACTTCCATTCTCGGTGTCAATAGGAAAATTGAAAACAATTTGTGAATGTCTTCTTTTTCGATCATTGATAGAACTCGGAAAGAAGTGTACAGTAGACTGAGAGCATCCAGTAAGGAGGAACCCAAATGCGCCCTATTTTGATTGCGGAAGATGAACACCCCATTGCAGACCTGATCGAACTGACGCTGACCGGCGCCGGATACACCTGCGAGCAGGCCAATGATGGTGAAACCGCCGCCGATTTGATTGCCGAACGGGATTACGAACTGGCTATTCTGGATATTATGCTGCCCAAGGTGGATGGATATGAATTGCTGGGATACCTGCGCAGTGTGGGAACACCGGTGATCTTTGTGACTGCCAAAACCACCTTGAATGACCGGGTGCGGGGGCTGCGTCTGGGCGCCGACGACTACCTGACCAAGCCCTTTGAACCGTTGGAACTGGTTGCCCGGGTGGAAAGCGTGCTGCGCCGCACCGGGCGATCCAACGTGATATTGCAGGCCTTTGGGGTATCACTGGACCCTGCCGCCCGCACTGTGGAGCAGAACGGCAAGCCGGTGCATCTTTCACCCCGGGAATTTGAATTGCTGGAACTGCTCATGCGCAACCGGGGCATGACACTGTATCGGGAAGTACTGTATGAACGGTTGTGGGGGGACGACGAAGACTTCGATACCCGGCCCCTGGACCTGTGTATCACCAGATTGCGGAAAAAACTGGGTTGGAAGCATGAAATCTGTACCGTATTCCGTGTAGGCTACCGATTGGAAAAGGAGGAAACCGCCCCATGAAATTCGGCCACAAACTGACCCTTGTATTGCTGGGGGTACTGGCCCTGGTATTGAGCCTGAGTACCCTGTGGACCCAGGAGCGGCAGTTCAGCCGCGCCCTGACCGACCTGCGCCAGACCGCCCGGGAGGAATGGCAGCGAGAATCCGCCGCTTTTCAGCGAGAGTTGCGTTCCGATACCGAGATCATGCTGCAATCCCGGGTATGGAGTTACCTGGGCGGCTTGTCCCGCCAGGGCAATCGCAGCCTGTTGGCGGTGTATGACCAGGAAGGGCGGTCCCTGGCTTCCACCATGCCCACCACCCTTTCCCAGAGTGAACTGGCCCGGGTGGTGCCGGGCGACGAGGGAACGCAGATGCGTATTCTCACCGCTGTGGATGGCACCCGGTATCTGGTGTGCAGCGGACTAATCATTTGTCCGGAACAATGCCTGACCTTTGTAAGCGCGCAAAGTCTCGACGGGCTGTTCACCGACCGCGCCCTGCGCCTGCGGGACGCTCTACTGGGGCAGACCCTGGCGCTGGCCGTGGCTGCGCTGCTGGCGCTTCTGCTTTGCCGCCGCATGGTGCGCCCGCTGGAACAACTGGAGGCTGCCAGCCGGGAGATTGCCGCCGGGGCTTACGACCGGCGTACCGCTTTGCCCGGCAGCGACGAAATCGCCGGGTTGAGCCGCAGTTTTGATGAAATGGCCGCCGCCGTGCAGGACAAAGTAAACGCTTTGCAGGAACATATACAACAGCGAGAAGATTTTATCGCCGCTTTTACCCATGAACTGAAAACCCCCATGACCAGCATGCTGGGGTACGCGGACCTGCTGCGCGGAACCGAAGTGCCCGCCGCCACCCGGCAGAAAGCAGCCGACTTTATCTACCATGAGAGTAAACGCCTGGAAGCCTTGAGCGGTCGCCTGATGGAACTGATGCAGTTGAACGGCAGCGAACCGCCCTCCTTGGAACCGGTGCGGTTGGATGGGGTGTTCCGCCAACTGACCCGTGCCCTGCCCCAAACTCCACCGGTATTGTCGGTGCCGGACTGCCGTCTGACCGTATTGGCCCAGCGGGAACTGCTGTGTGATCTTTTGTACAATCTGGTACTCAACGCCCGCCACGCTACCCCGCCGGAAGGAACCATCACCCTGGAAACTGCTGAACAGCCGGAAAGCTTAATACTTACGGTACGGGACACCGGCTGCGGCATTCCTGCCGGGGATTTGCCCCACATCACCGAACCTTTTTATATGGTAGATAAGTCCCGTGCCCGACAGCATGGCGGCAGCGGTATGGGTCTGGCCCTGTGCGAACGCATTGCAGTGCTGCACGGCACTCACTTGACCTTTGAGAGCTCCCCCGGAGCCGGTACTGCTGTGTCCTTTACCCTGCCCAAACCCAAGGAGGCCGACCATGAAACTGCGTGAACGCTGGCTGCCGTTGTGCGGCACCGCCCTGCTGGTAATTTTGTGTACCACCCTGCCCTTTGTGTGGTTCGCTGTCCGGGACCGCCAGTTGGATAGCGCCCAGTGGGACACCGCCGCCGACAGCAACTTTTTGGGCACCGCCGGGCGGGAAAACGCCGTAGCCCGGGAATTGTATTACTGGCGGCAGCAGTCCGCCGAGACGGTCATGTACCAACCCGCCCCGTTATCCACTGCCCAGGAAACCGTAGCCCCCTGCCTGGCTGCCCTGCGCAGTTTCCAGGTGTTACCAGAAGCCTATCTGGATGCCGCCGAGGAATTGGTTGCCCAGGCCACCGAGTGTTACGCCGATAGTGAGACCGCCGGTGCCACCACCTACCATTTCAGCCGGGAACTGAACGGGCCATATCTAAGTATAACCGTGACCGAATACGGCACTTTAACCGGTTTGAACGGAAAGCTGGGTTTGGCTGACGGGTTTGATTCCACCCGGGTTGCCCGTGCCTACCGCACCATGCTGGGCTTGGACAGCTTTACCGACTGGGAGGACGCCGAACCGTTGGGCCACGGTTCCCCCGCCCCCTGTTACAGCGCGGATGCCCAGTTGTACCTGGTCGCCAATATGGATCTTGGGTATTTCAGTGTAAGCGTAACCTCCATGGCGCCCGAAACTTACGCCGGATTGTGATCGAACATTATAAAAGGAGGAGTTTGTATGAAACGAGTTTTTTCTCTGGCGTTGGCCGCCCTGCTGCTGGCGGGCTGCACCGCTGCCCCGGCTGACAGCAGCGAAAGTTCCGCCGCCGTTACCGCTGAAACTGCAGCTGCACAAGCCTCTACCGGAAGCGAAGAGCCTCTGCGCCTGTTGCAGCACGGCGATGAAAAGCAGTATTACACACAGGAGACACTCGAAAGTGCGGATTCCATGATTTTATATCATGTCATAGACCTGCAAACCGGAGAGGATACCATCCCTTGTGATGTGGAAGGCTGTACCCACGACAGCGAAAGCTGCCCCGCCGTCACCACGCAGATGCCATCCTATCAGCCCTTTGTTCTGAACGACAGTACCTTGCTGGTATTGAGTGGCATGAATCATTCCACCCGTTCCTCTTTTATCACTCTGATGGACCGTAACTGCCAAAACCGTCGGGTGCTGAAAAAGTTGGAGGGTGTGGATTTGTTCCTGGACCCCAATCACATGTATACCGACGGCGATTTTCTCTATTGCTGCGGCTACGAAAAAAACACCTCTCTCGGCGCCACGCTCTACACCATTTACCGCATCGACTTGTCGGACGGAACAACCACCAACCTGACGGAACACTTCTACAATTTCCAGTTTATGATGGGCGTCGTAGGCCGCGATCTGGTTTTGCAGCAGGAAAATCTCACCTATCCAGATACTTTCGGTGACCCGACGGCAACCGTGCCCTCCCACCCTACCGGCACCAAAAGTCAGGTCTTGCTGAACGTTGACACCGGCGAAGTCCGGGACTTTTGCAGTTATTCCTCCGATGACTACGTCCTGGACCGGCTGTATTTCTATGTCATCGGCGGCCAGTATTACTGGATTGACAGCACCGCCGGCACCTTTTCCACCGTGAACCCTGCCACCGGTGAAAACCGCTTGCTCACAGACCAGCTGCCCATCACCGAACCGGACGCCCTTTCTGCAGAATACCAGTATCAGATGGAAGCCAATCTCAACGGCTGGCTTGTCTTCTACGATTTGCCGCTTCTTGTCAATGCAGAGACAGGCGAAGTACGCCAGCGAGCCGACCTGCCGGAAAACTACTGGAACGGGTACGGCCACCAGCCGCAGATTTTCTTGCAGCTGAAAGACCGCCTGTTGGTGGACTGCCGGTACGAGCCTTATACGCGAACCGACATTTCCGACGACGGTTCACCATACACCACCCAAACTGAACAGATGTATCTGGGCCTGATTTCCATTGACGATTTTTTGAATGGTGTTCCCAACTATACTGAAGTCTGCAAAGGGCCTTACTGATTTTACAAAAAGGAGTTTGTATGAAACGAGTTTTTTCTCTGGCGTTGGCGGCCCTGCTGCTGACGGGTTGTACTGCTGCCCCAACTGACAGCAGCGCCAGTTCTTCCACCATGACCGCCGAAACTTCCGCCGCACAGGAGGCTGAAAGCACCGCAGCCACTCCCGCCCCTGCCGCGGCCCTGCATCCGCTGTGGCTGGGCGACGAAAAACAGTATTACATGGACGAGATGGTCACCGGCGAACTGATCCGCTACCGGGTGGCCGATCTGGTCAACCATGTGACGGAAGTCCCCTGTAACATGGAGGGCTGCGCCCACGACAGTGAAAGCTGCCCGGCCGTTTTCCGCCGGGGCGAATGTGACCGGGTGTTTGTACTGGACGATGATACACTGGTGGCGTTTACCAACAATCAATTTCCCGAAACCGAAGACAGTCAGGTTATTTTGTTGGACCGCGATTGCCAAAATCGCCGGGTGGTAGCCACAATACCGAACAGTTGTTTCTTGTCCATGATGG
>NZ_JACJKP010000137.1 GCF_016901605.1 Gemmiger formicilis
AAGCGGATTCTGGATCGAACCGGGAGGCCGCCACTGGATGACCCTGCCCGGCTACGGCATAAAATCTTAAGACGAAGCCATACAGCCAAAAGTAAACGACAATTCCTCCGCACAACTTTTTACCCGCATCAAAATCACCGTACCGCCCCCAAAGAAAGGGCTTGCATTTTGCTACCCGGCCCTATATCATAGGGAATTGTATGGGGATTTTGTGCAGGCCAGGCGCCCCGGCACAAGCCCCGGCAAAATATGGGAGGTTTGTTTCATCATGGCAAAAACAGCATTTGTGGGCGGGCTGCTCATCGACGGCACCGGCGCGGCGCCGGTCCGCGACGCCCTGGTCCTGGTGGATGGCAAAAAATCGTGTACGCCGGTCCGAAAAAGGAATACGGCCCCGACTATGAGACCCGGGACATAACCGGCAAGACCATCATGCCCGGCCTGATCGACACCCACCTGCACTTTTCCGGCAACCTGACCGACGATGATACCGAATGGGTTCTGGAAGACCCCATCCAGAAAACCGTAGTAGCTGTGCAGCAGGCCCACGAATGCCTGGAACACGGCCTGACCACCGTAGGCGAGATCAGCCGCAGCGGCCTGCAGATCCGCGATATGATCGAGCGCGGCGTGATGACCGGGCCCCGGGTGGTAGGCACCGGCCTGGGTTTTGCCCGCACCTGCGGCCATGGCGACAGCCATAAACTGCCCAGCTGGTACAATGATGAAAGCCACCCCTGGGCCGAGCGGGTGGACGGCCCCTGGGACCTGCGCAAAGCAGTGCGGCGCCGTCTGCGCCAGAACCCCGACGCCATCAAGATCTGGTCCACCGGCGGCGGCATCTGGCGGTGGGACAAAAAGACCGACCAGCACTATACCTTTGAGGAAATCCAGGCGGTGGTGGATGAATGCAACATGGTGGGCATTCCCGTTTGGAGCCACGCCGAAGGCTTTGGCGGCGCACTGGATTCTGCCCGGGCCGGTGTGCACCTGATCATTCACGGCCAGGCCCTGAACGATGAGTGCCTGGACATCATGGCC
Source organism: Gemmiger formicilis (assembly GCF_016901605.1). GTDB lineage: Bacteria > Bacillota > Clostridia > Oscillospirales > Ruminococcaceae > Gemmiger > Gemmiger formicilis_B. The sequence continues at coordinate 1,042 of NZ_JACJKP010000137.1, forward strand.
GAAAAAGGCATCTATTTCTGCCCCACCATCCAGTTCCTGCACGAGTGGTTCAAGACCTATCCCCCTGTGTACATTCCCGAGATGCACGACGACCAGCCCGGCGACACGGTGGTAGAGAAGGAACTGAACCGCATCTACGCCAACCTGCGCAAGGCGAAAGCCAAGGGCATCGGGCTGACCATCGGTTCTGACTCCTTCTGCAGCAGCCTGACCCCCTACGGCACCACCGCCATCGGCGAGATGTACGCCTTTGTGGAATGCGCCGGTATCTCGGAGATGGACACCATTGTGGCCGCCACCAAGGTGGGCGCCGAAATGCTGAAGGTGGACCATGTGACCGGCACCCTGGAAGCCGGGAAATCCGCCGACCTGCTGGTGATCGAGGGCAATCCCCTGGAAAACATCCGCGCCATTGCCGTGGACAATATGCGGGTCATCATGAAAGAAGGCGCCTTTATCAAAGGCTGATTGCGCTGTAAAACAAATATGCCCCCGGTCCGTGATGGGCTCACGGACCGGGGGCATTTTGTGTGCGGCAGGATGCCCCAAAGGGACCGCCGCAGTCCTGTACAATTCTTTGCCCGTCACCCCGGCAAATGGGTTATGGCTCCTTCGGCTTTACCAGCAGGGTATCCGCCATGGTAAATACGTCGGGCACCCCCTTATAGGCACACCAGGCGGGCATTTTGGCATAGCGGTGGGCGACCACCCGGAAACTGCCCACCCTTTCCCCTACCGGGAACACAAAATCTTGTTTTACGATTTCCCGTTCACAGGGGGTGCAGGGCAGCCGCAGGGTATCTTTCAAGGTCAGATGCGCCGCATCCGGCCCGGTGAACAGTTCGATATATTCCGGGAACACAATACCCGACCGATGGTGAGAAAGGAATCCCAGCCCGATGCTTTCAATTTCCCGCGGTTGGGGCAAAACGGCGGTCACATCCAGGTCTTGCAGCGTTCCCAGCCATTCCCCGCACAGATAATCACAGCTGCCCCGCTGCGGCGCAAGCAAGCCGCGAATCCCTCCCCGGGAAAAGACCGCCCGGGGGTCAAAACAGGTAGGGCTCTGCAGTTCCATCTCCATCAGAACAAACCGATAACAGGCACGGGTCACCTCGCTGCTGCGGCCATCGGGCAAAAACAGCCGGGCGGAGAGCACCGTATCTTCCCGCAATGTGATGGGGCCGGTATAGACCGGGGCCTGTTCATCCGGCAGGCTGCCGTCGGTGGTATACCGTACAATTCCCTCCTGCCGGGTGTGCAGGGCAACTTGGGCCTGCGTCCCGCTGGGGAAAATGCACGCAGCCGGGCACATTTCCGGCGGGAAGGGCGGTATCCGGTCGGTGGGTTTCCACACCGTGCGCACATTGTCCAGCGGCGCGGGATCTTGCAGATACTGCGGAGTGTACAGCGGCTCCGCCGGGGGGACATCGGCCAGCCGCAGGCAGATTTTCCCGTCCGCCGGGGCAATGCAGACGCCCTCCACCCCAGCTTTTACCATCGTTCCCGTTTCCACGGTCAGATGATAGACAAACCCTTCGTGCTCCATCTCGAGGCGCGGCCCGTCGGCGCGGCGGAACACCGGCAGGCGGTCAAACACCAGCATGTATTTGCCCTCCAGCACAAGGCAGTCGGGGCTCATCCTAAACCCGGCCAGAAGATTTCCGCTCACCGGGTCGGTCAATTCCGCCCGGGCCTGGGTTTCGTTTTCCGCATAAAAGCGGATCGTCCCTTCCGGTTCCCGGCCCGTTTCATCCAGCAGACGGATAAAGGGCCGGGGCTGCCCCGCCTGTGTCCAAAGCTGCGGGTACAGCACGGGAAGCGCATCAAAGGTGCTTTTGGCGTTGGTCATGGCATGTTCCCGGTACCTGGAAGGATATTCATCCCGGTAGAGGAAAAAGTCCCGCACCCGAAGGTGCCCGGCCTCCCCCAGAAAACCGATGCGGTAGCAGCAGGACGCATACCACTGAGCACACAAATTATGAGCCGCATCCCAATCCCGGGAAGCCTGCCAGGTCATGGGCGGAGTCAGGCGGTACTTTTTGCGGAACCAGGCGCCGCTGGCCCCCATGGTTTCCACCCGGATGTGGCCTTCCCGGGCCAGCTGTGCCAGGTACGCCAGCTGGGGCATATACCCCGGCCCGATGTTTTCCCACAGGAAGTTATTTTCCTGCCCTACCTGGGCATACCCGATGCCCAGGGCATCCTCCCGGGTCAGGTTATCAAACATCCAGGAGATCCACTTTTCATCCCGGCCGGTAAGCCAGGCAGGTTCCAGTGTGAACACCATGCCGTACAGGTCCGGCCGCAGGTTCTGCTCAAAATTATAGATGGGGTCCGGTCCCAACAGGCGGAACACCGGCACCGAAAGCTGGTTTTCCACCGCCTGCGCGGGCAGGTTCTCATTCAAACGGCTGGGATAGTAGACCCCGTTGGGATAACCGCCCCACAGGGTAAACCCGTCGGTACCGATCTGATCGCGGCAGGTAGCCCCGGCGGTGATGCCGTACTTCCGGGCGGCATATTCCAGGGTAACGGTATCCAGCACCCAGGAACCGATGGACTGAGGATATTTGCCGAAAACTTCATGGAAAGTATCCATGTAGGCATCCACCAGGCGCTTGCGTTCTTCCGGTTCATACCCGATGCTGTAGGCACTGTTTACCCGCTCATCAAATTCTTCGGTCACCTTGCCGCGAAAGCGCACCCCGGCTTTTTCGCACAATTCACGGGTGATCTCCCACCAGGCAGAAATTTCATCCTGTGGGTCGGTGTTTTCCCGCAGCAGTTTCTGGTACCGCTCGTCCGTCAGGGCGTCGTATTTCAGGGCATAGGTAGCGGGCAGACCGTACTGCCGCACCACCTGCATCTGTTTTTGGATTGTATCGAAATCATCCTGAATAAACCGGCTGGGTTCCTCGTGCGATTTGCGGATGAAGTTGTAAATGTTGACAATGACGGTCTTTTTCATGGGGGCCTCCCAATCTGAGCCGGGCGGCGTATGATATTCCCGCTGCACGCCCTTATTCTGTACAAGGTAAAAACATCCCCGCACAGCAATACCATACCACACCCGATGGGGTTTGGCTATCTTCGTTTTCACCGATAAGTTATCCAAGAAGCTGTGCATATTGCACAGCTTCTTGCGGCTGCTCAATCCGGCTGGCCGAATGCTCTTACGCCCCCATAAAAGCCCCGGAAACACAGCCCTATTTCCAACAGCCCGTTGCCGAAACCGGACACATCTGGTATAATAAATGTTCACAATCGCTGCCAAAGAAGCCCCGCCCCCAACCGGAAGTACTGAGGGATGGGAACCGACAGCTGTATACCTGGGGACACCGCCGGGAAAAGTCCGGCAGGTGCAGGGCAAACCTGGCACCTTTATACCACAAAAATACCTAAAGATTCTGAACACAGCAGCGAAGTGTAGAACCACTATCATGAGGAGGTCAATATGACAAAAGCAATGCGAAAACTTGCCGACAAACACGCTCTTATCTTCTGGATTCTCTGCGTTCTGATCTTTGTGGTAGGGTATAAGTTCATCAGCGTCGGCCTGCTGGGCAGCACCCCCTATGAATATGATGTGGCGTTTTTCAAGCTGTCTTTGGCCCTGCTGGCGATCCTGATGATGAAGACCCTGTACCAGGGACAATTTTGCTTCCACTTCCGCAAGGACAATTTTCTGAAAGCGCTGATCCTGTAATGGCCGGCCCTGCTGTTTGTGCTGGCGAATCTTCTCAGCCCGGGCAGCCTGAGCGAAAATGCAATCGTTCCGGAAACGCTGGTCATGGTCCTGGTTGCCAACATGATCACCGGCTTTTATGAAGAGGTCATTATGCGGGGAATGCTCCTGGGCCACATGATGGAGCACTGGAAAAACGACGACCGGAAAATTCTCAAATCCGTTCTCACCACCTCTATCCTCTTCGGTTTGGTCCACCTGGGCAATCTGGTGCAGGCGGGCTTGATCAGCACCCTGTTCCAGGTATGCTATGCCACCATTTTCGGCCTGATTTTTGCCGCTGCCTACCTTCGGACCAAAAACCTGTGGGCCTGCGTGCTGATTCACGGGCTGGTGGATGTTTCCGGTGAAATGTATACCATCTACTATGTGCCGGGGGCCGAAATTCCCTCCTTTGCCGGCGTAGGGCTGCTTATGATTCTGCTCTGCACCGTGATTTGTCTGATCGTCGCCCTGTTCGAGTTCCGGAAAAAGAAACGGACGGAAATTCTGGAACTGTGGCGGGATGATATGACCTGCTCCGTCGCCTGAGTCTGTTGCGGACCCCTGCCCCGAATCAACCGCAAGGATATCTCTTTGCGGTTTACTCTGCCGGCGCTGCACCTACTTCTGTTTTGCCTGCTGTTCCTGCAAGAACGGCTCGGCTGCGGCAGCTTTTCTTCCGGCCGGTATGAGATAGACGGTTTATAACTTACACATTGCATAACCTCCCGCTGCTTTTCGTGTACAATCAGCAGATTGTACATTCAGGATGGCAGCGGGAGGTTTTTGTTCCATATTGTTGCGTTTTTTCTTGACCCACTGGCCGGCCGGGTGGTTTTTCTTATACAAAAAGCCGCCGCAGCGCGTTTTGCGCTGCGGCGGCAAAAGTATCAGTGCAGTTCAGGCCAATATTCTTTGTTGGCTTCGATCATATCGTCCAGGATCTTTTTGGCTACAAAGAGACTGGGCACCGTTTTAGAGAGGGTAAATGCCATGAGGGCTTTCTCGTAGGAATGTTCGATGGCCGCTTCTACAATCAGCTTTTCCACCGCTTCCTGCTGTTCGATCAATCCCTTATAGAAGGTGGGAATCTCGCCCACCCGAACCGGTTCGGGACCGCGGTCGGTGATATACGCCGGAATTTCCACCATGGCATCATCGGGCAGGTTTTCCACTGCACCACGGTTTTCCACCATCACAAGGTGACGCTGGCGCAGATCAAAGGCCAGGCTCATAGCCACATCCACAATGAATGCCCCGTGAACACCGCCAAAGAATTTGGTCAGATCCACTTCTTTTCCGGCGCGGTAGTCCGCCACGGCATCAAAGATCCGTTTTTCACGGCCTTCCATAACCTCGTTGGCGCGGGTATGTTCGGGATTGCTGGACTGTACCACTTCATCCCCCAGCAGATAATACTGCATATAGGTGTTGGGCAGATAATCGTGGAACGCCGAGCAGATATGCTTGGCATTGGCGTATGTATGCAGCCAGGAGGGATCGCTGTGCATCACATCGCTCTTCTCATTCTTGGGCATATAGCCGTTTTCCGCCACGTAGGACTTGAGCTGTTCGGTGACATCCGTACCGTTCAGCCGCACCTTGGTAAACCATCCAAAATGATTCAGGCCAAAGTAGTCCACTTCCAGATCATGGCGGTCGCAGCCCAAAATCTCGGCCATATTGCGCTCAATGGCCACCGGCATATCGCAGATATTCAGAATGCGTGCTTTGGGGCGAAGACGGAAGGTCGCTTTGGCCACAATAGCCGCCGGATTGGAGTAGTTGACAATCCAATAAGTGGGTTTGGCGTACTTTTCGCAGTAATCGATCAGTTCCACCATGGGATAGATGGTGCGCAGACCATAGGCCAGTCCGCCGGGGCCACAGGTTTCCTGACCCACTACGCCATACCGCAGGGGGATTTTTTCGTCCTGCTCCCGCATGGCATACAGACCCACACGCATCTGGGCAAAGATGAAATCCGCATCGGTCATGGCGGTTTCGGGATCGGTGGTCAGCGTCAGTTTCAGACCCGGATCAAACAGATCCACCACGTGGCGAACAATGACACCCACAGCCTCCTGCCGTTCGGCATTGTTATCATACAGAACCAGCTCATGGAGCTTGAACTTTTCTTTCTGGTTGAGCAGGCTCTTGACGATGCCCGGCGTATAGGTACTGCCGCCGCCTGCAATCACAAGTTTAAAGGTCTTCATAGCGGTATCCTCCTTATAAAGATTCCCTGTGTATTCATGTGTTGTGCTGTTCTTTTATTCTTCACGGCCCAGCGCAGCATCCACCGCAGCACGAATGCGTCCCACCTTGGGGCCATAGATGATCTGGATGTTGCTGCCTTTGGTCACGATACCAGCAGAACCCGTAGGTTTGAACCAGTCTTTTTCCTTGACCTGGGCGGGGTCTTTCACTTCCACTCGCAGACGGGTCATGCAGTTGCCCACATTGATAATGTTATCGGCGCCGCCCAGGCCTTCAATGACCACCTGTGCGTTGTGTGCATCCTCCTGCTTTTTGAGTTCGGCTTTTCCCGTGGCACTGATCTGCTTTTTCACTTCGGCTGCATTGGCCGCCAGATCCAGTACTTCGTCGTCATCTTCCCGGCCCGGCGTTTTCAGGTTCAGCCGCTTGATGAGGAAGGTGAACAGGAAATACATGACCACGATTTCCACCAGGCCCACCAACACGTACATGGGCCAGTGAGTACGGCCGATGCCGGCAGGCAGGTTCAGCACCAGGAAGTCAATGATGCCGTTGGTGGCACAAACGTGCACGTCCAACAGGTAAACAACCATCTGGAACAGACCGTCCATGACGGAGTAAACGCCCCACAGAAGCGGTGCCGCAAACAGGAAACTGAACTCCAGCGGTTCGGTGACGCCCACCAGGCAGGCAGTCAGCATGGCGGGAATTACCTGCGCTTTGGTCGCCGCTTTTTTGTTTTTCTTGGCAGTGGCAATAAAGGCCAGTGCAACACCGATGACACCGAAGGTTTTCATCAGACCATAGGTCAAGAAGCGGGTGGAATCCGGCATCACGGTAACGGAAGGATCGTTGAGCAGTGCCAGGAATACGGGTTTTGCGCCAACAATCTGCTCACCGTTGATAATCATGCTGTCACCAATGGCCGAGTAGAGGAACGGCGACCAGACAAGGTGATGCAAACCGGTGGGAATCAGCACACGGTTCAGGAAACCGTACAGGAACACACCAAAGGCCCCGGCCGTAGACATGATTCCCGTCAGTGCATTGATGCCTGCGGCAGCTACGGGCCAGACATAGGCCGCTACCAGGGCCAGTGCCAACACCACCGGCAGCAATACCAGGAACACAAATTTGCTGTTGCCGTACAGTGCAAAGGAGCCCTCGAATTCGGTATCA